>JAWKXG010000002.1:0-241687 GCA_041397065.1 Paracoccaceae bacterium | reverse complement strand
ATTTTCTCAGAAATACACTTCCAAGTTGCATAATAGGCACATCACGAGGTGAAAAAAGTTCTGCGTTACAGTGCCACGGATCGTGTCACCTGCGTTTCCGTATGATATTGATAAACAATCAATATTCATTGTTTCCGCAGGCGAAACATTCACCCGAATCACCGGGCGTCCCCTTCTTTTCTTTCGTTGGGTGTCGGCCTATTGTCGTGCGCAAGCGACAGACCCGGCGCGGTCGGCCGTTCAATGTCTGAGATCAACACACTCCGGAGGGTCCGATGACCAGCGAGTCCCGCTATAGTTTCGCACAACGCCTCGTTCACTGGCTGACGCTCGCGCTGTTCCTTGCCAGTTTCGTCAGCCACGAGGCCATGAAGGACGCTTGGCGCGTCGTGCGGCAAGGCGCGACCGATTTCACCCCGGACATCGGCGTCCGCGTGCATGTGATCGTGGGCATCGTCATTTTGCTGCTGGGTGTCGTGCGGATCGTGCTGCGCATCACGCAAGGCGCCCCCGCACAACCGGCGGGGCAGGCCCGGTTGATCACCGTGGCGGCTGCCATCGTTCATGGCTTGCTGTATCTGGTCATCCTTGCCCTGCCGCTGTCGGGCATGGGGGCTTGGTTCGGGATGATCACCGATCTGGGCGAAGTGCACGAGATCCTTTTCAACCTCGGCCTTGCGCTGTTGGCGGGGCATGTCGGCGCGGCGCTGTATCACCAGTTTTTCCTGAAGGACAACATCATGGCGCGCATGCGCTGACGGGGGACGGACCGGTTCGCCGGTCACCCGGGCGTGATTTGCCGCGTTGCGCGGGACGGATTATTTCCGATCCATGCGCCACGTTCGTCCCGGTTTCCTGTCGATGCTCACGGTCGCCCTTGCCATGGCAGGGGCGTTCGTTGTTGCGGGCTATGCCGGGGCCCTGCATCCGCTGGGCGATTCCTTTTCCGTGTTGCGGGTGATCGCCGGTTTGGTGACCGGCATTCTGGGGCTGGCCGCACTGTTGCTGCGGGCGCGGCTTGCCGGGGCGCTTGGGCTGATGCTGGCCGGCGTGGCCGCAGGGCCGATCCTTCTGGACTATCGGGCCACGGCGGGGCCGGGGACCGGGCCGGTTGTCACCGTTTACAGCAAGAACCTGTGGGCCCCTTTGCCGGATGCTGGCCCGTTGCTGGACGATATTGCCGCCGTCGCGCCCGATATCGTGCTGCTGCAAGAGGTCAGCACGGACAACAACGTCATACTGCGCCAGCTGGCAGGGTCGTTCCCGCATCAGCATCTGTGCCCGTTCTCGCGCTGGTCGGGCATCGCCATCCTTTCGCGCTGGCCCCTGTCGCAGACCGCCTGTTCGGACGAGCGTGCGCTGGCGTTGGCCCGCGCCACGACGCCGCAAGGCGAGCTGTGGTTGGGGTCGGTGCATCTGCCGTGGCCCTATCCGCACACCATGACCCAGCACATCGAATCCGCCTTGGCGGTGCTGGGCCGGGTTCAGGGGCCGGCCATCGTCGGGGGCGATTTCAACATGCCCGGCTGGGGGCGCCCCGTCGCCCGCATCGCCGAGGCCAGCGGCACCCAGCGTGTTGGCCCTTATCTGGGCAGTTTCAGCTTTGGCCCCTTCTCGTTGCCAATCGATACGATCCTGTCCACAGGCTCCGGTATCGCCGAGCGCCGTCCCCTGTTGGGATCGGATCATAACGGGATCGTTGCGCGCGTCAGGCCCTGACGCCGTCCTTTGGGTTCACTCCCCTTGCCTTGGGCCGGGATGCAAGGCACAAGACCGCGGCACCCAGCCTTCGGAGGGCCCATGAGCGACAAAGAACCCAAACCCGTCTCCGGCCTGCTCAAGCAAGTGCTGGAGTTCGGCCCGCTGATCGTGTTCCTCGGGGTCTACCTGTGGGCCAAGGACACGCGGTTCGCGATGTTCGGGTCGGAATATGACGGGTTCGTCTTTGCGGTCCTGGCCTTCATTCCCGTGCAACTGGTCGCGACACTGGCGCAATGGTGGCTCAGCGGCCGGATCTCGCGGATACAGGTGTTCACGCTGGCCTTGCTGCTGATCTTGGGCGTCGCAACGGTGGTCTTCAACGATGAGCGCGCGTTCAAGATGAAGAGCACCTTCATCTTCGGCGCTTTCGGCATCATCCTGTTCATCGGGCTGTGGCGCGGAAAGTCATGGCTGGCCTTCGTGCTGGATCAGGCGCTGCCCATCTCGCACGAAGGATGGATGATTCTGACCCGCAGGATGGCTTGGTTCTTTCTGGCTTTCGCGGGCATGAACGAACTGGTCTGGCGCAACTTCTCGACCGACGTTTACGTGTTCTGGGACACGTTCGGCCAGATGGGCGTGATGTTCGCGTTTCTGTTGGGGAACTATCGCCTGATCGACCGTTATTGGACCGGCCCGCGCGACTGAACGGCCAGCACGGGCAGGGAAGGGATCGTTCCGACCCGGCGCGCCAGAAGGCGGGCCCAACGCGGATCGGGCGGGATTGCCAGCGTTTCGCGCATCAGGCCCATGTGCAGGCGCTGCCGGTCATGGATCAATCCGCGATACAGGCGAAAGACCCCGGGCCGCAAATAGACGGACCAATGGCAGACGCGTCCTGCAGGGGGCGCCAGCGGGAAACCGATCCGGGCGAGATTGGCCCGTGTCGTGCCTGAATCGATCTGGATATCCAACCAGTTGGCGTGGCCCGCAACGCCGTATCCAAGGGCATATGTCCCGCCCAAGGGGGCATGAACCCGTTCGAACAGGAAGTCGAACAGATCGTTCTCGCGCGTGATGATGTTGAAGAATTCGGTATCGGCCCCGGCTTGCGTTGTCAGGGCCCGCCGCGCGCTGACGGTGAAATCGGCGCCCGCCAGCAGGAAGGCCCGTCCCAGCGACCCGGCGGCCAGCAAGGGCACGGTGCCGAGGATCACGCGCGCCCCCAGTGAATGCCCGAACAGGTCGACGCGGCGGCCCGGACTGATCCGCCGGATGATCTGCACGAGGCGTGCCAGCATCGAGGCCGCTTCATCGGCCGCGCGCGTGGCCTGCCAGATCGTACCTGCCGCGGGCCAGCCGAAGCCGATGCACAGACCGCGCGTCGGGCGCGGGCCGGGCAGCGCAAAGCCCAGCCGACGCGGCCACGAGATGTTGCGGCTGCGCGCATGCCCCGCACGCGGCGCATAGAGCAGGTCGTGGGGGGATCGCCCGGGGCTGTCGGGGCAATAGCCCATACCATGCAGCATGATGACAACGGGTGCATCGCGGGGCAGGGTGGACAGGATCTGACGCAAAGCTTGTTCGGGGGGCTCTTGGCCCGGGGTGGCCAGCCTCAGTTCGCCGTGTCGGGCATTGATGGCCAGCAATGTCATTGCCGCCCCCTTTCCGCGTGATCTGTGCCTTCTCTTTCGTCGCTCCCGAACGGCGGTTGCCGCGGGTTTGGTGCCGTTTGCCCAGCCTGCCCCCCGAGAGGGCGAAATGTGATGGCGGCGCGTCAAGGCTTGACGCGCCGCGTGGCTACTGAAGGGCCAGTCTGTCAGAGGACCAGTTCGTAAGCCGTTAGCATGTCGCGCGCTGACTGCGTGCCGCTCAGGCGCTGGATGCCGCGGGCGAACAATTCGGCTTCGGCCAGCAACGCGTAATCGACCAAGGCGCGCGCGACCGACAGGTCATCGTCGCCGACATAGGTGCGAAGGTCGAGTGGATCCGCGCGTAGGTCAGGCTCAGGTCGCGGTCGGACATGGCGCGCAGGGCCGATTCAACCTCGGATCGGGCGCGGCTGCTCATGCGCAGTTCTGTCAGCGGTAAGGTCAGCGAGATCGCGGTTTCCATCGCGGTCTGTGCCTGTGCCTGCTGGACATACGCCCATGCCGAAAAGGCTGAAGCCAAATACCGACGCGGTCAGGGCAATGATCCGCAGAGGCAGCGCCAAGGCCGGGGGGCTCTTGGAAGTCGTGTGTTCGGGTTTCATCGCGTTCCGGTTGTGTGTGCGTTTCGAGTTCCCCATCAATCCCTTCTGAACAGGGCGATTCGGGGGCAGGTCGCGGGTCAATTCGCGGCGATCTGGGGGATTCACCGGGGCGCGCAGGCGCGAAGCTGCCGCATTTGCGCGTGCAGCATTGACGATTCGCCCCGATCTGGCGTATCCGCTGTTGCACGTGGGGCTTTGTGCCGGCTTGCGGCCCACGCTAAAGAAACCGCTAAAGAGGCAGGGCAGCGCCGTGTCGCACGCCCCCTCGTGCCGGTGACTTACCGCGGCGATGCCGCAGGAGGGCGCGATGACGGCAGGGGACAATTCCCGCAAATGGAACCCGCGGACGATGGCGGTGCATGGTGGCATACGGCGCAGCCAGTATGGCGAGCTGTCCGAAGCCATGTTCATGACTCAGGGCTTTGTCTATCCCTCGGCCGAGGCCGCCGAGGCGCGCTTTGTCCAGAGCGGTCCGGATGAATTCATCTATGCCCGCTATGGCAACCCGACGAACCGCATGTTCGAAGACCGCATCGCGATGATCGAAGGGACCGAGGATGCCTTTGCCTGCACATCGGGCATGGCGGCGGTCAATGGCGCGCTGATGGCACTGACCAAGGCGGGCGATCATGTGGTGGCCTCGCGGGCGCTATTCGGGTCGTGCCTCTATATTCTCGAGGACGTCCTACGCCGTTTTGGCGTGGAAATCACATTGGTGGATGGCACTGACAACGCGGCATGGGACGCTGCGATCCGGGCGGACACGCGGTTGGTGTTCCTCGAATCCATCTCGAACCCGACGCTTGAGGTTGTCGATCTGGCGCATGTGGTGAAGGTGGCACATGCACATGGTGCGTTGGTCGTTGTTGATAACGCCATGGCGACGCCCGTGTTTTCCTATGCCGCGCGACTGGGTGCTGACCTCGTGGTCTATTCGACCACGAAGCACGTCGACGGGCAGGGGCGGATGCTGGGGGGCGTGATCTGCGGACCGCGCGCGCTGATCCGCGGCCCGATCGAAAGCTACATGAAACATACCGGCGGGGCGATCAATCCGTTCGCGGCATGGACGCATCTGAAGGGCCTCGAGACGATGGAACTGCGGGTGCGCGCGCAGGCGTCGGCGGCCTTCAGGATCGCCGAGGCCCTGCAAAACCATCCCAAGCTGTCGCAACTGCGCTATCCGCAATTGCCCAGCCATCCCCAGCACGCGGTTGCCATAGCGCAAGCGCCGTCGGGCGGCACGGTGCTGGCGCTCGAGGTGGTGGGCGGCAAGGAAGGGGCGTTTCGGTTCATGAACGCGCTGCAGCTGATCCTGATCTCGAACAACTTCGCGGATGCGAAGTCGATCGCGACCCATCCGGCGACCACGACGCACCAGCGCTTGCCCGCCGAACAAAAGGTTATCGCGGGCATCACACCCGGTCTGATCCGCCTCAGCATCGGGCTCGAGGATCCCGACGACCTTCTGGCCGACATTCATGCGGCGCTTGACGCCGTCTGACGCCGTTTTCGTGTGATCCGAACGGGGTCGGACAGCGTAACCCTTTCAAACAGACCCCGGACACCATACTTAATGGCTCTGGGTCACACGGAGGGGTGAACGATGACGATTCATAAGCCGGTGAACAACCAGACGCCCGAACTCGACGCGGCCAAGGCGGCGCTCGCGCTGCTGCGCTCGTGGGCTTCGGCCGCTCCCGAGGCCGAGCTCAACGCGCTGGACCCCGTGGTCACGCGGGCCCTGACCGGGCGCGAGGCGCCGGCCTACCCGGCGTTCAACCGCCTCTATCCGTCGGACTTCATGGTCGACGCCGCCTATAAGCGCGGCATGCCCGATCTTCAGAACGGCCCCAGCAGCCTGATCCGGGGCGCGCATATGCCCATTCAGCATGTGGGCATCTCGAATTTCCGGTTGCCGATCCGCCTGCGCCAGCGTCCGGGTGCCGACGGCTCGGAAGAGTCGGTGACCCTTCAGGCGTCGGTGACCGGGACGGTCAGCCTCGAGGCCGAGAAGAAGGGCATCAACATGTCCCGCATCATGCGCAGCTTCTATCGCCACAGCGAAAAGCGTTTCAGCTTTGAAGTGATCGATGCCGCGCTGGATGACTACATCGCCGACCTTGGCAGCCTGGATGCGCGGATCATGATGCGCTTTTCCTACCCGATGAAGGTCAACAGCCTGCGTTCGGGCCTGTGGGGCTGGCAGTATTACGACATCGCGCTGGAAGTTGCGGAAAATGACGGTGTGCGCCGGCAGTTCCTGCATCTGGATTATGTCTATTCTTCGACGTGCCCATGCTCGCTTGAACTCAGCGAACATGCCCGCGAGACGCGCAACCAGTTGGCCACGCCGCATTCGCAGCGTTCCGTAGCGCGGTTGTCGCTGGAGATTCTCCCCGGCGAAACCCTGTGGTTCGAGGATGTGATCGAAGCCTGCCGCCGCGTCGTGCCGACGGAAACGCAAGTCATGGTCAAGCGCGAGGATGAACAGGCTTTCGCCGAACTCAACGCCGCCAACCCGATCTTCGTCGAAGACGCGGCGCGCTTGTTCTGCGAGGCGTTGCAGGCCGATGGCCGCATCGGTGACTTCCGCGTCGTCGCCAGCCATCAGGAAAGCCTGCACAGCCATGATGCCGTCAGCTTGCTGACGCGCGGTCCGACCTTCTCGAGCCAGAGCATCGAGCCACGCCTGTTCGGCACGCTGGTGCATGGCGGCTGATCGCGCCGGCCTCCCGATGCGGGGGGCCTTGCGCCCATGCGGTTGCGGGTTCAGCATGGGGGGTGTTCCATCCGCCCTGTGCCGGTCAAGCCGATGATCCCGATCATTACCCTCACGCTGAATCCGGCGCTGGATATCAGTGCATCGGCCCCCCTTGTTCAGGCGGGGCCGAAGCTGCGTCTGGCCGACCCGCAAGTCGAACCCGGGGGCGGAGGGCTGAACGTCGCGCGCGCGATCAGGGCCCTTGGCGGTCAGGCTGTGGCCATGGCTGCGCTGGGCGGGGCAAACGGCGGCCGGCTGGCCGCGCTTGTCGAAGAACAGGGGATCGACCTTGTTCGCTTTGCAACATCGGGCGAAACGCGCGAAAGCCTGGCCGTGACCGAAAACGGCACCGGTCAACAGTTCCGGTTCGTCCTGCCCGGTCCAACATGGTCGACGGGGATGACGCAACGGTTCCTTGGGGAGCTGACCGATCTGCTGGACCAACGCAGCGGGCGGGACGCTTTCGTGGTTCTCAGCGGCAGCCAACCCGCCGGAATGCCCGCGGAGTTTGCGCGCGACCTGTGTGCAGCGGTTGCCCCGGCTCGCGTCATCGTCGACACCTCGGGTCCGGCGCTGGCGGATCTCGTTGCACCGGGCAAAGCCGAAGGCACGGCGCGTCCCTTTGTCCTGCGCATGGATCAATCCGAAAGCGAAGCCGCCGCCGGTCGGGCGCTGCCGACGCTGATGGACAGTCTCGCGTTCGCGCGTGACCTTGCGGCGCGGGGCGTGGCCGATGTGGTCGTTCTGGCGCACGGCGCGGAAGGATCGGTTCTGGCGACGCCTGAACTGGCGCTTGCCGCCGTGCCACCGCAGGTGCCGGTTGCCAGCCGCGTGGGCGCGGGTGACAGTTTCGTGGCGGGCCTGACCCTGTCGCTGGCGAATGGCGGCAGTTTGACACAGGCGCTGGCGCTGGGGACGGCGGCGGCGGCCGCAGCGGTCATGACGCCCGGAACCCAGCTTTGCCGCCGCGCCGATGTCGACACCCTGTTGCCGCGTGTTCGCGTCACGGCCGGGGCGCTTTGAAACCCCGTTGACACCACGCGCGGCCCCGGCCAAGGGTTTGGCATGATCGATTTTCGCGCCGTCATGAACATCATCGGCTGGCTGGTGGCGACACTGGGCCTGTTGATGCTCGTGCCCTTGGCGGTCGATTACGCGAATGGAAATCCCGATTGGCGGGTCTTCCTGTTTGCCAGCTTCGTCTCGGTGACCTCGGGTGCCTTGGTGGTTGTCGCGACCTCGCACAGTGTGGGCGCCTCGCTCAGTATCCGGCAATCGTTCCTGTTGACGACGTTGTCCTGGACGGTCCTGCCGCTGTTCGGGGCTATCCCGTTCGAGCTGGGCCTCGCGCATGTCGACTGGACCGAGGCCATATTCGAGGCGATGTCGGGCCTGACGACCACGGGCGCGACGATGTTCGACGGTATCGACGAGATGCCGCCGGGCATCCTGCTGTGGCGGTCGATGCTGCAATGGTTGGGCGGTCTGGGAATCGTTCTGGTCGCGCTGATCTTCCTGCCGGTGATGAAAGTGGGCGGCATGCAGCACTTTCGATCCGAAGGGTTCGACACCATGGGCAAGGTGCTGCCGCGCGCAGCCGACATCAGCTGGATGTTGCTGCAGATTTACGTCGGCCTCACGATCCTGAACGCGGGCGCGTATATCCTTGCGGGCATGAACACGTTCGACGCCGTCAACCATGCACTGGCGACAATGTCGACGGGCGGATTCTCGACCCGCGATGCGTCGTTCGGGGCCTATGGACCGGCGGCACAGTGGATCTGCATTATTTTCATGCTGCTCGCCGGCCTTCCGTTCATCCGGTATCTTCAGGCGGTCAACGGGTCGTTTCAGCCGTTGTTCCGGGATATCCAGATCCGCGCCTATCTGCGCTGGACCCTTTATGCCGTGGGGGCGGTCATCGCCTATCGGCTGATCCACGGATCCGACCATCCCGAGGTCGTCGTGCGCGAGACCGCATTCAACGTGGTATCGATGTTCTCGGGGACGGGGTTCACCAGTGCCGATATCGCGTCCTGGGGCGATTTCCCGATCCTTGTGATGATCGTCGTCGGGTTCATCAGGGCGTGCACGGCCTCGACCGGTTGTTCGATCAAGACGTTCCGCTTCATCGTCCTGTTCGAGGCGATCAAGGGGCAGATTCGCCAGTTGGTGACACCGAACCGTGTCGTCCGCCTTCAATTGGACGGCCGTCCCCTGAGCGAGGATGTCGTCTCGTCGGTGATCGTCATGTTCAGCGCCTTCGTCGTGGGTTTCGGCGTGTTCACCGTGCTGTTGTCCCTGACCGGGCTTGAAATGCGCACGGCTTTCACCGCCGCATGGACCAGCATTTGCAACGTCGGCCCGGCCTTCGGGGCCGAGGTCGGGCCCACCGGCGCGATGCACTTGTTCCCCGATTCGGCCAAGTGGCTGATGACGCTGGCGATGATGATGGGCCGGCTGGAACTGGTTGCCGTGGTCGTGTTGCTGCTGCCCCGCTTCTGGCGCGGCTGAGGTTTCGGCATGATCCGGGTCGCCGCTGTCGGGTGCGGCGGGGCAGGATCGAGGGCAATCACCAAGCCCAGAGGCCCCCATGACACCGATTTTTCATCCCCTTCCGTCGGCCATCGTCGCGCATTTTCGCAACGGCGGCGCCGATGCCCATGGCCAGATCCCCGAACGGCGTGTTTCCGATGGCGACGGCGTGCCCTGCCGGGCCTCGATGCAGATGGTGCCGGCGGGCGCGGCGTATCTGGTGCTGGCGCATCGGCCCTTTGCCACGCTCAACCCCTATGCGGAAACCGGGCCGATCTTCGTGTCGCAAGACATGCCCTTGGCCCAGCCCGGCCCTGACTTGCCCGCGTTCCTCGTTTCCCCGCGCTATATCCTGCGGGGGTATTCGGCCGATGATCGAATTGTCTATGGCACGGGGGCGATTGTCGAAACCGGCGACCTGATCGCCGCCAGCGCGGCCTTGCTGGCCCGCGACGACATCGCCTATGCACATATCCGGTCGGCGACCAACAACTGTTTTCATTGCCGGGTCGAGCGTGCCTGAAACGAAAACGGCGGCCCCCGTAAGGGCCGCCGTTTCAAGCTTGATGCGGTGCGATCAGTTCCAGCAGGACACAAGGACCGTCAGGTCTGCCGACACGCGCGTCAGCATCTCGGCGGTCATGGGAACCGGGGCCCGGCTTTGCGAAGCCGAGCGTCCGGCCTGCTGCAAGAGCGCGGCAATGGCATCCGACGAGGCCGCGAAGTTCACATCCTCGGGGAGGATGCGACCGGGGGTCTCGGGGCGCGGCAACAGCATGCCCATCACGGCGCCCGATGCATCGAACACGGGACCGCCAACATCGCCTTCCTGCGCGGTGATCGTCAGGCGGCGCAGATCGGTTTCGCCGTTCAGCCCGGTGACATCGCCCAGCGTCCCGAAGGTCAGGATCGGGCGGGTCAGGGTGTCCTGATAGCTGAAGCCCGACAGGCGGACTTCCGAGTTGATCGACGCCTGCGCCGTCGAGAACTGCGCGAAGGCCAAGGGCACCAGCGGGTCGAGGGGCCGCAGCACCGCGACACCCAAGGCAGGGTCGTTGGTGAGGACCTCGGCGCGATAGGCTTCGTCGATGGTGACACGGTCACAACCGCTGACGGCCTCGCTGACGGTCACGACCGTGCCGGTCGCGTCCACAAAGAACCCGGTGCGCGACCGTTCCGGGCGGCGCACTTCCAGCCCCGAGAGAAGGTCCATCCGCGACACCGTCGACATCGCGGCACCGGCGTTCGACGCCAGAACCCCGTCAATGGTGCGGAAGCTTTCGCGCATCGACGACAGCACAAGATCGGCATCGGCATCGGCCGACGGACCCCACAAAAGCGCCCAGCCCTTGATGGCGCCCCCGCGATAGCTGGCCTCGACATGGGCGCGCGTGGTTTCGTTGCGACCGGTGATGCGGAAGCTGTCACGCCCGCGTTCGCGCTCGCCTTCCAGCGGGATCACTTCGAGGGTCTGGAGGATTTCATACAGCCCAAGGAACGTCGCCTGCGTTCCTTCCTGACTGATGAACAACACGCGCATCCCGCTGCCGTTGATTTCGCGGAAATGCGAGAACGGCGCCTCGTGACGGTCGAAGGCAACCATCGCCAGCGGCAACGTCATCTCGATGCCGGCCCCCTCGTCGCGGAACGCGTTGAACCCATAGCGGGCCACGGCGGCATCATAGTTCGAGATCAGCAGCGCGCGCTGGCGCGTGGTCAGGAAGCCGGTGGCATCAAAGCCCAGCGTGGCTTGCCAATCCTCGATCGCGCGGCGCGTGCCGGGGCCGAATTGCGCATCGATGCCCGACCGATAGAAGCCAAACCACTGAAGGGCGATCTGGATGCCAGCGCGTTCGTCGCGGGTCAGTTCGTATTCAAGGCGCCGGGCCACGTCCAGCGGTTCGTCTGGCAGGTCGGCGATCGTGGGTTCGGCCGGCGCTGCGGGTTCGGCCGGGGCTTCAGTTGCAGCGACCACGGGTTCCTGCACCGGTTCCTCGACAACGGCGGGCGCGGTTGCGGGAACTGCCGGGGCCTCGGCGGCGGGCGGGTTCAGCGCCGCGCCGGTTGTGCCGCTGGCAGGCCAGAACTGCTGGCCATAGATGGCGTTGTCGGTCGTATAGGCGTCATCGCGGATATCGCCGGCGGCGACCAGTTGCGCGCGCCGGGCTTCGGCCTCGTCCTCGGTGGCATAGGGGCCGATGGCCAGCGCATACCAGCCGCCGGCGATCCGGAACCCGGCCACATTGCCAAGGCGCTGCTGATACCGCGCGGCGAATTCTTCGGCGGTGCGCAGAGTCGCATGGGCTTCGATCTGGACCCAGTGCTGGGCCTGTGCAAACGCGCTGAACGGTGCAAGCACCAGCATCAGCACGACGAAGAGAAACGGTTTCAAGCTACGGTCGGTCACGGTCATTCCAAGTATTTTTGTTTGATTCTGTGCCGACCCTAACAGGCCGGGGCAACATATTCCTGTAAAATAACGGTTAGTTTACGCTTTCAAGAGCGGAATCGCGCAGTTTTTACGAAAGAGGCACGCTGCGGGTCTGGGGCCACGTTGACCGCGGGGCGGCGCTTGCCTATTCAGGCGCAGACTTCGCGATTGTCCGGACCCCAGATGACCCACAGCGCTTCCAAGCCCCGCAGTTTTCAGGAAATCATCCTGCGCCTTCAATCCTACTGGGCGTCGAAGGGATGCGCCGTGCTGCAACCCTATGACATGGAGGTGGGCGCCGGCACCTTTCACCCCGCCACCACGCTGCGCAGTCTGGGCACGCGTGCTTGGGCGGCGGCCTATGTCCAGCCGTCACGCCGGCCCACCGATGGCCGCTATGGCGAGAACCCGAACCGGCTTCAGCATTATTACCAGTATCAGGTGATCATCAAGCCGAGCCCGCCTGACCTGCAGGACCTGTATCTTGGATCGCTTGCCGCAATCGGGCTGGACCCGGCGCTGCACGATATACGCTTCGTCGAGGACGACTGGGAATCGCCGACGCTCGGCGCCTGGGGGCTGGGTTGGGAAGTGTGGTGCGACGGCATGGAAGTGTCGCAGTTCACCTATTTCCAGCAAGTCGGGGGCCACGACTGTCACCCGGTCTCGGGCGAGCTGACCTATGGTCTGGAACGGCTGGCGATGTATGTTCTGGGTATCGACCACGTCATGGACATGCCCTTCAACGATCCGCAAACGCCGATCGCGCTGACCTATGGCGACATCTTCCGCCAGACCGAGCAGGAATATTCCCGCCACAACTTCGACGGCGCGACCACCGAGATGCTGCTGCGCCACTTCGAGGATGCCGAGGCCGAATGCGAACGCCTGCTGGCCTTTGAACCGGCCGACCCCAATTCGGGCAAGCGCATCATCATGGTGCATCCGGCCTATGACCAGTGCATCAAGGCCAGCCACCTGTTCAACCTGCTCGACGCGCGCGGTGTCATCTCGGTGACGGAACGTCAGGCCTATATCGGACGCGTGCGCGCCTTGGCGAAGAAATGCGCCGATGCGTTCGTGCAAACCGATGCCGGGGGATACGCCGCATGAACGCTGGACGCATCGCCGTTCTGGGCCTCGTGATCCCGATGATCGCGACGGGCGTGGGTATCTGGTACACGCAGGTCTATGCCTATTACGAGGAACTGCCGACCCGCCCGACCTATGCCGTTGCCGGGGTCGATGGCCCCGTGACGCTGTCGATCGCGGAATTTCGCGGGATCGATTCCGACAGCTCGCCGGTTCGGTATCGTGCCTGTTTCACCGTCTCGGGCGACGCGCCGGGCCTTGCCGACTATGCCGATCCCACGCCGCTGATCGCGCCGGGCTGGTTCGACTGTTTCGATGCCGAGGGCATCGGCGCCGACCTTGAAGCAGGGGCCGCGCGCGCCGTTCTGGTTGCAGCGAATGCGCCCTATGGGATCGACCGCGTGATGGCGCTGTATCCCGATGGCCGCGCGTTTGTCTGGCCCCAGATCAACGCCTGCGGCACCGCCTATTTCGACGAGGATCCGCTGCCCGCGGATTGCCCGCCCGCCCCCGAAAGATAAGCCATGCCTGACATCCTGCTCGAACTCTTCTCCGAGGAAATCCCGGCCCGCATGCAGATCCGCGCCGCCGAGGACCTGCGCAAGCTGATCACCGATGGCCTTGTCGACGGCGGGCTGACCTATGCCCATGCGCGCGCCTTTTCCACGCCGCGCCGCCTGACGCTGGCCATCGAGGGCCTCAGCGCCGAAAGCCCGACCCAGCACGAAGACCGCAAGGGGCCCAAGGTCGGCGCGCCGCAGCCCGCGATCGACGGGTTCCTGCGCTCGACCGGGCTGACGATGGAGCAATTGCAGGTTCAGGAAGACAAGAAGGGTGCCTTCTATGTCGCCCATATCCACAAACCCGGTCGCCCCGCCGAAGAGATCCTGACCGAGGTTCTGGAAAAGACCATCCGCACCTTCCCCTGGCCCAAGGCCATGCGCTGGGGTTCGGGGTCGCTGCGTTGGGTGCGCCCGCTGCATTCGATCCTGCTGCTCAAGGTGAGCGACGCGGGGGCCGAGGTCGTTCCGTTCGAAATCGACGGCATCGCCGCCGGAAACACCACGCGCGGCCACCGTTTCATGGCGCCCGATGCCTTCGCCGTCACCTCGTTCGATGATTACGCGGCCAAGCTGAAACGCGCCTTCGTCGTCCTCGACCCGGCCGAACGCGCCGCGATGATCGAGAACGAAACCCGCAACCGCGCCTTCGCGCTGGGCCTCGAACTGGTCGAGGATCCGGCGCTGCTGGCCGAGGTTTCGGGTCTTGTCGAATGGCCCGTCGTTCTGGTCGGCACCATCCGCGAAGATTTCCTGTCGCTGCCCCCCGAGGTGCTGCAAACCTCGATGCGCGAGCACCAGAAATTCTTCTCGCTGCGCGATCCCGCAACGGGCCGGATTGTTCGATTTGTGACCGTCGCCAACCGCGAAACCGCCGACAACGGGGCGACCATCCTGCACGGCAATCAGAAGGTTCTCGCCGCCCGACTGTCGGACGCGAAATTCTTCTGGGAGAATGACTTGCGCGTGGTCGCGAATGTCGGGCTTTCGGGCATGGCCGAAGGGCTGGCGAATGTCACCTTCCACAACAAGCTGGGCAGCCAAAAAGCGCGGATAGATCGCATTTGTGCCCTTTCGCGCGAGATCGCGCCGCTGGTCGGCGCCGATCCTAACCTCGCTGCGCAGGCCGCAGCCGTGGCCAAGGCCGACCTGCAATCGGCCATGGTCGGCGAGTTCCCCGAACTGCAAGGCACGATGGGCGTCTATTATGCCAAGGCGGCGGGCCTGCCCGACGAGGTCGCGAACGCCTGCAAGGAACACTATCAGCCGCTGGGCCCGTCGGATGCCGTGCCCACCGACCCCGTGTCGGTCGCCGTCGCGCTGGCCGACAAGATCGACACGCTGACCGGTTTCTGGGCAATTGACGAGAAACCGACTGGGTCGAAGGATCCGTTTGCGCTGCGGAGGGCGGCGCTGGGTGCTTCCAGATTGAAGATCACGAATGCAGCGCGCATCGAACTTGGACGCCTTGTCGTAGATGCATTCAACGCTCTGATCACGCAGTGGAATAGAAACCACAACTTGTTCGTTCAGCTCCGTAAGGACGCTGATCAGTACACCAGTATCGGCGTAACAGGTCAGTATCCGGCTGAACTTCGCGAAGACTGTACTGATGTCATCGTGGCAACCGTCGATGATCCTGCTGAAATGATTGCGTCACAAAAGTGGACGATCAAGCATATTGCTGATGGCAAAGCGAGAGATGTAAGCATCAGAACCAAGCCGCTCGGCATTGTGCTGCCCGACCTCCTCTCCTTCTTCCACGACCGCCTCAAGGTCTTCCTGCGCGACGAAGGCATCCGTCACGACGTGATTGACGCTTGCCTCGCCATGCCCGGCAACGACGACCTGACGCTCTTGGTCACCCGCGCCCGCGCCCTGTCGGAAACGCTGAAAACCGACGATGGCGTAAACCTGATCCAGGGCTTCAAGCGCGCCAACAACATCCTGACCCAAGCCGAACAAAAGGACGGCGTCGAATATTCCTACGGTGCCGATCCGAAATTCGCCGAAACCGACGAGGAGCGCGCCCTTTTCGCTGCCCTCGACGCCGCCGAATCCACGATCGCCCCGGCCATGGCGCAGGAAGATTTCGCCGCCGCCATGGCCGCCATGGCCGCCCTGCGCGCGCCCATTGATGCCTTCTTCACGGCGGTGCAGATCAACACCGACAACGCCGTGGTGCGCCGCAACCGCCTCAACCTCTTGCACCGCATCCGCGCCACTTGCGCCCAAGTGGCCGACCTGACGCGCATCGAAGGCTAGCGCTCTCATCTGTCCGGAAATATCCCGGGGGGTGAATGCCCGAAGGGCAGAGGGGGGCAGCGCCCCCCTTTCTTATTTCTGCGCTTGCACAAGGGCTGACAAAGCCTATCCTGCGCGCCACAGGAGACCGCGCCATGGCCGTCAAGAATATGTCCCTTATCGATTATTCCGAAATCACCGGCTCGGCGCCGATCTCGGTGCGCACCCATGGCTGGCGGGCGAAGTGCCTGCAACGTCTTGTGCGGCTCGATCTGCCGGTGCCCCGCACCGTGGCCCTGTCCTTCGATTCCGTGCGGGGCATCGCCGCCGGGCAGATGCCCGCTCTTGAACCGCTGCTGTCGCGATTCGAGGCCGGCCAGCTTCTGTCGGTGCGCCCGTCTGCCGAAAATCCCGATTGGGGCGGCCCGGGGGCGATCCTGAACATCGGGATGAACGACGCGCGCCACGCCGAGATTGCCGAACACCATGGCGAGTCCGTGGCCACGGCGCTGTATCTGGGGTTCGTGCAGGCCTATGCGCAACATGTCGCGCGGCTCGACCCCGACATGATCAACGCCGATCAGCCCAGCCTGTCCGCCCTCAAGTCCGCGCTGCGCGACTACGAGATGGAGATGGAAGAACCCTTTCCACAGGATCCGCGTACCCAGTTGCGCGAGGTCCTGCGCTCGATGGCGCGCGCTTGGGAAGGGACATCCGCCCGCCTGCTGCGCCAAGCCAAGGGCGCGCCGGCCGAGGCCGGTCTGGGGTTGGTCGTCCAGGCGATGGCGGGGGGCTTCGGCACCGCCGATTCAGGCGCGGGGGTCATCCAGTTCATCGATCCGGTCACGGGCGCGCCGCAGATCACCGGTCGCTATGCGATTTCCGGGCAGGGGCGCGATGCGATCTCGGACAACCCAGAGGTCATATATCTGACGCGCGATCCGCGCGGCGCCTCGCTGGAAGAACAGCATCCGCAGGCCTTTGCCGACCTGTTGCGCCACGGTGCGGTCTGCCGGGAACGCCTGCGCGAGGAAATGCAGATCGAGTTCACGGTCGTGAACGGCGCGATCTGGGTTCTGGATGCGCTGAAGGTCCAGCGATCCAGCCGGGCCTCGGTCCGGGTGGCGGTGGCGCTGGCGCGCGACGGGGTCATCTCGCAGGACGAGGCGCTGTTGCGCGTCACGCCGCGCGCGCTGTCCGATCTGTTGCACCGTCAGGTCGATCCCCGGGGCAAGCGCGATGTCATCGCCCGCGGCATCGCCGCCAGCCCCGGTGGCGCCACCGGACGCGTGGTTTTCACCTCGACCGCCGCGCAGGCCAGTGCGGCACGGGGCGAACCCTGCATCCTTGTCCGCCGCGAGACCTCGCCCGAGGATATCCGCGGCATGCACGCGGCATCGGGGGTGCTGACGGAACGCGGCGGGATGACCAGCCATGCGGCGGTGATCGGGCGTGGGCTGGGCCTGCCCTGCATCGTGGGGGCAACCGGCATTCGGATCGATTCGAAGAACCGGCAGTTGCACACCGGGCGGCATGTCCTGAACGAGGGGGATCTGATCACCATCGACGGCACCGCGGGCGAGGTGCTGCTGGGCGCCGTCGACCTGCTGGAACCTGCGCTGGACGACAGTTTCAACGAATTGCTGGCATGGGCCGACGCGCGGCGCGACATCGGAGTGCGGGCGAACGCCGATACCCCCGCCGATGCGCGAATTGCGCGCGACTTCAAGGCCGAGGGCATCGGCCTGTGCCGGACCGAGCACATGTTCTTCAACGACGACCGCCTGACCGTGATGCGCGAGATGATCTTTGCCGATACCGCGCATGACCGGGCGGCGGCGCTGGCGCGGCTGTTGCCGATGCAGCGCTCCGACTTCAGCGAGTTGTTCGCGATCATGCAGGGATTGCCGGTGTGCATCCGCCTGTTCGACCCGCCGCTGCACGAATTCCTGCCCCACACGCGCGAGGGGATGCGCGAGCTGGCCGATGCGCTGGACAAACCCTTGTCCGAAATCATCCGCCGATCCGAGGAATTGGCCGAGTTCAACCCCATGCTGGGCCTGCGCGGGGTGCGTCTTGGGGTCACTGTCCCCGAGATCTACGAGATGCAGGTGCGCGCGATCTTCGAGGCGACCATCGCGACGGGCCGCAAAGGCGAAAAAGTGGTGCCCGAGATCATGATCCCGCTGGTGTCCGCGATGCGCGAGGTTGAATTGGTGAAAGCACGGATCGATGCCGTTGCGGCGGCGGTGCGCGTGGAGCAGGGCACGTCGTTCGAATATCGGTTGGGCGTGATGGTCGAAACGCCGCGCGCCGCGCTCAGGGCCGCCGAAATCGCCCAGTATTCCGAGTTCATGTCCTTCGGCACCAATGACCTGACGCAGATGACCTATGGCCTGTCGCGCGACGATGCGGGGCGATTCATGTCGTACTATGTCCAGAACGGGGTCTTCGCCGAGGATCCGTTCCATGTCCTCGATACCGACGGGGTGGGCGAGTTGCTGCTGATCGCCGCCGAGCGCGGCCGCAAGCAGCGCCCGGACCTGACGCTGTCGATCTGCGGCGAACATGGTGGCAGCCCCGAATCGATTGCCTTCTGTCGGGGGGCGGGCTTCGACTATGTGTCGTGTTCGTCGTTCCGGGTGCCGGTTGCCCGTCTTGCGGCGGCGCAGCTTGCCATTCAGGGCACCGACCGGCAGGAGCCCATGCGCGACATGCGCTGACCGCGTCGCGATCCCGCAAAAACAGGGATATATCGCCCGCAACGAGGGTATGCTGCACGGCGGCATACGCTGATTATCGCGCATGCCGCAACGGTGCCGCGCGGAGCCGAGTGCCGTTTCTGGACTCGGGGCGTATTTTGGGCTATCGAGTTCGCACGGAACAGGCCGCGTTTGGGGGACACGGGCGCAGGCGCTTCCGGTTCAAAGACGATCTTGGACCCCGATCAACGGGGCCACCGGACACCGCCGAGGGGCTTTTTGCTGCCGTGGCTCAACTGGGATGGACGGGATGAGAGTGACGTTCTTTGCCGCGCCGATGGCGCTGGCTCTGGGTTTGCTGACTGCCGTTTTCGCTGCCCCTGCAGCGGCGGACCTTCCGCTTGAGCGCAGCCTTGCCATCGCCCTGAGTGCCGAGCGCGAGGCGATGCGGGGCATGGACCAATCTCTTGTCAGCCGGGTTACGCAGCCCGTGCGCGACGAGACGCCCATCCTTCGGTACGATGCATCCTATCTGCTGACCTTGGCGACCGAGCGCGATGAACAGGCCTATTGCCTTCAAGAGGCCATCTATCACGAGGCGCGCGGTGAAGACATCTTCGGCCAGTTCGCCGTGGCCGAGGTCATCCTGAACCGTGTCGACGAGCCGCGCTTTCCCAACACGGTCTGCGGCGTCGTCCACCAGAATGCCAACCGTCGCAACGCCTGCCAGTTCAGTTATGCCTGCAATGGCCGTTCGCGGGCGATGAACGACCCGCGTGCGCGCCAGATTGCCGGTGCCATTGCGCAGATCATGCTGTCCGGTGCCCCGCGCGAACTTACGGATGGCGCAACCTATTTCCACACCACCGGCGTGCGCCCGTCGTGGTCGCGCAGTTTCGAACGGACCGCGCAATACGGTGCGCACCTGTTCTATCGCCGCCCGATCCGTCTTTCCAGCAACTGAAGGTCGCTGTGGGGCGCTTGGTTGCCG
This sequence comes from Paracoccaceae bacterium, assembly GCA_041397065.1. Taxonomy (GTDB): domain Bacteria; phylum Pseudomonadota; class Alphaproteobacteria; order Rhodobacterales; family Rhodobacteraceae; genus Pararhodobacter. Next base: position 222,413 of record JAWKXG010000002.1, on the reverse strand, counting down.
CCCGGGGCCTGTCATCCGCCGCCCGGCTGCGGTAACAGGCGCTGAAACCACAAGCCGAGGCGCCCTCATGAGCAGCGACATCCATCTTGCCTTTGCGCATCCCGAGGAACGGGCCGAGGCGACGGCATCGGCCGATCCCCGCGACCGTATCTCGTTGCGCGATTACATGGTCGATGCCGAGATCGGCGCCTTTCAGGCAGAACGCGGCCATACCCAGAGGCTGATGTTCAACGTCGTGGTCGAGGTGCGGCCATGGGAAGGCCCGATCGACGACGATGTCGACCGTATCCTGTCGTATGACCGCATCACCGAAGCGATTGCCGACGAACTGGCTGTGGGACGCTTCAACCTGCTGGAGACGCTGGCCGAGCATGTCGCCGAGCGAATCCTTGCGGCGCCGCAGGCCATGCGCACCTTCGTTCGGATCGAGAAACTGGATCGCGGACCATTCAAGCTGGGCGTCGAGATCGTGCGCACCCGCGCGGCCCAACCGGTGCGCGACGCGGAACTCAGCGCCTTGCACCCGCTGGTCGCCTATCTGGATAATGCGACCATTGCCGGGGATCAGTTGGCGACAACGCTGGATCGCCTTCAGGCCCGGGGCTTGCCCGTGGTGCTGTGCGTCGGCTTGCCCGCACATGAACGCGCGCAGGTCGCGAATACCGCTGTCCAGCGGCGGATCGACCTGCTGGCGATCGAGGAAAACGCGTGGATCCTCGCCTCGCGGGATCGGCGGTGTGTCGTTGTCGAATCGCGGACCGAGATCGATTGGGCGATCCGTCAGGGGCACACCATCGTCTGGGCCCCGACCAAGCTTGTGCTGGACACGCCCGACGGCCCCTTGGATCGCGCCGCGAATGGCCCGGCCTTGGCGCTCTGGCTGGCTGAAACCCTCGCCGCGCAGGCCCTTGTGATGCCCGAAGGCAGCCGCCCTTCGGCGGGAAGCCGCGTGCCGCTTGAAACATTTGCGGGCTGAACTCTGCGGTTTCTTGCCAAGTTGCGCGCGATCTGATGTTTGGGGGGCATGATGCGTCTTCCGCCGATCCGTCCCCGTGCCCGCACCGATCTGCCCCGCAAGGGGCGATCGCTGGCCGGCAGCCGCTATGTCTGGTGGGACGAGGCGCTGACCGATGATCATGATCTTCCGGCGGGTTGGCAGGATGCGTTGTCGGCGCCGCGGGTGATCCTGCCGGGCTTGCCGACGGACCGACCCTTGGTGATGGGCATCGTCAATGTCACGCCCGACAGTTTCTCGGACGGGGGCACGGCTTTCAGCATCGACGCCGCCGCGGCGCGTGCGGGCGCGATGGTCGAAGAGGGCGCGGATATTCTGGATATCGGCGGCGAATCGACCCGTCCCGGCGCACAGGACGTGCCCGCCGCCGTCGAAATCGCGCGTGTGGAACCGGTGATCCGCGCCTTGCGCGCGGCGGGCCTGCGCACACCGATTTCAATCGACACCCGCAAGGCCGCGGTGGCCGAGGCCGCCCTGCAGGCCGGGGCCGATATCGTCAACGATGTTTCGGCGCTGGGATACGACCCGGACCTTGCGCGCGTGGTCGCCGACAGCGGCGCGGCCCTGTGTCTGATGCACGCGCAGGGCACGCCGCAGAATATGCAGGCCGATCCGCGCTATGACGATGTGCTGACCGAGGTCTTCGACTATCTCGCGCGGCGCATGGATCATGCCGTTGCCGCCGGGATAGACCCCGCGCGGCTGATCACCGATCCGGGGATCGGATTTGGCAAGACGCAAGAACACAACCTGACCCTGTTGCGTGGCCTTTCGCTGTTTCATGCCCTTGGGGCGCCGATTCTGCTGGGGGCTTCGCGCAAGCGGTTCATCGGCACGATCACTGGCGTCGCGCAGGCGGACCGCCGTCTGTCGGGGTCGCTGGCGGTGGCGCTGACGGCTGCGGCACAGGGGGCGCAGATCTTGCGCGTTCACGATGTGGCTGAAACGGTGCAGGCCTTGTCGATGTGGCGCGCCCTGACTTTCGAGGGAGAGAGTGAATGACTCGCAAGCTTTTCGGAACCGATGGTGTTCGGGGCCAAGCGAATACCTATCCGATGACCGCCGAACTGGCGCTGAAACTGGGGGCCGCCGCCGGGCGCTATTTCCGTCGCGACGGCAAGAACGGGCACCGAGTGGTGATCGGCAAGGACACGCGGTTGTCGTGCTATATGCTGGAGCATGCGCTGACGGCGGGGCTGACCTCGACCGGGATGAACGTGCTGCTGCTGGGGCCTGTCCCAACGCCGGGCGTCGGGCTGCTGACCCGGTCGATGCGGGCGGATGTCGGGATCATGATCTCGGCCAGTCACAACGCGGCGGCGGACAACGGGATCAAGTTCTTTGGCCCGGACGGCTTCAAGCTGTCTGACGAAGCCGAGATGGAGATCGAGCGCCTGATCGAGGCCGAGATCGAACTGGCAAGCCCGATGGATATCGGCCGCGCCAAGCGGATCGACGATGGTCTGGGCCGATATGTCGAATATGCCAAGACGACGATGCCCAAGGGCACCCGGTTCGACAGCCTGAAGGTGGTGATCGATTGCGCGAATGGCGCCGGTTACAAGGCGGCGCCCGAGGTCCTGTGGGAACTGGGGGCCGAAGTGATCCCTGTCGGGGTTTCGCCTGACGGGCGCAACATCAATAAGGATTGCGGATCGACCAAGCCGCGCCTGTGCGCCGAGACCGTCGTCGCCCATGGCGCGGATGTCGGCATTTGCCTCGACGGCGATGCCGACCGGGTGCAGATCATCGACGAGCACGGCCATCTGGCCGACGGCGACCAGATCATGGCTTTGCTGGCAACGAACTGGGCGCGCGAGCAGCGCCTGCGCCATGGCACACTGGTCGCGACGGTGATGTCGAACCTTGGGCTGGAACGCCATCTTCAGGCGCAGGGCCTGACGTTGGAACGCACGAATGTCGGCGACCGCTATGTTGTCGAACGGATGCGTGACAAGGGGTTCAATCTGGGTGGTGAACAGTCGGGCCACATCGTCATGACCGATTACGCCACGACGGGCGATGGGCTGATCGCGGGGCTCCAGTTCCTGCTGGCCATGGCCGAATCGGGCCGCTCGGCCAGTTCGCTGGCCCGTCAGTTCGACCCGGTGCCCCAAAAGCTGCAAAACGTCCGTTATCTGGCTGGGCAGGCGCCTTTGGAGGCCGGGCCGGTCAAGGCCGCCATCGCCGACGCCGAGAAACGGCTGGTGGGCAGTGGACGGCTGCTGATCCGCAAATCGGGCACCGAACCGCTGGTGCGGGTCATGGCCGAATGCGAGGATCCTGCGATGCTGGACGAGGTCGTAACCTCGGTCTGCGACGCCATCGAAGCCGCGCTCTAAGCGCGGCGCAAGGCCCGGCGGCTGATCGCCAGCCCCGTCAAGATCAGTCCCAGCGCGATCACGAATTGCGCGGGAAGCGGTTCCGACAGCACCAGCGTGCCCAGAATCACCGACCAGACCGGGACGTGGTAATTCGTTTGCGTCAGGAAGGTCGGCCCTGCGGTCCTGATGACATGAACCATCAGCAGCGTCGCAAAGGCCGTCGGCATCAGGCCCAGATACAAAAGCGCCAGCATCGCCCCTGAGGGAGGCACCGCCGGAATGCCATCGACCAACAGCGCGACCGGCACAATCATCGCGCTGGCGCCGATCAGCGCGGTCGTGCTGAACACGACGGGATCGACAGGCGGGCACCGGCGGGTGATGATCGACCCGATGGCATAGGAACACGTCGCCGCGATGCACAAGACCCGCGCCACGGGTTCGAGGGCGCCGCCATGGGGATGCAACGCGTCCGTGCCAATCAGCACCACGACGCCGCAAAGACCGAAGCCGAAACCGATCATGCGCGGCACGCTCAGCCGTTCGTTCGGTAGCAGATAATGCGCCAGAACCAGCGTGAACAGCGGAACCAGCGCCATGCTGATCCCGGCAAAGCCCGAGGTCACGTGCTGCTGCGCCCAGGCAATCAGGCTGAACGGCAAAGCGTTGGTGAAAAACGCCATGCCCATAGCATGCAGCCAGACTTTGTGTTGCCCCTTTCCGGGCAGCCGCAATCCCCGCAGCCAGCACAGGAGCCCCAAAGCAACGGTGGCGATGACGATCCGGCCGGCTGCGACGGTGAAGGGGGTGAACCCCTCAAGGGCCAGACGCACCGACAGGAACGATCCGCCCCAGATTACGCCCAGGGCGAAGATCTCGATCCAGTTCACAACGCTCGGTCCGCGCGGGGGCAGGGTGTCCGACATGGGCGCTCCGGTTCAGTTTGAATGCGTCGTGACAGGTTGCCGCTACACTGGCAAGAGGCGGGCTGTTGCATCCTATCGCCTTCGTGGATCGAGCGTGGCACACTGGGGTCGGAGGCCCGCCTTGACCACAACCCTTGCGCACCCGCTTTCCGAGTTGCTCGACGCCGTTCCGCTGAAGGCGGCCGGGTTCATCGTGACGCTATACGGCGATGTCGTCGTGCCGCGCGGCGGCGAGGTATGGATGGGATCGATCATCGACGCCTGCGCGCGCGTCGGGATCTCGGAAACGCTTGTGCGCACGGCCGTGTCGCGGCTGGTGGCTTCGGGTCAGTTGGAGGGGGATCGCCGGGGGCGGCGCAGTTTCTACCGCCTGTCGCAAGCCGCGACCGCCGAATTCGATGCGGCGGCAGGCCTGATCTATGGCCCTCCCGATCCTTGCGGCATGCGCTTTGTCTACCTGCCCGATGCCGGTGCCGATCTGGCCATGGCGCAGTTGGAACGGCGGGGATTCGCGCGGCTGAAGCCCCAGATCGCGGTTGGCCCGGATCGTGGACCGCTGCCCGAAGGCTGCCTTGTGTTCGAGGGCCAGATCATGGGCGACCGGTCGCTTCTGGCCGGATTCGTTGCACAGACCTGGAACCTCAGCCCGCACCGGATGGCGTACGAGGCCTTCTTGCGCCAGTTCACGCCGCTTGTCCCGGCCGCGCGGGCGCTGGCGCCTGACGAGGCCCTGACGGCGCGGCTGCTGCTGGTGCATGCATGGCGTCTGGCCCTGTTGCGCGACCCGCGCCTGCCGGCCGAGGCGCTGCCCGCCGATTGGCCCGGCGATGCGGCGCGCAGCCTCTTCGCGCGGCTCTATCTGGCGCTGTCGCCCCAAGCCGAATCGCGGATCGAGGCGATGATGGAAAGCGGCGCGGGGCCATTGCCGGGCACGAATCCGCAGACACGGGCCCGCCACGAAAGCCTTGGGTCACTGTGGAAATCCTAGCCGGGGCAGGGGGTTGCAATGCGTCACAGAATGCGGATCGTTTTTGATTGATTTGTGACGTTTCAAATCGTATAACGTGACCGTGCGGTCAGCGAATGGGAGGAGCCAGTCGTGTATGCTCAGATGGTGAAAACCGATGGCAAGGGCGTCAAAGCCCGCGAAGAAATGTCGCCGGAAGAGGCGCATTTTCAGGACCGCATCGACGCGGGCGAAAAGATCGAGCCCAAGGACTGGATGCCCGAGGCCTATCGCCAGACGCTGATCCGCCAGATCGGCCAGCACGCGCATTCCGAAATCGTCGGCCAGTTGCCCGAGGGGAACTGGATCACCCGCGCGCCCACGCTGGAGCGCAAGGCGATCCTGCTGGCCAAGGTGCAGGACGAGGCGGGGCATGGGCTGTATCTGTATTGCGCGGCGGAAACGCTGGGCGTCTCGCGCGATGAACTGACCGAGATGCTGCTGTCAGGCAAGATGAAGTATTCGTCGATCTTCAATTACCCCACCCTGACATGGGCCGATATCGGCGCGGTGGGCTGGCTGGTCGATGGCGCGGCGATCATGAATCAGGTGCCCTTGCAGCGCACCTCTTTGGGCCCTACAGCCGCGCAATGATCCGCATCTGCAAGGAAGAGAGCTTTCACCAGCGGCAGGGCTATGACCTGATGCGCGTGATGGCGCAGGGGACGGACGAACAAAAGGCGATGGCGCAGGATGCGCTGAACCGGTTCTGGTATCCGTCGCTGATGATGTTCGGCCCGTCCGACAAGGACAGCGTGCACAGCACGCAGTCGATGGCGTGGAAGATCAAGATCAACACCAACGACGAACTGCGCCAGAAATTCGTCGATCAGACGGTCCCGCAGGCGCACTATCTGGGCTTGACGATCCCTGACGAGAACCTGCGCTGGAACGGGGAAAAGAACGGTTGGGATTTCAGCGAGCCGGACTGGGCCGAGTTCTATGACGTGCTGCGCGGCAACGGCCCCTGCAACCACGACCGGATGGAGGCCCGCCAGAAAGCGTGGAACGAGGGCGCCTGGTTCCGGGACGGGTTGATGGCGCATGCGAAGAAGGCCGAAGCGCGCCGCCGCGCGGCAAAAGTGGCGGCCGAGTAAGGGGGCTTTGCCCCCTCTTGGCTGCGCCAATTCACCCCCAGGATATTTGGGGAGCAAAGATGGGATCGTGTCATGTCGAATGAATGGCCGCTTTGGGAAGTGTTCATCCGGGGTCAGCATGGGCTGAACCACCGTCATGTCGGAAGCCTGCACGCACCGGATGCCGAATTGGCGATCCGCCATGCGCGCGACGTCTACACCCGCCGGAACGAGGGCGTTTCGATCTGGGTAGTGAAGTCGGGGGACATCACGGCTTCGGCCCCCTCGGACAAGGGTCCGTTGTTCGAGCCGTCGAACAGCAAGGTGTATCGGCACCCGACCTTCTATGACATCCCCGATGAAGTGGGGCATATGTGATGGCGGGCTGCGTGGACGGGCTGGATGTTCCGGATCTGGAGGCCGTGGCGGACGCCGATCTGGTCGCGGGGTTGATGCGGCTGGGGGATAACACCCTGATTCTGGGCCACAGGGTCAGCGAATGGTGCGGCCATGCCCCGATCCTTGAAGAAGACATCGCGCTGGCCAACATGGCGCTGGACCTGATCGGGCAGACGCAGCTTTGGCTTGGCCTTGCGGGCGCGGTCGAAGGCAAGGGGCGCGACGCCGACGCGCTGGCCTTTCGCCGCGACGCTTGGGACTTTCGGAACGTGCTGCTGGTCGAACGCCCCAACGGCGATTTCGGCATGACGCTGATGCGCCAATTCCTGTTCGACGCGTGGCATCTGCCGATGCTGACGGCGCTGAAAGGGTCCAGCGATCCGCGCGTGGCCGAGATCGCGACCAAGGCGGTCAAGGAAGTGGCCTATCATATCGAGCGTTCGGCCGATCTGGTGATCCGGCTGGGCGACGGGACCGAGGAGAGCCACCGGCGGATGCAGGCGGCGCTGGACCTTCTCTGGCCGTATACGGGCGAGATGTTCGCGGGTGATGCCATCGATGCGCGGCTGGCCGAGGCCGGGGTGATGCCCGCGCCCGAAAGCCTGCGGGCGGAATGGGACGCGACCGTCGACGCCGTGCTGCACGAGGCGACGCTCAAGCGGCCTGACAGCAAGTTCGCGCATCTGGGCGGCAAACAGGGCAAGCACAGCGAGCACATGGGCCATCTGTTGAGCACGATGCAATGGTTGCAGCGCGCCTATCCGGATGCCAAGTGGTGAAACCGGCGCTGGACCAGGTCTGGGCGTGGCTGGGCGAGGTGCCCGACCCCGAGATCCCGGTCATCTCGCTGACCGATCTGGGGATCATCCGCGATGTGGCTTACCAGGGCGATACGCTGGTGGTGACGGTGACGCCGACCTATTCGGGCTGCCCGGCGACCAGCGTCATCAATCTTGAGATCGAGCGCAAGCTGCGGGGCAAGGGCGTCGGCGACCTGCGGCTGGAGCGGCAGTTGACGCCGCCCTGGACTAGCGACTGGATCAAGCCCGAGGCGCGCGAGGCGCTGAAAGCCTATGGCATTGCGCCACCGATTGATGGCACCGCCGCCGATGGTGTGCTGGCCGGGCGCATTGCGCGGTTGACCGGGGGCGGAAACCTTGTGGTGCCATGCCCGCGCTGCGGGTCCAACCATACCGAGAAGGTCAGCCAGTTCGGCTCGACGCCGTGCAAGGCGGCCTATCGCTGCACCGACTGTCTGGAACCCTTCGACTATTTCAAATGCATCTGAGGTGAGATGATGGCGCGTTTCCTGCCGCTTGACGTGATCGACGTGACCAAGGACACCCGCGACGCCGTGGTGGTGACCTTGCGCCCGCGGGCCGAGGATGCCGAGCGTTTCGCCTTTACGCAGGGCCAGTATCTGACCTTCCGGCGCGAATTCGACGGCGAGGAGTTGCGTCGGTCTTATTCGATTTGCGCGGGGCTGGACGAGGGGCTGCTGAAAGTCGGGATCAAGCGGGTGGACGGTGGTGCGTTCAGTACTTGGGCGAACGAGAATCTGGCGCCGGGGGCCGTGCTCGAGGCGATGCCACCAATGGGCAATTTCCACACACCGCTCGATCCCGCTTCGGCGCGCCACTACCTTGGGTTCGCGGGCGGGTCGGGGATCACGCCGGTTCTGTCGATCCTCAAGACCGTGCTGGCGCGCGAGCCCCGGTCGCGCTTCACCCTGGTTTATGCCAACAAGCAGGTGTCCTCGATCATGTTCCGCGAGGAGCTGGAGGATTTGAAGAACACCTATCTGGGCCGCCTGTCGGTGCTGCATGTGCTGGAAACCGAGGCGCAGGAAATCGACCTGTTCACCGGGCTGGTCGATGACGCCAAGATGGCCGCGCTGTTCACGCATTGGGTTGATCCGAAATCGGTGGATACCGCCTTTATCTGTGGCCCTGAGCCGATGATGCTGACCATTGCGCGGAACCTGAAGGCGCAGGGTCTGAACGACGATCAGATCAAGTTCGAACTGTTCGCCAGCGGCCAGCCGGGGCGGGCCAAGAAAAAGGCCGTCAGCTCGGTGGCGGTGCAGGGCGAGGCCTGCGAAGCGACTGTGACGCTGGATGGAACGACCCGCAGTTTCCGCATGCCCAAGACTGGCGAGAGCCTGCTGGACGCGGCTTTGGCGAATAACCTCGATGCGCCCTATGCCTGCAAGGCCGGGGTCTGCTCGACCTGCCGCGCCAAGGTGCTGGAAGGCGAGGTCGAGATGCAGACCAATCATGCGTTGGAGGATTACGAGGTCAACCAAGGCTATGTGCTGACCTGCCAATGCTATCCGCTGAGCGACCGAGTCGTCGTCAGCTATGACGAATAGGGGGCCAAGATGACCGACATGTCGATCGAGGACTATCTGGCGCACGGCGGCAAGCTGACGTCACCCGGGAATGTGCCGGCGCGCTATCGCGGTGAGTTGCTGCGGATGATGGCGTCTTTCGTCGATAGCGAGTTGGCGGCTTCGGCCGGGTTCGCGGAATCGATCAATGACGCGCCGGGTATCAAAAGTCGCATTGCGGCCGCGCGGATCGTGCTGGAAAAGGCCGATCATGCAGAAAAAGTGCTGGCGCTGATGGCCGATTTCGGGGTCGACATCGGCCGCTATGAGGGGGTGCACCCTTGGGCCGCTCGTCTGTCGCGTGATGCCGATATCGGGGCGCGCCGCGAAGGCGGCGACATGCGCCTCAGCGTCTTTCACTATCCGTTGCAGGGCTGGGTGGACGCGGTTGTCATGAACGTGCTGCAGGGCCTGGCCGCGCAGGTGCAATTGGCCGAAATGGCGCAGGTGTCCTATCAGCCGCTGGCCGAGGCGTTCCGCGCCATCGCGCCTGTCGAAACGCGCCACGCCGAACTGGGCATCGAAGGACTCGCGCAGATATCGCACAGCGAGGAAGGCCGCGCCGCTGCCCGTGCCAGCATCGACTATTGGCGCCCTAGGGTTCAGGCGGGGTTCGGCGCCCTGCGCTCGGCCCGATATGAACGGCTGGCGCGTTTGGGCCTGCGTCACCGCCCGAACGAGGCGCTTTTGGCCGACTGGACAGCAAAGGTCGAAGCAACCCTGTCCGACTTGACCCTGATCTGAAAGGAAACGCGATGACCGCGCAGGCGCCTTACCGGCTGAAAAGCTATATCTGCGGCGAATGGATGGAAGGTGCGCGCGACGGCAGCGTTCTGCACGACGCAGGCACCGGTGCGCCCATCGCCGCCATCGATGCCAGCGGGTTGGATATGGCCGGGGCGCTGGCCTATGGGCGTGGCAAGGGCGGTGCCCTGCGTGCGATGACGTTCCACCAGCGCGCCGAGATGCTCAAGGCGCTGGGCAAGTTCCTGACGGATCACAAGGCCGAGTTCCACGCCCTGTCGCTGGCCACGGGTGCAACCCCGCGCGACGGGATGGTGGATATCGAGGGCGGGATTCACACGCTCTTTTCCTATGCCGGGAAGGGCAAGCGCGAATTGCCCAACACGCGCACCCTGACCGAGGGCGATGTCGAGGGCCTGTCGAAAGACGGCTCGTTCAGCGCCCAGCACATCCTGACGCCCCTGCAAGGCGTCGCGGTGCATATCAACGCGTTCAACTTCCCATGCTGGGGGATGCTGGAAAAACTGGCGCCCACGCTGCTGGCCGGGATGCCCGCGATCATCAAGCCCGCCTCGCAAACTGCCTATCTGACCGAGTTGATGGTGCGGCGCATCATCGACAGCCAGATCCTGCCCGAAGGCGCGCTGCAACTGATCTGTGGCTCGGTCGGCGACATGCTGGATCATGTGACGGAACAGGATGTTGTGACCTTCACGGGCTCGGCGGCGACGGGGCAGATGCTGCGCACATCACGGGCGATTGTCGAGAACTCGGTGCGCTTCACGATGGAGGCCGACAGCCTCAACGCGGCGGTTCTGGGCCCCGATGCAGTGGCGGGAACGCCCGAGTTTGACCTGTTCGTCAGGGAAGTCGCGCGCGAGATGACCGTGAAAGCGGGCCAGAAATGCACCGCGATCCGCCGCGTGCTGGTGCCGCGCGCGCAAGTCGGCGCGGTGCGCGACGCGCTGGCCGCTGCGCTGGCCAAAACCCCGGTCGGCCTGCCCGGCGACGAGGCCGCGCGCATGGGCGCGCTGGCGTCGCTGGCGCAGCGCAATGAGGTTCGCGCCCGGATCCGCGATCTGTCGCAAGACGCCGAGGTGGTGATCGGCGCGCCCGATTCGGTCAGCGTGGTATCGGGCGACCCTGATTCGGGCGCCTTCCTGAACCCGGTGGTTCTGTATTGCGACACCCCCCTCAGCGCGCGCGCTGTCCACGATGTCGAAGCCTTCGGTCCGGTCAGCACGCTCATGCCCTATGACGACCTCGACGAGGCCATCGCCCTGACCCATCGCGGCAAGGGTTCGCTTGCGGCCTCGGTCTTTACCGACTCGCCCGAGGTTGCCGAAGCGGCGGTCATCGGCATGGCGCCGATGCACGGCCGGATCGTGATCGGCAATCGCGCGTCCGCGAAAACCTCGACCGGGCATGGCGCGCCCCTGCCGAACCTCGTGCATGGCGGGCCGGGCCGGGCCGGCGGCGGCGAGGAAATGGGCGGCATTCGCGGTGTCAAACACTTCATGCAGCGCACCGCCATTCAGGGCGCGCCGCGCCTGTTGTCCGCGGTCACGGGCCGCTGGATCGACGGCGCGCCGACGCGGGCCGATATCCACCCATTCCGCAAATCCTTGGCCGATCTGCGCATCGGCGACCAGATCGTGACAGAGGCGCGGCAGGTCACGCTGCAGGACATCGAACATTTCGCCCATTTCACCGGCGACACGTTCTATGCCCATATGGACGAAGAGGCCGCGCGCGCGAACCCGTTCTTCGATGGCCGCGTGGCGCATGGGTATCTGATCGTCAGCTTTGCGGCGGGTCTGTTCGTGCAGCCCGATCCCGGCCCGGTGCTGGCGAACTACGGCGTCGATAACCTGCGGTTCCTGACCCCGGTCTATGCGGGTGACACGTTGCAGGTGCGCCTGACCTGCAAGGACATCAACCCGCGCGAGGGGTTGGGCCATGGCGAAGTGCGCTGGGATTGTGTGGTCACCAACCAAAAGAACGAACCCGTCGCGCAATACGACGTACTGACGATGGTGGCAAAGAACTGGCCACAGTAACGACAGGTCGCCTCGGTCGTTACCCCGGGGGTTATTCAGCGCAAGGAAAGCCCTGTCTTTGCTCGTCAAATATCCTGGGGGGTGAATTTGCGCAGCAAAGAGGGGGGCAAAGCCCCCCTTTTTCACGGCCTGCGGCAACCCCTCGGGCGTAGCCCGCTCAGCCTTTTAACGCGCGCAGGGCTTCGGCAAGGTCGAGCTTGCCATCATAAAGCGCGCGCCCCGAGATCGCGCCATCCAGCGACGCGCCGCAATCGCGCAAGGCGATCAGGTCGGCCAGCGAAGACACGCCACCCGAGGCGATGACCGGGATCGTGGTCGCGCGGGCGAGTGCGGCTGTGGCCGCGACATTCGGGCCCTGCATCGCCCCATCGCGGTCGATGTCGGTGTAGATGATCGCCGCGACGCCGGCGTCCTCGAACGCCTTGGCAAGATCGGTGACCATGACATCCGTTTCCTCGGCCCAGCCCTTGGTCGCGACGCGGCCGTTTCTGGCGTCGATCCCCACAGCGACCTGCCCGGGGAAGGCGTGCGCGGCCTCGCGCACCAGCGTGGGGTCTTCGACCGCCACCGTTCCAAGGATCACGCGGCGAAGGCCCTTGGACAGCCAGCCTTCGATCGTCGCCATGTCCCGGATCCCGCCGCCCAACTGGCAGGGCACGGTCACTTCGGCAAGGATGTCCTCGACCGCGCCTGCGGTCACCGGTCGGCCCGCAAAGGCGCCGTTCAGGTCCACAAGGTGGATCCACTCGGCCCCTTGGTCGGCGAAGGCCCGGGCCTGCGCTGCGGGGTTGTCGTTGAACACGGTCGCCTTTTCCATCGCGCCTTTGTAAAGGCGGACGCATTGGCCATCTTTCAGGTCGATCGCGGGATAGAGGATCATCGGTCTGCTCCGGCTGGTTAGCGGCGGTTTAGCCCCGTGGCCAGCCAGATGCAAACCCCTGATACCGTCAGTTCGCGCGGGTCCAGAAGCTGTCGCGGCAGATGAACAGCACACAGCCCGCGACGGTCAGCCGGTCGCCGGACAAATCCATGTGCGCGTTATAGGTCTTGTCGCGATCCGGCGCCCAGACTTGCCCGTCGTCGTAATGCCCGTTCCCCTCGGCGACCATGTCCCAGACGATCCGGCGGCCGATGTTGGGCGATGCCATAGTCGCGCCGTTCGAATCCCAGGCTTCGACCAGCGTGCCGCAGAACGCGTTGCCGCAGGCGGTGATGTGGACGATGCCCGAGTTGCCGTTGTCGTCGGGCTGCGTGCGCCAGCGTCCTTCGACCGGGTCAGCAAAGGCGGCGCCCGCCGAAAGCGCCAAGGCAAGTGTCAGTGCGAGTTTCATGGTTTTCCTCCCTGCGCCGCTTTTTTGCGGCTTCCGGGAACCAAGGATAGCCATTTGTCGGGCGATTCGCTGGCAAATTTCGCGAGGTGCCGCCACGGCAGGTTCAGTCGGCCAGCGACAGCGTCACGCGGCGGTTCTGCTTGCCTTTCTTTTCAACCTTGCCCAGCGTAACGCGGCCGATTTCGCCGGTGCGGCGCACATGGGTTCCGCCGCAGGGTTGCAGGTCGATCTGCTCGTCCTCGGTGCCGATGCGCACCAACCGGACACGGCCCTGACCCACCGGTGGTTTCACCGACATGGTCTTCACCAGACCGGGGTTCGACTCGAGTTCGGCATCGGTGATCCAGTCGTCGGTCACGGCCAGATCGCGCGCGATGAGGGCGTTCAGCGTGTCTTCCAGCGCCTGCTTGTCCTCGGGCGATTCGGGCATGTCGAAATCGAGCCGGCCTTTGCCCGCGCCGATGGACCCGCCGGTTACAGGCAGTGGAATGACAACCGACAGCAGGTGCAGCGCGGTATGGACCCGCATGTGCAGGTGGCGGCGGGTCCAGTCCAGCTCCATTGTGACCGGAGTGCCGGGTGCCGGGGTCGGGCTGCCCTCGGCCAGAATCAGGGCGATGGAATCGCCGTGTTTGCGGGTGTCGATGACTTCGGCCTCGGCGCCGGACCAGCGCAGTGTCCCGGTATCGCCGGGTTGCCCGCCACCCGTGGCATAGAAGACCGAGGCCGCGACGACAACGCCGCCGGTTTCGGTGATCTCGGTCACGGTCGTATCACAGTTGCGGGCATAGGCATCGGCGCGGAACAAAGGGTCGGTCATCGGGTCCTCGGGGTGAAATCGTCGTCGGTCTGGTCGGGGCTTTCGCTGGCGGTGTCCGTGTCGCGATCTGGTTTCGGCTGGGGCGCCTCAACCGCCGGCGTCGGTGCGGCGGGCGCCGTTGGGCGGGAGGTTTGCAGCAGCGCTTCGGGGTTGCGCAGCCAGATGTCGCGCTGGGCATAGGGGATTTCGATCCCCTCTTCGGCAAAGCGCGCGGCGATCTTGTGGTTGATTTCCGAGGCGATCGACATCTTGAAATTCACGTCGCGCAGGATCGCGCGGATCTCGAATTCGATCGCGTCGGCGCCAAAACGCATCAGCAGGACGCTCGGGCCCGGATCGACGACCACGAGGGGTTCGGCCTTCACGATATCCAGCAAGATCTGTTCGACCTTTCGCGTGTCGGTCCCGTAGGCCACACCCACGGGCACGATCATCCTGCCCGTTTTCGACGATTTGGTGAAGTTCGTCACGGCACCGGAAATCAGGTCGGCGTTGGGCACGATAACCTTGGAACGGTCGAAGGTTTCGATCATCGTCGAGCGCACCGAAATGCGCTGGATGATGCCCGAGGTCGTGCCGACCTCGACCCAATCGCCCTCGGACACGGGGCGCTCGATCAGCAGGATGATCCCTGAGACGAAATTCGACACGATGTTCTGCAGGCCAAAGCCGATCCCCACCGACAGGGCACCGGCGACGATGGCCAGCCCTGAAAGGTCGATGCCGGCAGTCGAAAAGGCGACCAGCGCGGCCGTCGTGATCCCGACATAGCCGACGCCCGACACAAGGGCCTTTTGCGCGCCTTTTTCCATGCTTGTCTTGGGCAGGACGGAAACGCCCAATGCCCCTTGCAGGCCGCGCGTCACCAGATAGCCGATGGCGAAGACCACGAAGAACAGCAGGATATTGGTGGGCGACAGCCGCGCCTCGCCCAGTTGGATGCCGGCGCTGAAGCGGTTCCAGATCTCCCACAGGTCGGTCTCGCGCGCGCCCCATGTCAGGGCCAGCGGGACGACGGCGGCCAGCGCCAGAAGCAAGCCGGCCAACGCGGGCACAAGGCCATCGGCCTTGGTCTCGTCCTCGCCGACGATGGCGGTATAGATGGCGGTCACAAGACGGTGCAGCACCATCGCAAAGCCGACAATCGCAACCGAGTCGATGGCCGGGAATACGAGGTTCTCGGCCGCGTTCATATAACCGGCAAGGCCAAGGATCGGGCTGACAAGGGCCAGAACCTGCATCACCTTCGCGCCCAGACGGATCATGCGGTCGCCGAACATCGGGGGTTCGTCGCCGCCCGTGCTGTTCGCCACATGCTGGCTGAGGATACGGCCCAGCCGGAACAGCCCGAACGCGCCGAATATGACCAAGGGCAGCATCAGCGCGGGTTTGGCGGTCACGGGTGACGGGGTCGTGACGAACACGGCGTCAAACAGGGTCAGCAGCCCGCTGGTCATCCCCAGCAACAGCGCGACAACGCGCGCGCGGCGGCGTTGTTCTGCGTTCAGGTTGGGGAACTGGCGCGGATCGTCAACGATGGGGAAGACGTGCAGCGACAGCCAGCGCGCCAGCACGACATCCATCCCGGCGGCGACGAACTGCGTGCTCAGGTTTTCCAGCTTGGGGCCGACAAGACTGGTGAGGGTCAGGGCAATGGCCAGCAGGATCAGCCCCAGCGCCGGCACGAGCAACTGCGACAGCGACATGAAGAACGCCGCCACCACCCTGCCGCGCAGGATCGCGGTGCTTTGCAGCAGGCGCATGGTCAGCTGTTCCATCCAGCGCCGCCCACGCAGCAGCATCAGCAGCGCCAGTGCCAGCAGGAAGATCGTCACCGGCAGATCGCTGATGAAGGCCTCGTATTTGGCCGGGTCGGCCCAAGCGTCGATGGGCTCGCCGATCAGCGTCTTGGCCGATGCGATCATCGTTTCCAGTGCCGCCAGCCATGTCGTCGGGTTCAGCGGCGAAGGGCCCAGTTCCATCAAGGCGTTGGCCTGACGGGCGCGCAATTCGCTGTCGATGTTGCGAATGATCACCTCGGCGCGGGCAAAGGCCTCGTCCGCGGCACGCAGGGGGGCTTCGCGTTCTGTGAGCAGTGTATTCAGTTCTGCACGGCGTGCGGCGATCTCGGCCGCCTCGGCCTGTCCGTCGGCGGGAACGGGGCCAAGGGCGGTGATCTGTTCCTGAACCGAAACGACCCGTGTCGCCAGCACCTCGCGCGCGGCGACGAATTGCGCGCGGATGTTGCTGACCTCGTTGCGGATGTTGGTCAACGCCTCTTCGGTGGCGTTGGGGTTTTCGATCAGGGCTTCGGCGGTTTCTGCCACCGCCGACCAGCGGTTATAATCGATCTGGACGTTTTCGGTCGTCTGCGCCCACCCGGCGACGGCCCAGAGGCACAGCGCCAGCATCAGCCCGAAAAGGCCGGCGAGGCGCGCGCGACCCCATGGGCCCCATGCGGACGGCAGGGAGATTGTCGCCACGGGTCAGGCCTCGCGCGGGTCGGGCAGAACGCGCTTGGGGCGATCCAGCCATTCGGGGACGGGCAGGCCCTTTTCCTTGAGGAACGCGGGATTGAACAGCTTGGACTGGTAGCGCGTGCCGTAATCGCACAGCACGGTCACGATGGTATGGCCCGGCCCCATCTCGCGCGCCATGCGCATGGCGCCCGCGACGTTCACACCCGACGATCCGCCAAGGCACAGGCCCTCGTGCTCCAGCAGGTCGAAGACGACTGGCAGAGCCTCGGCATCGGGGATGTTATAGGCCATGTCAGGGGTGAACCCTTCGAGGTTGGCGGTGATGCGGCCCTGACCGATGCCTTCGGTGATCGATCCGCCCGCCGATTTGTGTTCGCCCGTCGTGTAATAGCTGAACAGCGATGCGCCATCCGGATCGGCGAGGCCGATCTTCACGCCCTTGGGTTGCAACGCCATCGCCGTGCCCGCCAGCGTGCCGCCTGAACCGACGGCGCAGATGAAACCATCGACCTTGCCGCCGGTTTGCGCCCAGATTTCCGGGCCGGTCATCTCGATATGCGCCTGACGGTTTGCCACGTTGTCAAACTGGTTGGCCCAGATCGTGCCATTGGGTTCGGTCTTGGCCAGTTCGGCGGCAAGGCGGCCGGAATAGCGGACATAGTTGTTCGGGTTCTTGTAGGGGGCAGCCGGCACCTCGACCAGTTCGGCACCCGCGAGGCGCAACATGTCCTTCTTTTCCTGACTTTGCGTTTCGGGGATGACGATCACTGTCTTGAACCCCATGGACGCGCCGACCAGCGCGAGCCCGATGCCGGTGTTGCCGGCGGTCCCCTCGACGATGGTGCCGCCGGGTTTCAACTGCCCCTTGGCGATCGCATCGCGGATGATGAACAGCGCGGCGCGGTCTTGATCGATTGCCCCGGGTTGAGGAACTCGGCCTTGCCGAGGATCTCGCAGCCCGTTTCCTCGCTGGCCTTGCGCAGACGGATCAGGGGGGTGTTGCCGATCGACTCGGCAAGGTTGCGACGGATCATCACGGGGTCCTTTCGAAACGGATCAGTTCAGAACATTCGCGCGGTTCAGCGCGCGGGCATACAGCCAGCCAAAACCCGGCAACACCACCATCAACGCGGCCAACGCCCAGCCCGGAAACATCAACGTGCCGGCGGGAAGCGTCGCCAGCGTCGGGCCAAGGGCAAGGCCGCAGGCGGCAGCGCAGAAAAACAACAGCACCGAGGCATTGTCGCGCAACACCAGAAAGATCGCAGCGGCCACGCCCAGCCACACAGCCCCCGCCCAGACCACGACCTGCCAAAGCTCAACGAAGGGCAGGCTGCGCATGAGCGCGGGCCATTCCGGCTGCGACAGGGCAAAACGTTCAAGCACGTAATCGGCCCCCAAGGCCCCGTGCCAAAGAAACAGGATCAGCGCGACGAGGGCCAGATGCGACGGGGCGGGGCGGGTGGAACGAAAGGTCATGCGGCAAGCCTTCGGTCAAAGGTGGTCACAAGGTGGACCGGGGCCGGGCGCGTGTCCAGACCCGGCGTGGGATCAGCGGGCAGCCTCGGCGAAATTCGCATCGAGGCTGAGGGTTCGGGCAAGCGGGGCAGGAACGCCCCGGGTGATCATGCGGCGAAAGACGGCCTCTGCGCGCGACCCGGCAGCCACGCCGTCGGGCAAGGCGGCAGCATTCGCGGCCCGCAACGAGGCAGTCTGTTCGGCCAGCGGGCGCATGTCGCGGGCGCTGACACCCGGGCATCCCTCGGCGACGCCGGGATGCAGGGTCGGCTCACGGCGGCGGGCCTCGGCCAACAGGGCGCATTCGGCGATGATGCGTTGTGCGGGGGTCGGCCGTCCGATCAGGCCGGAACGACCCGGGCGCTGGGAACCCGACGCCATCAGATCAGCCCCGGGCAAGCCCGACATTGAACAGGCCGCAAGTGCAAGAGCGAGGACGAGGGCTGGGGGCAGGATCCGCATGGGCCCCTTCTATCGGGGGGACCCGGCGGGTTCAATCACCCCACCTCGTCACCCTTTGGTGAGACCGGGCGGCAAGGGGGGTTTTCGCCAGCCTCGGCAGGCGCTAGGGAAGTGGCAAGGAGCCCGCCCATGCTGAAAACACGCATTATCCCTTGCCTGGACGTCGCCGATGGCCGCGTCGTGAAGGGCGTCAACTTCGTCAACCTGATCGACGCCGGCGACCCGGTCGAGGCCGCCAAGGCCTATGACGCGGCGGGCGCTGACGAGCTGTGCTTCCTCGATATCCATGCCACGCATGAGAACCGGGGCACGATGTTCGATCTGGTGACGCGCACGGCGGAACAATGCTTCATGCCGCTGACGGTTGGCGGGGGGGTGCGCACCCATCATGACGTGCGCGCGCTGCTGCTGGCGGGGGCCGACAAGGTGTCGTTCAACTCGGCGGCGGTGGCAAACCCGGACGTGGTGGCCGAGGCGGCCGATCGTTTCGGGTCGCAGTGCATCGTCGTGGCGATTGACGCGAAGACGGTGGAGCCGGGCCGCTGGGAAATCTTCACCCACGGCGGGCGCAAGCCCACGGGCATCGATGCGGTCGAATTCGCGCGGACCGTCGCGGCAAAGGGCGCAGGCGAGATCCTGCTGACCTCGATGGATCGCGACGGGACCAAGGCCGGGTTCAACCTGCCGCTGACGCGCGCGATTGCCGATGCGGTGGATGTGCCGGTGATCGCCTCGGGCGGGGTGGGGACGCTGGACCATCTGGTCGAGGGCGTGACCGAGGGCCATGCCAGCGCGGTGCTGGCGGCGTCGATCTTCCATTTCGGAACCTATACAATCGGCGAGGCCAAGGCCCACATGGCCGCCGCCGGTATCCCCATGAGGCTATCATGAGCGTGTTGCACCGGCTGGCAGCGACTGTCGAATCGCGCAGGGGCGCGGACCCCGAGTCGTCCTGGACGGCGAAGCTGTTCGCCAAGGGGCCCGAGAAATGTGCCGAGAAATTCGGTGAGGAAGCCATCGAGGCGGTGATCGAGGCGGTCAAGGGCGACCGGGCGAAGCTGGCGTCCGAGGCTGCGGACGTGCTGTTTCACCTGCTGGTGATGTGCGCCGCGCGCGACGTATCGCTTGTGGACATTGAGACGGAACTGGCGAAACGCGAGGGCACCTCAGGGATCGCCGAAAAGGCCGCGCGGCCGAAGTAGGGACGCCGGGGGGCTGCCGCCCCGTCAATATGCTGGTAGCCGGGGGGGGGGGGGGCCCCCCCCCCCCCCCCCCCCAGGGGAGCACGCTCCCCCTGAGAACCCCGTGAGTATTTCCCGACAAGATGACGGGGCAGGGGCTCAGAGCTTGATATCGTAGGTCTTCCAAGCCGTCGCGGTGGCGAGTTTGTCATAGACGGCGCGGGCGCGGGCGTTGTCTTCGGCGGTGATCCAGCGGATGACGGACCAGCCTTTTTCACGGCCTGCGGAGGCAACGGCGTCGATCAGGGCCTGCGCGGCGCCCGAGCCGCGGGCGGTGGGGTCGACGAAGAGATCGTCGAGAAAGCCGCCAGTGCTGGCGGAAAGCGGGCGGGCGAAGGGGCGGTAATGGGTGAGGCCGATCAGGGCGCCCGTGTCATCTTCGGCAACAAACCCGTTGACCTCGTGGCTGGGGTCCATCAGCCAGCCCCAAACCGTGTCGCGCATCGCCTCGGTCTGGCTGACCTTGTAGAATTCGGCATAGCCGGCATAGAGCTGCCCCCAGGCGGTGCGGTCGTCGGGGCGGGGCGGGCGGATGAGCATCGCGGTGTCCTTTGGTCGTCGTTCAGGCGCCAGAACAGGGCAAAGTGGCGCGGAATGCAAGCTTGCTCTTTCCTTTGCCGTGCCTTTTTCGTAAGGCCCCCCGATACAGCAAACGGAGCCGCGGACATGCAGGGCAGTGCCAACCTCAACCTGATGATCAAGGCCGCACGCAAGGCGGGGCGGTCGTTGGTCAAGGATTTCCGCGAGGTCGAGAATTTGCAGGTCTCGTCCAAGGGGCCGGGGGACTTTGTTTCCAAGGCCGATCGCGAGGCCGAACGGATCCTCAAGGAAGAACTGATGGCGGGCCGTCCGAACTATGGCTGGCTTGGCGAGGAAACCGGCGAGACCGAGGGCACCGACCCGACGCGGCGCTGGATCGTGGATCCGCTGGACGGGACGACGAACTTTTTGCACGGCCTGCCGCATTGGGCGGTGTCGGTGGCGTTGGAACACAAGGGCGAGATCGTTGCGGGCGTGGTTTTCGACGCGGCCAAGGACGAGCTGTTCTATGCCGAGAAGGGCCTCGGCGCCTTTATGAACGACATGCGCCTGCGGGTGTCGGGGCGTCGGTCGATGATCGAGTGCATCTTTGCGACCGGGGTTCCCTTCGCCGGCCGTCCGGCGTTGCCGGCAACCTTGCAGGATCTTGCGCGCCTGATGCCGGTTTGCGCGGGGGTGCGCCGCTGGGGCGCGGCTGCGCTGGACCTCGCCTATGTGGCGGCGGGCCGCTACGACGGGTATTGGGAGCGCGGGCTGAATGCCTGGGACATCGCGGCGGGCATGCTGCTGGTGCGCGAGGCGGGCGGTTTCGTCGGGCCGGTCAGGGCGGGGCACAATCCGCTGGAGGACGGCAACATCATCGCGGCGAATTCCGAGATGTTCGACCCGCTGACCAAGATCCTGCGCAACGAGGCCTGAACCCGGGCGCGGGCGGTGACAGGAAAAGGGGCACCTCCGGGCGCCCCTTCTTGTTGTCGGGCGGCTGTTCGATCACCTGATCACGGCGTGCAAGGCCTCGGCGGTGACGCGGGCGATCGTGTCGGCTTCGTCCTCGGTCAGGCACAAGGGCGGGGCAAAGCCCAGCATGTCTGCCTGCGGCATCGCGCGCGAAATGACGCCGCGCCGCGCCATTTCGGCAACGATCTTATAGGTGAGGGCGCCCATCGGCTCGAACCCGGCGCGCGTCGCGCGGTCCGACGTCAGTTCGACCGCGCAGAGCATCCCCTCGCCGCGGATTTCGCCGACATTCGGGTGATCCCCGATCTCCTCGTTCATGCGCTTGCGCAGATGGGCCCCGACGCGGGCCGCGTTATCGACAAGGCCAAGCTCGTCGATCAGTTTCAGGTTGGCCACGCCCGCGGCCGCACCGATCGGGTGTGCCGAGTAGGTCCAACCATGGCCGAAGGATCCGTTTTCATCGGTGCCTTGGCACAGAACGTCCCACATGCGCTGGCCGACGATCGACCCGGACAACGGGGCATAGGCCGACGTCAGGCCCTTGGCGATGGTGATGAGATCGGGCTTCAGGCCATAGTGATCCGATCCGAACATGCTGCCGAGACGCCCGAAGCCGGTGATCACCTCGTCCACTATCAGCAGGATGTCGTGGCGGTTCAGGATCTCTTGCACGCCTTCCCAGTATCCGGTGGGCGGCGGGACGATGCCGCCGGTGCCCAGCACGGGTTCACCAATGAATGCGGCGATGGTTTCGGGGCCCTCGCGCTCGATCAAGGCTTCGAGTTCGCGCAGCAGATAGGCGGTGAAATCGGCTTCGGTCATCGCGGCGTCGGGGCGGCGATAGAAGAACGGGGCCTCGGTATGGACGACCTGCGGCAGGGGCAGATCATACTTGTTGTGGAACAGGTGAAGCCCGGTCAGTGACCCCGACACGAGGCCCGACCCATGATAGGCCCGCCAGCGCGAGATGATCTTTTTCTTCTTCGGCAGGCCGCGGATATTGTTGTAATACCAGACCAGCTTGACGTTGGTTTCGTTCGCATCCGACCCGCCCAGACCGAAGAATACGCGGGCCATGCCTTCGGGCGCGCGGTCCATCACCATCTTGGCGAGGGTCACCGAGGCTTCGGTCCCGTGGCCCATATAGGCATGGTAATACGCCAGTTCATGCGCTTGCTTGGCGATGGCATCGGCGATCTCGGTGCGGCCATAGCCCACGTTCACACAATAAAGACCGGCAAAGCCGTCCAGAAGCCGCGTGCCGTCCCGATCGATGATATGGCTGCCCTTGCCGCTGGTGACGATCCGCTGCGGGGCTTCGCCACGCGCGAATTGGGCCAGGTGGGTCGACGGATGGAACAGGTTTTCGCGGTCCCATTGGGCCAGTTGATCGTTGCTGAGCATCGGAATTTCCTTGATCGGTGTTTCCCCGCATTATAGCAAAATTTGATCAAATGCGGCAAGGGGCGGTCTGACGCCCGTCGCCGGCCGGTCCGGTTCCTATCGGTCGCTTTCAGACGCGCGGGCCGTTCGGCGGGGGGCAGTCTGGCGGTAGTGCAGAGGGTTGGAAACATGCAAAACCTTGATTCGACCGTCGCGATTCTGCGCGACCTGATCGCCTTTCCGACCGTGTCGACCGAATCGAACATGGCCTGCATCGACTATCTTGCAGACCGGCTTGCCGGGGCTGGTGCCCGCGTCGACGTGCTGGCGACGCCCGATGGTCGCAAGGCCAACCTGTGGGCGACGCTGGGCCCCGAAGGCGATGGCGGGATCGTCCTGTCGGGGCATACCGATGTGGTGCCGGTGGCCGATCAGGATTGGTCCAGCGATCCCTTCGTCATGAGCGAACGCGACGGCGCGCTGTTCGGGCGGGGAACTTGCGACATGAAGGGCTTCATTGCCGCTTGTGTGGCCATGGCGCCGGTCTGGTCGCAACGCAAGCTGACGCGTCCGGTCCATTTTGCCTTCACCCATGATGAGGAGACCGGCTGTCTGGGCGGGCAGGCGCTGGTCGCGCAGTTGCGCCAGCGCGGTATCCGGCCCGCCGCCGCCATCGTGGGCGAGCCGACCGAGATGCGGATCATCGAGGGACACAAGGGCTGCTGCGAATATTCGACCCATTTCACAGGGCTTGAGGGGCATGGATCGGCGCCCGATCTGGGGGTCAATGCCGTTGAATTCGCTGTCCGTTATGTGGCGCGATTGATGGAATTGAAGGATCGCCTGCGCGAACGCTGTCCAGCGGGCAGCCGGTTCGAACCGCCTTGGACCACGATCAATACCGGTGCGCTGGTCGGGGGCGTGGCGCATAACGTGATCCCGGGTAAGGCACGGGTCGATTGGGAAATGCGCCCGGTCCAGTGGTCGGACCTCGATTTCGTCAAGGCCGATCTGGCCGAGTATGTGCAGGGCACGTTGCTGCCCGCGATGCGCCGGGTCAGCCCCACGGCCGCCATCACCACTGAAACCATCGGCGAGGTCGTCGGGCTCGAGCCCATGGCCCAAAACGCGATCCGCGACATGATCGCAGAGCTTACCGGCGCGAACGGAACCGACCTCGTGCCCTTCGGGACCGAGGCTGGCCTGTTCCAGCAGCTTGGCATGGATGTCATCGTCTGCGGGCCGGGGTCGATCGCGCAGGCGCACAAACCCGACGAGTTCCTCGCCCTCGATCAGCTTGCAGCTTGCGTATCCATGCTCGAACGGCTGGGCGCGCGGTTCTAGACGCCGACGTCCGGGCCCGCACAGTTCAGCGGTCGGTCGGATTGCTCGACTTCATAGAGCTCGGTCGATGGGCCTTCGGGCCCTTGGGCGACGCCGCGCATGCCGGTTTCGGTCTCGTGGAAAATCCAGCATTGCTCGTTGGTGGGTGCGTCGTCGTACAAAAAGCAGATCATGCCGTTGCGTTCGTACCAGATGCCTTCTTGGCAGATGTTGCCGATAAAGGCCCAGCGCACGCGCCGACCGGGAAGATACTGTTCGATGCCATAGGGCTGGCCCAGATGGTGATAGCTCAGCGTGCGGCCTTGGGTGTATCGATCGAAGGCTTCGGCATCCATCGGCGTGTCGCCCAGCGCGGGCAACGCCAAGGGCAGGACGGCGAACAGGGTTGCGGCGAAAGCGGCGCGGGCATGGGGGAACATCGCGATCTCCTGCTGTGAACATGCTGACAGTGGCAGAGCCGCGCGCCGCTGGCCAGTCCGCCCGCCTCAATTTGCCGCGAGCCGGTCCAGCCGTGGGTCCATGACCCTGCGCCACAGCGGGGGAACCAGCGCCAGCATCGCCATCGCGGGCAAGGGGGCGGGCAACAGCGGCATTTCGGGCGTCAGGTCAAGCTGCGGATAAGGCCGGGACGGGTGCGCGTGGTGGTCCGAGTGGCGCGGGGCATTCAGCATCATCGCCGAAGAATACCACCCCCGCGCATTCCAGCTGTGGCGGGGGCCTACGGGCTCGGCCTTGCCATCGGGCCTGAGGGAACGGCGCAGGCCGTAGTGCTGCACATAGTCCGACACCAGTAGCTGCGACTGGGCATATGCGGCGAGCGCCGCGTGGACAACGACCCCCATCGGCCCGAAGAGCAGCGCGCTGATCCCCAGAAACAGGGCCGACGCCAGCAGATAGACCGCATAAGGGTTGCGCCGTCCGCTTGCCTTGCTGCGTGCGCGTTCGGCCGCAAGGCCTGCGCGAAAACTGCCGATCCATGCGCGTGGCAGGAACCGCCAGAACCCCATGCCGCGCCGCGCCGAATTGGGGTCTTGCGGCGTTCCGACATGGACGTGGTGCACAAGCCGGTGCGCTGAAACATGATGCCCGAACAGCATCAGCGCATACACGGCCGCCCCCAGACGAAACAGCCCCCGCTGCGAGCGATGGATCAGTTCATGCGCTGCCGGGTTGCCGATCTGGCCCAGAAAAACGCCGAACCCGGCAAAAGCCGCGACGCGGTCCCAGCCTTCAAGCCCTATCGTGATCGCGCGAATACCCAACGCCAGATGCGTGAATTGCAAGATCGCCAGAACCACCAGCAGGCCATCGCCGATGGCCCGCCCCGCCCGATCGGCGGGGGCCAGCAGCGTCACCTTGTCCATCGCCAGCCACAGGATCATCACCGACAAGGCGCCAGCCCAGATCCACGCGCCCCCCCAAACCGACCCGAGGGCCAGAAGCCCCGCCGGGAGCAGGGTCGCGATGACGAAGCTTGCAAGGCGCATGTCGGGGGCCTATCTGGTCGGAAAGGATGCGCAAAAACCGGGACGCGGCGCCAGTTTATCCGTGCGCCCCCTTCCATCGCAAGGCGCCATGGGCTAGCCCCGGGTGAACGCCCGCTTGCCCTGACGCAGGAGACACAATGAGCTTCTTCGGCAAACTCAAGGAACGCATGTTCCGCTCGTCCTCGAAGCTGGACGAGGGGCTGGATGCTCTGGTCGCGGGCGATGGTGCCGAGGACATCGACGCGCCTAGGCCTGAGCCCGCTGCCGGCCCCGCGACATCGAAACCCGGTCTGCTGGCCCGCCTGACGGGCCGGGCCGAGGATCCGCGCCGTGTGCTGGACGACGCCATGGTCGAAGAGCTGGAAGATCTGCTGGTGCAGGCCGATCTGGGGGTCGAGACCGCGCTGAAGGTGACGGCCAACATTGCCGCGGCGCGCTTTGGCAAGAAGGTCAGCACCGCCGAGATCAAGTCCGCCCTCGCCGAAGAGATTGCGCGGATCATGGACCCCGTCGCCCGCCCGATGCCGATTTATCCGCACAAGCCGCAAGTGGTTCTTGTGGTGGGGGTCAACGGTGCCGGCAAGACGACCACGATCGGCAAATTGGCGTCGCAGTTCCGCGCGGCGGGCAAGACGGTGATGATTGCCGCCGGTGACACGTTCCGGGCTGCCGCTGTCGAACAGTTGCAGATCTGGGGGCAGCGCGCTGGCGTACCGGTGATGACGGCACCCGAAGGGTCCGACCCGGCCTCGCTGGCTTTTGACGCGCTGGGGCGGGCGCAGGCCGAAGGTGCGGACCTGCTGATGATCGACACGGCCGGCCGCTTGCAGAACCGGGCCGACCTCATGGAAGAACTGGCCAAGATCGTGCGGGTTATCCGCAAGAAGGATCCGTCCGCGCCGCACAACACGCTGCTGGTGCTGGATGCGACCACGGGGCAGAATGCCCTGAACCAGGTCGAGATTTTCCGTCAGATGGCCGATGTCAGCGGGCTTGTCATGACCAAGCTCGACGGGACCGCGCGCGGTGGCGTGCTGGTGGCCTTGGCCGACCGTTTCGGCCTGCCGATCCACGCGATTGGCGTCGGCGAACAGATCGACGACCTTGCCCCTTTCGATCCGGCCGAATTCGCGGCCGCCCTGACCGGCACCGAGGCACGGTGACAAGGCTTTCCAGCGCGGTGCGTGATGTCGGACTGGCTCCTTTCTCTCGAGGGAACCCCGCAAGGGCAATCCGTTGCGATCGGCTTGGCCCTCGCCGCTGCGGTGCTGCATGCGATCTTTGGTGCGCTGCAAAAAGGCCGGCATGATCCGTGGCTGTCGCGGGCGGCGATCGATGCCTCGTATGCGTTGATCGCCGCGCCGTTCGCGCTGTTCCTGCTGCCTTGGCCCGAGGCCCACATGTGGCCGATCTTCGCGGGCGTTTTCGTTATTCATATTGTTTACAAGGTCTTGCAGGGCATGGCCTATGCTCGTGGGGCCTATACCGTCGTTTATCCCGTGGTGCGCGGAACGGGGCCGCTGTTCGCGGTGATCGGGGCCGGGATCCTGTTCGGGGAACATTTCAACGCGGTGCAATGGTTCGGCGTGGCGTTGTTGGTCGGCGCGATTTACGGCTTGGCGCTCTACAACCTGCGCACGATCACGCAGGGACGCGACACCTTGCTGCCGGCTTTGGGCTTCGCGGTGGCGACCGGTCTGCTGGTCGCCGTCTATACCTCGTATGATGCCTATGGGATCCGGGCGACGGCACATCCCTTCAGTTTCCTTGCGTGGTTTTTCCTGATTGACGGGCTGTCCTTCCCTGTCGTCATGGCGCGCCGGGTTCTGGCGTTGCCGCCCGAGCAACGTGGTGCCTTGGCGCGGCGTGGTGTCATCGGGGCATTCGTGGCCTTCGCCAGTTTCGGGGGGATCATGCTGGCCACACGCCTTGGGTCTGTCGGGCAGGCCGCTGTTCTGCGCGAGACCTCGACGGTCTTCTCGGCCCTGATCGGTTGGCTGATGTTGGGCGAACGCACGGGGCCGCGCCGGGTTTTCCTGATGGCGCTGATCGCGGCGGGGGCGATCATCGTGCAGGTCGCGGCCTAGGGACGCGCGCTTCGGTCGCCGGTGGCGAGCGAATTCGGCCCTGCTCCTGACTGCGTCGCAATCAAGGGGGCGAGGGCGGCGCGCAAAGCGGCGCTTTGTTCCAGCAGGACACTTCCACGCTGCACCAGGTCCATCCTGTCGGGTCTTGGTGCCTCTGCCCCTGCGGTTTCCCCGGGGCGCAGGCCCAGTGCTGCGGCCGCGCCGGCCAAAGGGTTTGGCGCCGCGTCCGGGCCGGCCTGCGCCAGCGCCGCGACCATGGGCCAGCGCTCTGCCGCGATTGCATTGTGCAAGGCTGGACCGATGTCCTCGATCGCAGCGAATTCCTCGGCGGCGCGCGCCGTGTCACCGAGCGCAGCATGGGCCTGCGCGCGCAATCGGCGCGTTTCGGTCATCATGGGAGGCGGGGCGGGGGAGGTGGCATCATGCGCTTCTCCGGGGCCCGAGGTTTGCGGATCGGCGTGCGCGTGCGCGGCTTCGGTGGACTCGGCATGGCCATGGGCCGGCGGCTGCATCCCGCTGCCTGCCAATGCCGGGGCATGGTCATGATCCGTGGTATGGACAGGCGGCAAGTGATCCAGCGCCTCGGCGGGGCGTCCCGCGGCCAGCGCGATTCCCGCCTGCAGTTGCGCCGATTCGACATCCATTGCGCCTTCTTCCGGGCGCAGCAGGTCGCGCGCGGCCTCGGGCAGCCCCAGTTCCAGAAAGCGCACGGCCAAGGCCCGCCGGGTTGTCGCATCGCGCGCGGGCGAACGCCAATCTTCACGGCCAAGGACCAGATGCAAGAAGGCCGGGTCGTCAGTGTTCTGTGCGGCCACCGCCCAGACAAGATCGGTCAGGCCGGCCAACTCGGGATCGTTCAGCGCCGCCGCCCCACGCCAACGCGTCAGCCGGTCGACCCGCGCCAAGGCCCCCGCGAAGTCACCGCGCCGGGTGGCTTGGCGGATCAACGCCTGCATCAGGTCCTGCCCTTCGGGCGCGCTTCGCAGGGTTGCGGCAAGGGCCTCAACATGGTCTTCGTACGCCGGGGGCAGTTCGGCCCCGGTTTCCAGGGCCCATTCCAGCCGGGCGAGATGCGTGGCGGCCGTATCCTCGGCATCCGTGTTGATCAAGGCGAGCGCCTCGTGCGCATAACCACGCGCATGTTCCAGCCGGGCGTCCAGAACAGCCAAGGCTTCGGGCGGCGTCAATCCGCCCCGGCGCAGGGCCTCGGCCACCGCGCGCGCGGCGTCGATCGCGCCCGCGTCGATCAACACCTTTGCCAGGTCATCGCCAATGATTGCACGAAGGTTCGCGGGCGCGGTCGAAAAGGTCAGCGCGATCGCGTCGGCGGCCGCGACGATGCGATCGCCCTCGGCACCCGCGAGCGCCGCAAAAAGCGCCGCCGCCCCGCCGCAGCCGATTGCCTGCGCCAATTGATGCCGCGAATTCGACGAACGGCCTTCGAATATGTCGCTCAGACCGCGCAGAAAGGCCCTGCCGTCCATTGCGTCGTCGAGGGTGTCGAGGATGACGGCCGCCTCGGCGCCGAAGCCAGAGGCAAGATAGAGGGTCACCAACCGGCGCTGCGCTTCGGGCGAAGGTGTGTCGAACTCGCCGTATAGCTCTTGCACGATGGCGGCGAACCGCGCGCTGAACCCCCGGTCCGAGTCGTTCAGGATCGGGTCGAGGACCCGCGCGGCCGCGCAGAACGAGGCGTCGGGGCCGGTGTCGGGTTCTGCGGCCTGCGTGACCTGCGCCGTTTCTATGGCGATGTGATCCAGGCCGCCGCCAACTTGGGTGGAGGTCGCTGGAAGGACCACCGCGGGCTGCGAAACCGGTGTTTCGACCGGGGCCAACAGCCCTTGGGCGGCACCGTCCGCCAGGGTTCTGCCCAACGCATCCAGAAGATGCGCGCGAAGCGCCGGTTCGGGCGCGGGCTCCGGCGGCGGCACCAATTGGCGCGCAACCGCCGCCCCTGCGGCGCGCAAGGCGGCCGGGGTCGGAAGATGCGGGGCGGGCGGTGGAAGGCGCGCCAACGGGGCCTCGACTTGTGGTGCGGCGGTATCATCGCCGGGCGCGGGATCGGCGATGTCGATCACCAGCACCCCGGGGCGCAACAGCCACGCGCGCGGGGCGCAATCGCAGGCAAGCTCTATCGTCAGGGCGCCGGGGTCACTGCGTGCATCGGCGACGCGGTTGCGTGCGATCCGGTCGAACAGGCGGCGGATGTCGATGCCGTCCGCGGCGTCGGGGACCGACAGCACGCGGCGGCGACCACTGCCGGTCAGCGACCAGTCGGCGATGGCGGCGCCTTGCACGACGATCCGGGTGAACCCATCGTGTTCGCCCCCGGTCGCAGTCAAGATCTGCGCGCCCGCCGCCCATGGCCAAAGTGCCAGCACAGTGATCAGAAGGGGGCGGACGGCGGTGATCATGCGGCCTCGCTCTTGAGGGCCCGCAGCGCATCTTCAAGGTCGCCGAAACTGGGGCGCAGGTGATGCGGTGTGTTCTGGCGACCGACTTCGATGCAGATATTGGCGGTGTGCTGATGCAGGTTGGCGATCAGAACCTCGCGGATGAGGCGGTAAAAATGGGCGTCCTCTTCGACGACGCTGCGCATCTTCGAGGCAAAGGGCCCGACGAAACCATAGGCAAGGAACACCCCCAGGAAGGTCCCGACCAAGGCGCCACCGATCAACCCGCCCAAGACTTCGGGCGGTTGGTCGATCGCGGCCATCGTCTTGATCACGCCCAGAACCGCCGCGACGATGCCGAGGGCAGGCAGGCCATCGGCCACGGTTTGCATGGCGTGGCTTGGGTGCAACGCGTGATGAAGCGTTGCTTCCATCCGCTTGTCGAGGATTTCCTCGACCTGCATCGGGTCGTCATAGGCCAACGAGACGGCGCGCAACGTGTCGCAGATCAGCTCGGTCGCTTCGTGATCGTGCTGGATTCGGGGGTACTTTGCGAAGATCGCGGATTCTTCGGGATTCTCGATATGAGGTTCCAGTTCGACCGGGTTCGACCGGGCGAGGCGAATCAGTTCGAACAGAAGCGTCAGCAGGTCGCGGTAGTCCTGCGCCTTCCATGTGGGGCCTTTGAACACCTTGCCGATGTCGCGCATCGTTTGTTTGGCGCCGGCCCCATCGTTGGCGATCAGGAAAGCACCTACCGCCGCGCCGACGATCATGGTCATTTCAAAGGGCAGGGCGTGCAAGATGATGCCGAATTTCCCGCCGGCGGCGAGATATCCGCCAAAGACCATGACGAATACGACGACAATGCCGATGATGCCGATCATCCAACCCTCCGATTCCGATGCCGCCATGGTGAGGCCGGCGCGTTAAGAAACCTTTGCCGGTCAACGGTTTCGTGTCGGCACAAGCGCATTGCGCCCGGCCAGCAGAGCGCTGAGTCCGTAAGCCTGTTGCGGTTCGAGCCCGGCGAGGATTTCCGCCGCCGTTGTCGGCGCCAGACGCCCCAGGAAACCTGCAGCAAAGGCAGGGTCCATCTCGGCAAAGACAGCGGAGGCTTCTTCGGGTTTCATGGCCTCGAAAACGGCGACCAGACGGGTGATGTCGTCCTCGGCAGCGCGATCGGCGAGGGCCATCGTCGCCTCGAGTTCGGCCTCGGCTGCTTGCAGGGCGGCGATCTGTTCGGCGATCCGCGCCTCGGTTGCGCCCAGCAGGGCCTCGCGCTCGCGCAGGGCAGCCTCGCGGGCGCTGATGTCCTGACGGCGCGCACCCAGATCGAGGATCGCCGAGGCGGTCGCGCCGAGCGAGGCGGGTTGCGCCGCTTCCACGACCGCGGGTGCAGGGGATGCCCGGGGCGGGGCCGGATCCTGTGCAAGTGCGGCATCGAGCCCGGCCAGCGCGCGTAATGCGCCGGCGGCGAAGAAGGCAAGCGTCAGGGTCAGCAGGATGCGGGGGCGGCGCGGCTTCATGCGTCACCCATCGCTTGCGGGCGCCGGCGCAGGACACGACTGCGGGGTGCGGGTTCAGCCGTCGTCATGGGCTGGGCGGTCGCCCGATCCCCTCCCTCTGGCGGCCAGCGCGAGGGAGGCGGCGCCTCGGGGCTGTCGTTCAGATCGTGCATCGACGCGACCAGCAGTTCGAGCTTGCGCGCGACGGTTTCCGCGCGTCGCGTCTGCTCGGCCAGCGACGAGCCCGCTGTGCCAGCGCTGTTGCGTGCGGCGGCCAGCGATTTCGTCAGCGCGTCGACCTGCCCCGACAGCACGGCAATCGCGCTGCCAAGGCCGCCATCCAGCGCACTCAGCGCGGCCAAGCGGCGCGACAGGACAAAACAATAGATCGCCGCGCCCAGGGCAGCGCTGGCGAGCAACAGATCCGACAGAACCGTCATGAGGTCCCCTCCTAGTTCAGCACGAATTCCATGATCAGCAGGTCACGCACGCGGCCCTGACCGGTGACGATCTGCACACGGCGCAGCATCTGCCCGCGCAACCGCATCAGCGAGGCGGGCTCTTCCAGTTCGACGGGATCAAGGGCACGCAGGTAGATGTTCAGCACGTCCATGATGCGGGGCATGAGATGGCCGATCTCGGCCTCGCTGCCCGGTTCCACCTCGAGCTGGGCGACAAAGCGCAGCACCCGGGCATTCGCGCGCGGGCCGAGGTTGATGGTGATGGGATCAAGGGGCACGAATCCGGCGGCAGCGCGCGGGACATGCGTCGGCCCCCCCTCGTGAGAAGCATGGTCGTCATTCGCGGCGCTGGCTGATTCGTGGCCGGATTCGCCACCCATCCAGCCTGCTGCCATCCCCGAATAGGTCACCCAGAAGGCCCCGCCACCGCCCGCAAGCGCCAGAAAAAGCCCGATGAACAAGGGCAATTTCGATGATTTGCGCGGAGGTTCCTGAGGCTGGGCTTCGGCGGTCATGGGGGCTTCCAGTACGAAATGGGTTCGACCCCGTGTTTCGCATGCCGTGACTAACCGAATGTTAATCGCTGCGCGCCAGTGTCGCCCTGCACGGGCAGAAAGCCCAACGGGGGATACGGCGTGGAACAGGTTGCAACACTGTGGAACGGTCTCGACATGCGGCGTCGGGTCTTGGCCATCGGTGCGGCGCTGGGGGTGTTCGTCGGTGTGCTGGTCATGGCACGTCTGGCGACCACCCCGGGGATGGCCTTGCTGTATGCAGGGCTTGAAGGGGCCCGCGCCGGCGAGGTGATCCAGGCGCTGGAACAGCGGGGCCTGACCTACGAGGTGCGCGGGGATGCCATTTATGTGCCCGCCAGCACCCGCGACGCCCTGCGCATGGGCTTGGCTGCCGAGGGGCTGCCTGCGAATTCGGCGGGTGGCTATGAATTGCTGGACGGACTCAGTGGGTTCGGCACCACGGCGCAGATGTTCGACGCGGCCTATTGGCGCGCCAAGGAAGGGGAACTGGCGCGCACGATTATGGCCAGCCCGCAGATTCGCGCCGCGCGCGTGCATCTGGCCCCGGCGGCGGCCAGTGGCTTTCGCCGAGAGGGTCGGTCCTCGGCCTCGGTCACGGTGACGCTTGCGGGGGCAGGGTTGGCGCCGCAGCAAGCCGAAGGGTTGCGGTATCTCGTGGCTTCGGCCGTGGCGGGCCTCGACCCGGCGGATGTCGCGGTGATCGACAGTAACGGCGGGGTCTTGCTGGGCGAAACGGACAGCGCGGCCAACCGCGCATCGACCCGGGCCGATGAATTGCGCGCGAATGTCCTGCGCCTGCTCGAGGCGCGCGTCGGCGTCGGGCGCGCGGTGGTCGAGGTGTCGGTCGACACCGTCACAGACCGCGAAACCATCGTCGAGCGCACTCTCGACCCTGCCGCCCGTGTCGCTGTCAGCCAAGAGACCGAAGAACGCAACGCCAGTTCCAATGCGACGCGGGCATCGGCGGTCACCGTTGCGTCGAACCTGCCCGACGGCGACGCGTCGGGCGGCGGCGGTGATTCGCAATCGCGCGAGGTTCTGGCGCGCGAGCGGATCAACTGGGACGTCAGCCAGACCAGCCGCGAGATCGAGCGTGGGCCGGGCGCGGTGCGGCGAATTACGGTTGCGGTGCTGATCGACGGGCAACGCGATGTCACCTTGGATGGAATCGTGTCGTGGACGCCCCGCCCTGAGGAAGAACTGACCGATTTGCGCGAACTCGTGGCTTCGGCCGTGGGTTTCGACGAGGCGCGCGGCGATGTCATCACCTTGCGATCGATGCCCTTCGACATCGCGTCCGACGTCGATCCCGCTGTCTCTGGCGGTGGCGTGTTCGACGCGCTGGGGGCAGAGGCGCCGTCGATCCTGCGGCTGGTCATTCTGGCGATGGTCATCCTTGCGCTGGCCCTTTTCGTGATCCGTCCCGCCTTGCGTCGTCCGCCCGTGGCGCCGGTGTCGCGGCTGGGCCTGCCACCGGTCGCCGGGCCCACGCCCTCGATGGCGGGGCCGGTGCTTGATGGTGAGATCGACGATGGCCCGGGGTCCGCCCCGTCAGGCGTCGTCAAACCCGTTGGCGCCTTGCCCGAAACCGCGCCCGACCCGATCGACCGGATGCGCGCGCTTATCGCCGAGCGGCAGGATGAAACCATCGAGATCCTGCGCCATTGGATGGAAGACACCGGGGAGAGCCGCTGATGCCCGTGCCCTTGCGACTCGAGGTATTCGAATCGGTGTCCGAACCGGCATCGCCGACGCTTCTGCTGCCCGAAGAGATCGAGGATATCCGCTTGAGCGCCTATGAACGCGGCTATGGCGCAGGGTGGGACGATGCCCAGTCGCGCACGGCCGAGGCCGAGGCCGCACATCGGGCGGTCATCGAACACTGGGCCGAGCAACTCAGCTTCACCTATCACGAGGCGCGTGCTGGCGCCTTGGCGGCCCTGCGTCCGCTGCTCGAGGCGCTGCTGCGCGACGTGGTGCCGCAAGCGGCACGGGCGGCCACAATTCCCGCCGCCATCGAGGCCTTGCTGCCCTTTGCGCAGGCGGCCCTCGATGCACCCATCCGCGTCCGGATCGGGCTGGGGCGAAAGGCGCTATTCAAGGCCGCGATCGCCGGGATCCCCTTGCCGCCACTCGAGATCGTCGAAACCCCCGATCTGGGCGAAACCCAGATCGCCTTCGACCGGGGGGCGGAACAGACGCGCGTCGACTTGCAGTCGGTTGCGCGCGATCTGCACGCCGCCATCGAGACCTTCTATCAGATCGAGGACGAGGAGAGCCGCCGTGCCTGATGCTGCCCCGGAAACACCGACGCCTTCCGCCGTGAATGCCTTGCGCCATGTCCCGATCGAGGTCGTGGTGGCCGTGGGGCGCGCCCGTCCCACGGTGCGCGACCTGCTGCGCCTTCAACGCGAAAGCCTGCTGGTCCTCGACCGCAGGGTTGATGACCCGGTCGAACTGTTCATTGGCGAAAAGCTGATCGCTCGCGGCATCCTCGAGGAACTCGATGGCGAGCAGGCCGGCCAGATGGCCGTCCGCCTGACCGAAGTGGCCGACCTCGGGGGTGGGCTTTGAGGGGGGGCGCGGGGCTGGCGTTCTTCTTTGTGCTTTTTGTCGCCGATCCGGTTGCGGCGCAGGACCTTGGCGCATTCTTGCCCGCGGGTGAGGGGCTGGCGACGCGTTCGGCACAGGTGATCGTGCTGCTTACCGTCCTCAGCCTCGTGCCGGGGCTGTTGATGATGGTGACCTGCTTTCCCTTCGTCGTGACGGTGCTGGCAATCTTGCGGCAGGCCATCGGGTTGCAGCAGTCGCCGCCGACCATGCTGCTGACCACGCTGGCGCTGTTCCTGACCTATTTCGTCATGGAGCCGGTGTTTACTCAGGCGTGGACCGCCGCGATCGCCCCGCTCGAGGCGGGCGAAATCACGGTGGACGAGGCCTTGCCGCGCGCGCTGGAACCCTTTCGCACCTTCATGTCCGGACGAATCGAGCCGCGAACATGGCAGGGGTTGGCCGAGCTGCGGGGCGAACCGCCGGTGCCGGATGCGTCGGCCTCGCTGTCGGTGATGGTGCCGGCCTTCCTGCTGTCGGAATTGTCGCGGGCTTTTCAGGTGGGGTTCGTTCTGTTTCTGCCCTTCCTGATCATCGACCTCGTGGTCGCTGCGGTGCTGATGTCGATGGGCATGATGATGGTGCCCCCCGCGATCGTGTCGCTGCCGTTCAAGCTGGCGTTTTTCGTGGTCGCCGACGGCTGGACGCTGATCGCGACCGCGCTGGTGCGGGGGTATATCCCGTGACGGGGGCGTCAGCGCCAGACGACATCGCCCAGAAAGATGTAACCCGCGCCATAGATCGTCTTGATCAGGCGGGGGTTCTTCGGGTCTTCGCCCAGCTTCGAGCGCAAGCGCGAAATCCGGACGTCCATCGCCCGGTCAAAGCTTTCGCCCGCCGCGCCGCCGAGAGTCTCTTGCATCTGGTTGCGCGTGATGAGGCGCTTGGGCGATTCGAGGAACAGCCGCAGCACCTCGCCCTCGGCATGGCTGAAGGCCGTTTCGGCACCGGCCGCGTCGATCAGCACATAGCGGTCGAAATGTGCCTCCCAGCCGTTGAAGCTGGCGGTCGACCCCGACGAATCGCTGACAGGCCGGTTCTTGCGCAACCGCGCGCGGATGCGGGCGACGACTTCGGCGGCCTCGAAGGGCTTGATGATGTAATCGTCCGCGCCCAGTTCCAGCCCGGTTATGCGGTCGTTGATATTCGAGCGCCCCGAGATGATGATGATCGTTGCCCCCGATTCCAGCGCCAGCCGGTGCACCAGCGCGAGGCCGTCGCGGTCGGGCAGGCCCAGATCGACAAGGCACACATCCGGAGCGGTGCGTTTCAGCGCCGCCTCGAATTCCGTCGCCCGCGAATAGGTCGAGGTTCGAAAACCGGCCTCGGCCAGCGCATCGGCCAGCAAGTGCCGGATTTCGGCCTCGTCGTCGAGGATGGCAACATGGGGCTGCGACATCGGGATCAGACTTCCGGTTTTGTCATGGGGCGGGCGCCACAGCCCGCCGTGGCGCGAGGCGGGCCATCACGGCCTGCAGATCGCCCGGATCGACCGGCTTTGGCAAGACGTCAAATGCAGCGGCGGCGGTCTGGCGAAGTGGCGCCGACGCCGGCAGAGATGTCATCAAGGCTGCTGGCAGTTCGGGGCGCAGGTGCGACAACCCCGCCACGAGGTCGAGTCCGGTCTCGGCCCCGCGCAGCTGGATATCCGACAGAACGAAGCTGACCTCGGGGATCTG
The DNA here is from genome assembly GCA_041397065.1 of Paracoccaceae bacterium. Taxonomy (GTDB): domain Bacteria; phylum Pseudomonadota; class Alphaproteobacteria; order Rhodobacterales; family Rhodobacteraceae; genus Pararhodobacter. Next base: position 185,637 of record JAWKXG010000002.1, on the reverse strand, counting down.
CACCAGCACGCGCGCGTCTTCGGCGGTCTCGGCCTCGACGACCTGATGTCCCATCGCGCATAACGTATCGCGCACCGCGGTGCGGATCTCGGCATTGTCTTCGACCAGCAGGACAAGCTGCGCGGTGGTTTCCTCGGCTTGTTGTGCGAGCCGCAGGGGCAACCGCAAGGTGACCCGGGCGCCGCCCTCAGGGCGGTTGGCCAGCCGGACCGTGCCACCGGCCATGGACGCCTGATCGAACACCATCGCCAACCCAAGGCCCGACCCCTCGCCGCCTTTGGTGGTGAAGAATGGCTCCAGCGCGTGCGCCAATGCGGCATCCGAGAAGCCCGGGCCGCTATCCTCGACCGAAAGTTCCAGCCACGTGTCGCGCCCCCTGCGGGCGGTCAGCCCGATCGTTCCGCGCTGTCCCGCCATGGCGTCGCGCGCATTCAGGATCAGGTTCAACAGGCTGTCCTGAAGCGCGCCGGGGTCCAGCATGACCGCGCCGAGGCCCGGCTCTAGGTCGATGCCCAGCCGCAATCCTTCGGGCAGCGACGGCGACGCCATCATCCGCAGATCGTCGAGGAGAACCTCGAGGTCGATCCGCTCAGGGCGCAATTGACGCGTGTCCGATATCTTGCCAATCCGGCTGAGCAGATTGCCACCGCGCCGCGCCGCGGCCATCGTCGCGCGCGACAGGTCGCTGGCGGTTCCGGGCAGGTCGGGCAGGGCGGCCAGTTTGCCCTGCAAACCCATGATGATCGTCAACAGGTTGGCAAAATCATGGGCCAGCCCCGATGTCAATTGCGCCGCCAGTTCGCGTTTGCGGGTTTGCATGACCGCGGCGCGGGCCTGCGCCTCTTCGGTGATGTCGGTCGACAGGATGAAGATACCGTCCGCGGCGAAACCCGCCGTGCCGGGATCAGGGGTCAAGGCGACGCGGATCCGGCGACCGCTGTCCTCGTGCGTGATCTCGCACAATGCGGGTTCGCCGGCCAAGGCCTTGAGCATGAACGGATGGATCCGGGCGAAGGTGATCGGCCCCAAGGCGACCGAGGCATGAAGACCGACCACGTTCGAGGGCGCGCCCGGCATCACCGCCGAAAGCCTGCGGTTCGAAAAGGTATAGACCAACTCGCGATCGACATGGGCGATATGGGCCGGCATCATCTCGGTGACGAGGCGGGTGCGGGCCTCGATTTCGATCAGCGAGCGTTTGGCCTCGGCAAGGGCGGCATTCGTTGCCGCCAGTTCGCGGTTGGTCTGCGCCAGATGCTCGGACCGCGCGACGAGCTGGTGCGACAGTTCCGCCGAACGGCTGCGCAGCAATTCCTCCTGCAGCTTGATCTCGGTGATGTCGGTATAGACGGTGACCCAGCCGCCCTCGGTAAGGGGGGCGCCTTCGACACTGATCCAGCGGCCATTGGCGCGTTTGCGTTCCATATAGTGCGGTTCGAATGCCCGGGCCATCTCGACGCGCAGGCGCACGGCGGCCTCGGGATCGGGCTGCTCGCCGTATTCGCCGCGTTCGACCAGAAAGCGGATCGTATCCTCGAACCGGGCGCCGGGCGTGACATAGGCGTCAGGAAGGCCGAACATTTCCTGATAGCGGTTGTTGCAGACCGCCAGACGCAGGTCGCTGTCGAAGATCGACAGCGCCTGCTGGATCATGTTCAGCCCCGCGCGGGTCAGTTTCTCGATGGTTTCGCCCTGCATGGCACCGACCCTAGGGCTCTGGCCGGGTCTAGTCCAGCGTCTCGCCGGGGAAGAGGCCCCAAAGCGCCTCGCGGTTCAGCCAGCCCCGGGTTCCGTCGATGTTCAGGCGGCACCAGCCGGGGTCGCATTCGATGATCCGGGCGATCACCCCGGCTTCGAGGCGGGCAACCTCGGGTGCCGTTTCCGACGGACGGCTGCGCAGCGGCGCCATGTCCTGCTGGACGATGATCGTGCGCACGCCCGAGAGCAGCGAATAATGGACCCACCCGCCCTGACCCTCGGCGTCTTCGACCCGGCGCCAGTGTTCGAACTCGGCGGTCACCATCAGCGGCATGTCGCGGTGCGTATAGATCCAGTCGACGCGATGCGACGTGCTGGGCCCCCGGCGCGCGCGGCCCTCCGAGGTCTTGAGCGACACGAAACGGGGGATCGGCAGGCCCGTGACCTGCCCTGCAGCGCGTTGTTCGACCTGCGCCATCGATGCGCCGGGGGCGCTGACGGCCAACAGGATCGCCAGAAAAAGAGAAGGGAATCGCATCGTCACTGCCCGGCCTGTCTTGCAGGTCTTTTCTTGTCGCGCGCCACCGGGTAATTTTATTTCGTGCAGAGGTGCGCGGGTGCTTGTGCCTCGGTTTGCTCTGCGTCACTTTGCCAGCAAGCGGACCGATTTGAAAGCCCCCGCGTTCGCAAGACCCAAGGAGACCCGGATGGCACCCAAGCGCCTGAGTGTTGTCGTCACGCGACGGCTTCCCGACCCCGTCGAAACCCGCCTGAAGGAGTTGTTCGACGTCACGTTGCGCGACGAGGACGTCAAGATGACCCGCGACGAGCTTGTCGAAGCGATGCGGCAGGCCGATGTTCTGGTGACGACCGTGACCGACCAGATCGACTCGGGCATGCTGGGGCAGGCGGGCGAGAAACTGCGCCTGATCGCGAACTATGGCGCGGGGGTCGATCATATCGACGTCCAGTCGGCCCGGCAGCGCGGCATCCTTGTATCGAATACGCCCGGCGTGGTGACCGAGGATACGGCCGACATGGCGATGGCGCTGATGCTGGCGGTCACCCGCAAGATCCCCGAAGGGCTGGCCGAAATGCAGGCCGGGGCATGGACGGGCTGGTCGCCGATGGCCCATCTGGGGGGGCGGATCGGGGGCAAGCGTCTGGGCATTCTGGGCATGGGGCGCATCGGGCAGGCAGTCGCGCGGCGGGCCAAGGCCTTCGGGATGCAGATCCATTACCACAACCGGCGCCGCCTTCGGCCTGAGCAGGAAGAACCGCTGGAAGCAACTTTCTGGGAGAGCCTCGACCAGATGGTCGCCCGGATGGACGTGATCAGCATCAACTGCCCGCACACGCCATCGACCTTTCACCTGATGAATGCCCGCCGGCTCAAGCTGCTCAAGCCGAGTGCGGTGATCGTCAACACTTCGCGCGGAGAGGTGATCGACGAGAATGCCCTGACGCGAATGCTGCGCGCAGGCGAGATCGCCGGGGCGGGGCTGGACGTGTTCGAACGCGGCCACGAGGTGAATCCGCGCCTGCGCGAACTGCCCAATGTGGTGCTGCTGCCGCATATGGGTTCGGCGACGATGGAGGGGCGCATCGAGATGGGCGAGCGGGTGATCGTCAACATCAAGACCTTCGCTGACGGCCACCGTCCGCCTGACCAGGTGCTGCCCGGGATGCTGTGAGGGATTGCGCGGCCTGACGGCCACGCCAGAAAAAGGGGGGCTTTGCCCCCCTCTTTGCCTTCGGCAAATTCACCCCCCAGGATATCTCCTGAGCAAAGAAGCGATCAGCCGCGCGGGCGCGTCGGGCGATCGGAGCCACCCGAAGGGCGCGGGCCTCTAGGGCCCGGACGCCCTGAAGCGGGCTTGCCGAACGCCGGTTTGCCGAACCCCGGCTTCCCGGCCCCCGGTTTTCCGCCGGTGCGCGGTGCGCCGGTCTTGCCGGCGGCGGGCTTGCCAAAGGCCGGTTTACCCGCGCGGGGTTTCGAGGAGCAAGGCGAGCCGACGGGTTGGACGCATCCGGCGGGGTCGGGCGGGCGCGCGCTGGTTTGTCGGTGCTGCGCGACTCGCCCGCCGGGGCGGGGCGGTCACGGAACGGACGGCCCTCGGTCTTGCGGGGGGCGTCGGCGTTGAACTCGCGACGCGGCTTGTAGCCTTCGCCGCGCGGCGCATCAGATTTGTAGCCTGCGCCTTCTTCGGCCGGGCGCTTGGCGCGCGGCTTGCGGGGGGCATCGTCGTCGTGGCGTTCGGGGCGCGGCGGCCTTGCGTCGGCATCGAAGCGCGCCGGGCGGGCCGGGCGGTCGTCTGATGCGCGGTCAGCCCAGGGTTTGCGGGTGTCCTGCGCGTCGCGCTTGGGACCGCCCGCGTATTTCGAGGGGCGCGGCGCGTCATCATCGCGACGCTCGGCGCGCGGTTTGCGCGGTTCGAACCCGTCGGGCTTGCGGCCTTCATGGGCACGCGGGGCGCGATCGGCCCGATCCCCGCGCGGGGCGCGGTCGGGACGCGGTGCACGATCAGGGCGCGGGCCACGGTCGGCGCGGGGAGCGCGATCCGGGCGGGGCGCACGCGGTGCAGGCCCTTCGGGCGGGGCGTCCGATGTGCTGACGCGGATCCCGTTGTCGAGCTCCATCGCCTCGCCGAGACCGTGGAAGAAGCGGGTGCGGGCGTCTTCGTGGATCTGCACGAAGGTTTCCCCTTCGCGGATGCGGATCGCGCCGATGTCGGCCTTGGTCAGATCGCCGCACCGGCACAGCATCGGCAGCAGCCAGCGCGGTTCGGCCCGGTCGGCGTGACCGACCGAGACATTGATCCAGAAGCTGCGGTCGAATTCCGCGCGCGGTTCGCGCGGCGCGGCCTTGGCCGGGGCATCGACGGCGATTGCCGCCACTTCTTCAGGGGCCGAACGCGCGGCGAAGTAATTGCGCAGCACCGCCGCCGCCAGCTCGCGCTGGGTAAAGCGTTCGGCCAGCATCGTCACCAGCGGCATTTCATCGGTGGTTTCCGCGGTGCTCAACGAAGCGTCGGTCAGCAGGCGTTCGGTATCGCGTGCGCTGACATCGGTTGCCGTGGGCGCGCCCGACCATTCGGCCGTGACCGCCGCCATCGCCAGTAGGCGTTCGGTCTTGCGCCGCGCCGACAACGGGACGATCAGCGCGCTGACGCCTTTGTTCCCGGCGCGTCCGGTGCGGCCCGAGCGGTGCAGCAAGGTTTCCTTGTTCGACGGCAGGTCGGCGTGGATCACCAGTTCCAGCCCCGGCAGGTCGATGCCGCGCGCGGCGACGTCGGTCGCCACGCAAACGCGGGCCCGGCCGTCGCGCATTGCCTGCAGGGCGCGGGCGCGTTCGTCTTGGGCCAGTTCGCCGGACAGCGGCACCACCGACAGGCCGCGGTTGAGGAAGCGGGCGGTCAGGTGGTTCACGGCCGCACGGGTCTTGCAGAAGACCAGCGCGTTGCGGGCTTCATAGAAGCGCAGCACGTTGACGATGGCGTTTTCGGCATCCTCGGGTGCGACGACCAGCGCGCGATAGGCGATGTCGCCATGGGCTTCGCGCTGGCTGACGGTGGCGACGCGTTCGGCATTGCGCTGATAGGTGCGGGCGATTTCCTCGATCGGGCGCGACACGGTGGCCGAGAACAGCAGGGTGCGGCGTTCCTCGGGGGCGTTTTGCAGCAGGAATTCCAGATCCTCGCGGAACCCGAGGTCCAGCATCTCGTCGGCTTCGTCCAGCACGGCGGTGCGCAATTGCGACAGGTCCAGCGAGCCGCGTTCGACGTGGTCGCGCAGGCGGCCGGGGGTGCCGACGACGAAATGCGCACCGCGTTCCAGCGCGCGGCGTTCCGTGCGATAATCCATGCCCCCGACGCAGCTGGCGATCGAGGCGTCGGCATGGGCATAAAGCCAGGCTAGTTCGCGTTGAACCTGCAGCGCCAGTTCGCGCGTCGGCGCGATGATCAGCGCGCGGGGGCTGTCGGGCGGGGGCAGCATGTCGGCATCCAGCAGGTCGGCGGCCATGGCCAGACCGAACGCCACCGTCTTGCCCGACCCCGTCTGCGCCGACACCAGCAGGTCGCGCCCGGCCAGATCCGGGTCCAGCACGGCCTCCTGCACCGAGGTAAGCGCGTCATACCCTTTCTCGGCAAGGGCTTTCGCCAGAGGGGTGGGCATCGGGGGGAGGGGGGCGGTCATGGGCAATCCTGCAAAGCGGTCAAGAGGCCCCCATACGCCGGGGGCGCGTCGCTGTATAGGGCAAGAATAGCAAGACATGTGCAGGACGGCTATGCATCTTGGGCACAGGAGGGTCGCGATGACGGTTGATTACAGAGCCAGACTGGCGCGGGTTCACAAGGCCATCCATGATGATCCGGCGCGTGCGTGGTCGCTGGATGCCTTGGCCGATGTCGCGGCGCTTTCGCGGTTTCACTTTCACCGGGTGTTCCGTTCGATCACCGGCGAGACCGTCGCCGAGGCCGTGCGGCGCGTGCGCCTGAACGCGGCGGCGCATGCGCTGGTGCAAGGGGAGGACCCGGTCGCATCGGTGGCGCGCGCGCATGGATATCCGAACCCGGCCAGTTTCGGGCGGGCCTTTCGCAAGGCTTACGGGCAGACGCCGGCGCAGTTCAGGGCGCGGGGTGTCGCCCTGCCGGCGGCCTTGCGTCATCCAAGGGGAGGGCAGGACATGTTCCCTGTATCGATCCGGCACGAGGCCCCGCGACGGTTGATCGGCCTGTCGTATCGAGGACCCTATCAAGAGATCAATCGCGCCTATGCCGATCTTGGGCCTGAACTGGCGATGCATGACCTTTGGCGCCGGTCGCAGGGTATGGCGGCGGTGTATCTGGATGACCCCTCGCTGGTGCCCGCCGCTGATCTGAGGGCCTTCGCAGGGGTCATCGTCGATGCCGAAGCGCCCTGTCCCGCCCCGCTCGAAGAGGTGGCGATCGCTGGCGGTGCCTATGCGGTCATGACATTCGTTGGCCCCTATACCGGGCTGGGGGCGGCGTATGACTGGTTGTTCGGCGATTGGCTGGAAGAAAGCGGTATCGCCCTGCGCGAGGCCCCGGCATGGGAGCAGTATCTCAACACCCCGATGGATACCGCGCCCGATGCGTTGAAAACCCTTATCTTTTTGCCAATGGAGGGCTGAACATGGCTACCGATCCCCTGTTGAAGGGCAAGCCGGGGCGCATCGACACCGTCACGGTGCCGCCGACGACCTATCTGGCGATCACCGGCAAGGGGGCGCCCGAAGGCGCGGCCTATGCGCATGCGGTGCAGGCACTGTATACCTTGGCCTATGGCGCGCGTTTCGCGGGCAAGGCGCTGGGGCATGACGACAAGGTCGGCCCCTTGGAAGGCCTCTGGTGGGCGGACGATCATGCCGCCTTCATCGAGGCCGGACGTCGAGAGGAATGGCAATGGCGCATGATGATCCGCGCGCCCGGCTGGCTGGGATCAGTGGCGCTGGAGGAGCTGCGAGGCAAGGCCCTTGTCAAAAAGCGCGGCGAGGGGGCCGATTTCCTTGCGGCGCTGGATGGCGTCGTGCTGTTCGATCTTGATGAAGGGCCCTGTCTTCAGGCCCTGCACCTTGGCCCTTACGCGGCCGAGGGGCCTCTGATCGCCCGCATCCATGCCGAGGCCGAGTCCCGTGGGCTGGCACTGGGGGGACCGCATCACGAGATTTATCTCTCCGATCCACGCCGCGTTGCAGCAGACCGCCTGCGCACGATCCTGCGCCAGCCGGTGCAGGCAGCATGAACGACAGCGCGCGCCGGTGTGACCCGGCGCGCGCTTCTCCTCCCTTTGGCGGTGTGGCTCCTCCTCCGCACCGCCGGGGAAACGGGGTCAGTGGCCAGCGATCAATTCGGCCTGTTTGACGATCACTTCAGCCTGCTTCATCGACGCGATGTCGATCAGCTTGCCCTTGTAGGTGGTTGCGCCCTGACCGTTGGCCTTGGCTTCTTCCATCGCGGCCAGAATCGCGCGGGCATCGGCAACGGCGGCCTCTGACGGGGTGAAGACCTCGTTGGCCAAGGCGACCTGCTTGGGGTGGATCGCCCATTTGCCGACCATCCCCAGCGTGGCCGAGCGGCGGGCCTGCGCACGGAACCCTTCGTCGTCCGAGAAATCGCCAAACGGCCCGTCAACGGGCAGAATGCCATGGGTGCGGCAGGCGGCGACGATGGCGGTCTGCGCCCAGTGCCACGGGTCGGACCAATACTGCGCGCCCTCGCGCAGCATGTAGTAATTTTCCTGCGTGCCGCCGATGCCGGTCGTCTGCATCCCCATCGAGGCAGCGAAATCGGCCGCGCCAAGGCTCATCGCCTGCAAACGGGGCGAGGAAGCTGCGATTTCCTCGACATGGGCGATGCCGGCGGCGGATTCGATGATCACCTCGAAGCTGATCGGTTTGGTGCGGCCCTTGGCGCGTTCCACGGCGGTAACCAGCGCGTCAACGGCATAGACATCGGCGGCGCAACCGACCTTTGGGATCATGATCTGATCCAGCCGGTCACCAGCTTGCTCCAGAAGATCGACCACATCGCGATACCACCACGGTGTATCCAGCCCGTTGATGCGCACCGACAGGTATTTCGTGCCCCAATCAATGTCATGCGTCGCTTGGATGATATTGGCGCGCGCGCTGTCCTTGTCGCTGGGAGCGACCGAGTCTTCGAGGTCAAGGTTGATGACATCGGCGGCCGAGGCGGCCATCTTTTCGAAAAGTGCCGTGCGCGAGCCCGGGCCGAACAACTGGCAGCGGTTGGGACGGGCGGGCGCGGGGGGCTGGATCCGGAACGACATGATCGACCTTCGGTAATGAAATTTCGTTTCTTGCGGCGCCATGGTTATTATGTTGCGTTGTCAGGTGCAAGCGATTTTCTGCAACTGCAAGGGGGCGCTGTTGCATTGCGGCATGAGCCTTTGTTGACGCGCGCGCCCGTGCGGCCTATTGGCAGGGCAACCTTTGCAGGATCATCGCATGACCACAGCCCAAGCCAAACCCGTGAACCAGAAGATCCGGTTCTGGATCGCCCGTCTCGCCATGCTGGCGGTGCTGCCTGTGCTGGCAATGGCCCGCCCTGTTTGGTTGGACAACCCGCTGGTGCTGGGACAGTTGCGCGCGTGGGGAACGATCATCGTCATCCTCGGCGTTCTGTATCGGTTCTGGGCGATCCTCTATATCGGCGGGCGCAAGAACCAGACGGTGGTGCAGGACGGGCCCTATTCCCTCAGCCGTCACCCGCTGTATTTCGGGACGACCGTGGCCGCCGTGGGGCTTGGGTTGATGCTGGGGTCCTTTGTTCTGGCCGCCCTCTTGGGGCTGGTGTCGCTGGCGATCCTGACCGCGACCGCCGCCGGCGAGGAGCGCTTTTTGCGTGCGGAATTCGGCGCGGATTACGAGGTCTTCGCCCAGCGCGTGCCGAACCGGATCCTGCCACAGCCGCGCCTGTTCACCACCCCGCCAGAGGTGACGTTCAACACCCGTATCCTGCGCACGAATTTCGGAGATGCGCTGGGCTTTCTGGTGCTGATTCCCGTGCTCGCGCTGATCGAGGCGCTCAAGCATTGGGGCGTGCTGGGTTCCTTTGCGATCTTCTGACAAGGCCTGTCCAACAGGCGCTGTTTTCCTGCGCGATTTCGGTGATCGACCGAAGAATCTTCGATCATTCCTTGCGCCGGGGGCGAATTTTCCTAGAAACTTTCGGGGAACCGGGGGCAAACTTGCGCCAGCAACCGGAGTCTGCCGCCATGATCGAAACCCCCTATCTTCTGTTCCTGGGCGACGCGCCCGACCAACTGGCCGCCAAGGTCGCGCAAGGCATCAAGGACTGGCGCCCCGAATATGCGCTTGGTCAATTGCGGCTGGATGGCTGCAAGGCCGACATGGGTATCCCCGACATGACCCTTGCCGAGGCCAAGGCCGCCGGCGTCAAGACGGTCGTGATCGGCGTGGCCAACCGGGGCGGGGTCATCAGCCAATCGTGGAAAAAGGTGCTGGTCGAGGCGCTTGAAGAAGGCTTCGATCTTGCCTCGGGCCTGCATAACCTGCTGCGCGACGAGGAAGACCTTGCCGCCGTTGCCCGCGCCACCGGGCGCAAATTGCACGATGTGCGCATTCCGTCGGTCAAATATCCCATCGCGAACGGGATCAAGCGCAGCGGCAAGCGGATGCTTGCCGTGGGCACGGATTGTTCGGTTGGCAAGATGTACACCGCTCTGTGCATGGAACGCGAAATGCGCGAGCGTGGCATGAAGGCGACCTTCCGCGCGACGGGTCAGACCGGGATTTTGATCACCGGCGGCGGTGTGCCGCTGGATGCGGTGATCGCGGATTTCATGGCCGGGTCCATCGAATATCTGACGCCAGACAACGACGCCGATCACTGGGACCTGATCGAGGGGCAGGGGAGCCTGTTCCATGTCAGCTATTCCGGTGTGACGCTGGCACTGGTCCATGGTGGCCAGCCCGATGCGCTGGTGATCTGCCACGAGCCGACGCGCGAGCACATGCGCGGTTTGCCGGGATACACGCTGCCGAGCATCGAAGCGGTGCGCGACATGGCGCTGACGCTGGCCCGCGTGGCGAATCCCGCGTGTGTCGCGGTTGGCGTGTCGGTGAATACCCAGCACATGAGCGACGCCGAAGCCCGCGCCTATCTGGCCGAGGTTGAGGCGCGCGTGGGTCTGCCGGCAACCGATCCGTTCCGCTATGGCGCGGCGAAATTGGTGGATGCGCTGGCAGCGGTTTGACGAGGTCCAAGGGGGGCGAGGGGGCTGCGCGCCCCCTCGCGCTCCCCGCGCCCAAGGGGGCCACGGCCCCCTTTGGAAACCCCGTGAGTATTTGGGACAAGATGAAGGGGCTTGAGGCATGATCACTGTAACGGCCGAGAGCTTTCGCCTGGCGGAAGTGTTCACCATCTCGCGCGGGTCGCGGACCGAGGCCAAGGTGCTGACGGTTCGGGTGGAGCGCGATGGTGTGGTCGGCTGGGGCGAGTGCGTGCCCTATGCGCGCTATGGCGAATCCCTCGAGTCGGTTGCTGCGCAGGTCGAGGGTTTGCCTTCGACCGTCGATCGGGCGGCCTTGCAGGGGTTGTTGCCGGCGGGTGCTGCGCGCAATGCCGTGGATTGCGCCCTGTGGGACTGGGAAGCCAAGCGCGCGGGCAAACGGGTATGGCAGCTTGCCGGGCTGGAAGCGCCGCGCCCGCAAATCACCTGTTTTACCCTGTCGCTGGACACGCCCGAGCGGATGCAGGCGGCGGCGGCGCGACATGCGCACCGACCCACCCTGAAGATCAAATTGGGCACGCCCGATGACATGGTGCGGCTGGAAGCGGTGCGCGCGGGCGCTCCCGCCGCGCGGATCGTGGTCGACGCGAACGAGGGCTGGAGCGCCGAGGTCTATAGCGAGCTTGCGCCGCATCTTCTGCGCTTGGGCGTCGCGATGGTGGAACAGCCGATGCCGGCAGGGCAGGACGACATGCTGGCCGAGATCGCGCGCCCGCTGCCGGTCTGTGCCGATGAAAGCTGCCATGATCGTGCCAGCCTGCCCGGGTTGCGCGGCAAGTATGACATGGTCAACATCAAGCTGGACAAGACCGGCGGCCTGACCGAGGCGCTGGCGTTGCGCGACGCTGCACGCGCCGAGGGGTATCGGGTGATGGTGGGCTGCATGGTGGGGACGTCGCTGGCGATGGCCCCCGCGGTGCTTGTTGCCCAAGGGGCCGAGGTGGTCGATCTGGACGGGCCCTTGTTGCTGGCCGAAGATCGCGCAAAGCCGTTGGCCTATGACGCGCAGGGGGTGCACCCGCCTTGCGCCGCGCTGTGGGGGTAATCCGCAGCATTCGGGTCGTCCTTCAAGGGCCGACGCGGCAAGGTAAGGGCAGAAAGGGGAGCCTCTCATGCCCACACTTGCCCTTGTCCTGTTCCTGTTTCCGCTGGCCTATTCGCCGGGGCCCGGCAACATGACCTTTGCCGCGAATGCCGCGCGGTTCGGTTTTCGCGCCACGATCCCGGCGACGATCGGGTATCATCTGGCGACCTGGGTCGTTACCCTTGCGATCGGTCTGGGCCTTTCGCTGCAAGGCGGCGGGGTGGCGCGGGCGATGCAGGCGGTTGGCGCCGCCTATGTGCTGTGGCTGGCTTGGGGGCTGGCGCGCGCGGGCAAGACCGGCCTTGCCGAAGCGCGCCCCATGGGGGCGGGCGGCGGGGCGTTGTTGTTGGTCCTCAACCCCAAGGCCTATGCCATCATCGCGCTGATGTTCACGCAGTTTCCCGGCGACGCGGCTTGGGTGACGTGGGTGACCACGGTGTTCACGCTGAACAACCTCATCGCCTTTGCCGCATGGAGCCTGCTGGGCGCGCGGCTGGCGCGGTTGTTCGACGCGCGGAGTGCGAATGCAGTGCTGGCGGCGATGCTGGCGGGCATCGCGATCTGGATGCTTGTCGCCGCGTGACCCGTGCTTACGGATTTTCGGCCAGCCGAGACAGAAGGCCTTCGGGGGGAATGACGATGGGCAGCGGGGAAGCGGCGCCAAGGGCCCGTGCATCGGCCGGGCTCATGCCCAGCGCGCGCAGCAAGGCTTCGGCGGCCAAGGCATCGGTGGCCGCGTCGCCCCCATCCAGCGCCACGGCGATGGCCCCCAACGTGTGCCCCCCGGCGAGGGCTTCGGCCAGTTCCCGGGGCAGGGGGGCAAAGCGTCCCGCGACAATTCCCGCCTGCAGATCGACACCGATTGACGCTGTCACAGCCTGACGCGTGTGGGGCAAAGGCCAGCCCGCGCGCATCACGAACTGCCCGAGGGTCGGCACCTGCCGCACCAGTGCCAGCAGCGAGCGGAACCCTCCCGCGACCCTTTCGGCGGGGTCGTCCAAGCCGGTCAGCGCGGACCCGACCGCGTGCATCAGTTCCTGCGCCAGCGAGAGCCCCAAGGTCTGGACGAGGTCATCGGGCGTGCTGAAGTGGTTGTAGAACGACCCCCGCGCGACCCCCGCCGCCTGCACGATGTCATCCACCGTGGTGGCCCCCGGCCCCTTGGCGACCATGGCCTGCAACCCGGCCAGCAGCAACGTCTCGCGCATCTTCGCGCGGCGCTGGGCAGCAACCCGGGTGCGGTGATCGGTGCTCGTCATGCGTTCATATTGACGAAAATGTCATAATGACATATTCGTCAAATTGTCGCATCTCTTTCACCCCTTCGGAGCCCGCCATGACAGACCGCCTTATCTGGATCATCATCGCTCTTTTCGCCGTGTTCTCTGCCTTCAAACCCGTCCTCCTTGGCACCCCGGTCGAGGCCGTGTTTCCCGTGGTAAGCATAGCGGCCCCTGTCCTTTTTGTCTTGCTTCACGCCCCGCGCGAGATTGGCTGGCGCCGTCTTGGCCTGTTCTTCGCGCTGACCTTCGTCATCTCGTGGAGCTACGAGACCGCATCGATCCTGACCGGTTTCCCCTTCGGGTGGTATCACTACACCGAGAAGCTGGGTCCGCAACTGGGTGTCGTGCCGCTTCTCATCATGCCGGCCTATTTCGGTGTCGCTTATGCCAGCTGGATCATTGCGCGTCTGCTGCTGGACCATGCCCGCAGCGCCGCCCCGGCCGGGACGGTCGCGATGGTGCTGACGGCGTCCTTCGTGATGGTGATGTGGGACTTGTCTATGGACCCGTCGCGCGCCACTGTGTCGCAGGCATGGATCTGGCATGACGGCGGCGCCTATTTCGGTGTGCCCTTCATCAACTTCACGGGCTGGTTCCTGTGTGTGGCGACGATCTTTGCCGCTTATGCGCTGACCGCCGGGCGCTTTGCCGCACCGCGCGCGATGCCGGATTCACAGGCCTTGGCGCAGGCGCTGGCGCTGTATGGCGCGCTGTTTCTGGAATTCGTGGCCTTCGCCGCCGTTCCGCAGACAGGCACCGTCACCGATGCCGCCGGACAAGTCTGGAACCTGCGCGACCTGTATCAGACGCTGGGCCTTGTTTCGATCTTCTCGATGGGCTTCGTTCTGGTCAGCGGCTTCCTGACGCTGCGCCGCCGCTGAGGCACAATTCCCTTGACAGGGCGGGGTCTTTCGCCAGAAAGGCCCCGCAACGCTGCCAGGAGGCCCCTCATGACCCGCACCGTCTATGTCAACGGAGAATACCTGCCCGAGGGCGAGGCCAAGGTTTCGATCTTCGATCGTGCCTTCCTGATGGCCGATGCGGTCTATGAAGTGACAAGCGTTCTGGGCGGCAAGCTGATCGATTTTGCGGGGCATCTGACGCGGCTTCAGCGGTCGCTCGATGAACTGGATATCCGCAACCCCTTGAGCGCCGACGAATGGCTGGCGATCCATCGCAAACTGGTTGCGGACAACGGCATCACTGACGGTATGGTCTATCTGCAAGTGTCGCGCGGGGCACCGGGGGATCGTGACTTTGCCTTCCCCGATCCGGAAACCTGCGCGCCGACCGTCGTTTTGTTCACCCAGAACAAGCCCGGCATGGCCAACAGCCCTGTCGCCAAGACCGGGCTGAAGGTCATTTCGATCGACGACATCCGCTGGGGCCGGCGCGACATCAAGACGGTGCAGTTGCTGTATCCGTCAATGGGCAAGATGATGGCCAAGAAGGCGGGATGTGACGATGCATGGCTGGTCGAGGACGGGTTCGTGACCGAGGGCACGTCGAACAACGCCTATATCGTCAAGGGCAACACGATCATCACCCGCCAGCTGTCGAACGAGATCCTTCACGGGATTACCCGCGCCGCGGTGCTGCGTTTCGCGCGCGAGGCGCAGATGACGGTCGAGGAACGCCCCTTCACCATCGCCGAGGCCCAGCAGGCAGACGAGGCCTTCATCACCTCGGCCAGCACCTTCGTGATGCCGGTGGTCGAGATCGACGGCGCGGCGATCGGCACCGGGAAACCCGGTGCGCTGAGTGCGCGCCTGCGCGAGATCTACCTCGAAGAAAGCCTCAAGGCCGCGATCTGACGCCGGCCCTCGCCCGCCATACCCTGGGTTGCAAAAAGCCCCGCGGTTGACTCCCTTGAAAAAGTTAACAATTGTTAACGCTGGGGAAACACTGAAGGGCGGTCGCAAGGCGGCCCGGACTGGGGGAATGACATGCTGCTTCTGGGGGCGTTCCTGGCCTTTGCGCTGGGCTTTGCGGTGATTGGCGACCAAGACAACGAGCCCGAGCCCGAGGCTGTTGACGGCACCAACATGGATGACACCATCGACGGCACGGCCGACGGCGACCTGCTGCGCGGCTGGGCAGGGGACGACCTGATCCGCGGTTATGGCGGCAACGACACCATCGATGCAGGCTGGGGCAGGGACTCGGCTTATGGCGGGGACGGCGACGACCTGCTCGAAGGCAACCGCGGGTTCGATGAGCTGTGGGGCGGGATCGGCCATGACACGCTGCTGGGTGGACCCGGGCGCGACCTGCTGAACGGTGGCGATCAAGGCGACCTGCTGCGCGGCGGCGACTGGCACGATACCTTGCAGGGGGGCAACGGCTGGGATTCGCTGTATGGCGAACGTGGCAATGACCGTATTCTGGGCGGCGGCGGCAACGATTTGCTCGATGGCGGCGTGGGTTCCGATGTTGTCGCGGGCGAGGCCGGGTTCGACACGCTGTTCGGCAACGACGGCAACGACACGCTGTATGGCGGGATGGGCCGCGACATGTTGTCGGGCGGGAATGGCGACGACCGGCTGGACGGCGGCGAATGGCGCGACACTCTGGATGGCGGAAGCGGCAATGACTGGCTGTTCGGGGGCGACGGGGCCGATACGCTGCTGGGCCGTGACGGCGACGACACTCTGGATGGTGACCTGTTCGACCAGATGACGGGCGGTGCCGGCGCCGACGAGTTCATCGTTTCCGGCTATTTGCCGCTGTCAGGGACCGCGCCGGGGGCGATCGTCACCGATTTCCAGTCGGGTGTGGATACGATCCGCGTCTCGTTGGGTTATGATCCGCTGATGGCCGACCGTCCTGATGTGATGACCGTCGCCGATGCGACGACGAATTCGGTGCGCCTGATGCAAGGCACGGCAACGCTGGCCACGCTGTCGGGCACCACGGCCTTCAACCCGGCGACAGATCTGCGGGTCGATGCCTGAGTCCGGGGCGCCCGGCAGGGGCTGAATGCCCCCTGATCCGCCTCAGCGCCCCGGGATCGGGCCGCCTACATTCTCGGCAAAGGCCTTTTCGAAGGCCTTTTGCTTTTCCGGGCTGGCCTCGATCTGGTTCAGGGCCTTCCATTCGTCATAGGGCATTCCATAGACGATCTCGCGCGCTTCTTCCTTGCCCAGCGTGATGCCTTGGTCGGCGGCGGCTTCCTGATACCAGCGGCCAAGGCAGTTGCGGCAGAACCCCGCAAGGTTCATCAGATCGATGTTTTGGACGTCCGGCCGATCCTGAAGCAGATGCTGCATCAGGCGGCGGAACACAGCGGCCTCGATCTGGGTGCGTTCGGTGTCCTGCATGGCGATCTCCTTCCGGGGAATTCATGTTAGCGGTATCAAATTTTGTCCGGCAATGGTGCGCTCAGTGTTGCCGTTTCCTTATATTTGCGTGATACCGTCGCTCGGCAAGTCAGGAAAGGCGAAGACCATGCGTCGCAACCGCAATGTGAAGATCGTGGCAACCCTTGGGCCAGCATCGTCTGACAAGGCGACGATCCGCGCCCTGTTCGAGGCCGGGGCCGATGTGTTTCGCCTGAACATGAGCCACGGCACCCACGAGGAGCAGGCACGACGCCATGCCTTGATCCGCGAGGTCGAGGCCGAGACCGGTCGGCCAATCGCCATCCTTGCCGACCTTCAGGGGCCGAAGCTGCGGGTGGGCCAATTCGCTGCCGGGGCTGTCGAACTGGACGAAGGACATCGGTTTCAATTCGACTTGTCGCCGGTTCCGGGGGATGACACCCGCGTCTGCCTGCCGCATCCCGAGATTTTCGCCGCGCTGGAACCCGGGGCGCGCCTGCTGGTCAACGACGGCAAGATCGTCCTGATGGTCGACCGCTGCGGGGCCGATTTCGCCGAATGCACGGTGGTCGTGGGTGGCGTCATCTCGGACCGCAAAGGCGTCAACGTGCCCGACGTCGTGCTGCCGCTGAAGGCGCTTTCGGACAAGGACCGGGCCGATCTGGAATTCGCCTGCGGCCTTGGGGTCGACTGGCTGGCGCTGTCCTTCGTGCAACGCCCCGACGACGTCAACGAGGCCCGCGAACTGGCCCGCGGCCGTGCGGCCGTTCTGGCCAAGATCGAGAAACCCGCCGCCGTGAACGCCTTTGACGCCATCGCCGAGGTTTCGGACGGGCTGATGATCGCGCGCGGTGATCTGGGCGTAGAACTGCCCGTCCATTCGGTGCCGCCGATCCAGAAGCGCCTCGTGCGGCGTGCGCGCGCCATGGCAAAGCCCGTGATCGTCGCCACGCAGATGCTCGAATCGATGATCGAAAGCCCGATGCCGACCCGCGCCGAGGTGTCGGACGTGGCGACGGCAATCTACGAAGGCGCCGACGCGGTCATGCTGTCCGCCGAGTCGGCAGCGGGCAGCTATCCGGTCGAAGCCGTGCGCACGATGCACAACGTTGCGCTGTCGGTCGAACGGGACGAGACCTATCGGCAGGTGATCGCCGCCTTCCGCACTTATTCCCGGTCGACCGTGGCCGACGGGATCGTCGCCGCCGCCCGCGAGATCGCCGAATCGACCGACATCAAGGCGATCTGCTGCTTTACCGAATCCGGGACGACCGCGATCAAGGTCGCCCGCGAGCGTCCGCAGTTGCCCATCATCGCGCTGAGCCCCAAGGTCGAAACCTTGCGCCGCCTGTGCCTTGTCTGGGGTGTGTTCTGCGTGCCCACCGGCCCTGTCGATCGCTTCAAGTCGGCCGTGGTCAGTGCGGCCCGCGCCGCGCGCGAGAATGGCTTTGCAATCGAGACCGACCAGATCGTCGTCACCGCCGGCGTGCCCTTCAACAAACCGGGCACGACCAACATCCTGCGCGTCGCGCCTTGTGACGAGCGCTTGATCTACCGCGCCGAAGCAGAGTAAACCGACCCCCGGCCCGCAAACCGGGCGTCAAGGGCAGGAGGAAACGTTGGACCACGATCTGTTCTACCTGATCGGTGTGGGCTTCATTCCGTTGGCCTTCGTCGCCTTTGTCGCGGCATGGGCCGACCGGCGCCGTCCTTGGGCGGGGCTGATCCTGCTGGTTCTGGCGCTGGGGCTGATCATCGCGATGCGGATCCTCAATGGCGATGGGGCCTATGGCCTGTCGGAGCTGCCCGATCTCTTCATGACGACGGCGCGGCGATATTGGAACTGACCCCCTTGCAAAGGGGGCGCCGCCCTTGTATTGGCGGCCACTCTAACCCCGCGCGTCCGGCCACAGTGGCATGCCGAGTCGCGCGTTACTGACCTCTCGGCAGACAGGAGACGGAAATGCCCAAGATGAAGACGAAATCGGCCGCCAAGAAGCGGTTCAAGGTGACGGCCAATGGCCACATCAAATCCGGTCAGGCAGGCAAGCGCCACGGCATGATCAAGCGGACGACGAAGTTCATCCGGACCGCACGCGGCACCACGGTGCTGAGCGAGCAGGACGCGAAGATCGTCAAAATCTATATGCCCTACGCCCGCTGAGGAGATTGACCAATGGCACGCGTTAAATCCGGTAAGGTCACCCACGCCCGTCACCGCAAGGTTATCAAGGCGGCGTCTGGCTATTACAGCGCCCGTTCGCGCAACTTCCGCACCGCGACCCAGGCGGTCGACAAGGCGAACCAGTACGCGACCCGCGACCGCAAGGCCCGCAAGCGCAACTTCCGCGCCCTGTGGATCCAGCGTATCAACGCCGCGGTTCGTTCGATCGATCCGGCGCTGACCTATTCGCGGTTCATCAACCTTCTGGCCGTCGCCGGGATCGAAGTGGACCGCAAGGTTCTGGCCGATCTGGCCGTGCACGAGCCCGAGGCCTTTGCCCAGATCGTGGCACGCGCGCAAGCCGCTGCCTGATCGGACAAGCCCGAGAATGCAGAAAGGCCGCCCCTACGAGGGCGGCCTTTTTCATGGTCGGGGCAGGGGGGTGTTTCGCCCTCGTTGTCCGCTGACGCGGCCGCCTCAGGCGACCGAGGCCGGGGGGGGGGGGGGGGGGGGCTGCCCCCCGCACCCCCGGGATATTTCCAGAGCAAAGAGGGGGCAACGCGTCCGGGATCAGGCGTTCAGCGCGGCGTCGAACAGGGCCTGGATCTCGGCGACCGAGGTGCCGGCGACGGTGCGGCCCAGTTCCTGATTCCCCTTGAGCGCGATGATCGTCGAACGGCGGGGCACGTTGAATTCGCTGACCAGCGCGCTGTCGCGATAGGTGTCCCAGTCGACGTGGATCAGGGTCAGCGACTGGTCATAAGCCGGGTTCGCAGCGCGCAGTTGTTCCATCACGCGCTGCTGGCGCGCGCAGGTGCCGCACCACGTTGCATAGAAATTCAAAATGATGCGGTCACCCCGGTCCATGGCTGGTTGCAGCAGGCCGGGAGCGTAATCGACGAACTGCGCGCGGGCGGCCATCGGTGCAAGGGAAATGGCGGCGCCGAGGGCGAGGAAGTCACGTCTGTTCATGGTCGTCTCCTTGGGGTCAGATGTGAATGGCGGGGTCAGATGAGAATGGAAAGATCGTTGAACCAGTTGGGCAGCGTTTCGACGGCCCAGAATTCCAGCCAGCGATGGACGCCGAAGGCGATGCCGAGCCCGACGAGCACAAAGGTTGCGCCCATGAGCGGTTTCGCACGCTGCGCGAGGCGGCGCATCAGGGCTTGGCGCCGCAGCAGGGCCTCGCGCGCGCCATAGGCGAGGGCAAGCATCACCGCCGAGACACCCGCAGCGAAAGCCGTCATGGTCAGCGCGGCCTGCCCGAGGTTCTCGCCGCTGGCCGCAAGTGCGATGGCGCTGCCCAGCGTCGGGCCGATACAGGGCGACCACACAAGGCCCAGTAACGCGCCGCCCGCCGCCATGCCCCAAGGCCCCGAGGCGTCGACGCGGTCAAGCTCGGTATTGGCGCGTGCCGCCAGCCCTGCTGTCGCGCCGGCGAAGCGGGCGCCCAGCGCGGGCACCAGCATCGTCAGGCCAAAGCCGACCATCACCAGCGCGGCATAGGGTTCGATGTCTTCCTGAGCGAGGCCCAGCGCCGGGCCAAGCCACGACAGCCCCAACCCGACCGCGATGAAGCTGGCCGAGAGCCCAAGCGTGAGGAACAAGGGGCCGCGACGGTCCGCCTGCAGCGACGAGGCAAGGATGATTGGCAGCACCGGCAGAACGCAAGGGTTCAGCAAGGTCAGCGTGCCGGCCAGAAAGCCCAGAAGTGTGTCCATCGGTTCCCCCTTGCTTGGTCACCTGTGACATTACGCCTGCGCGGGGCTATTGGTTTCATGTGCTGTCCCGGGATGGCGCTGAACTTTTCGTGATGGCGCTGCGGGCGCCGCCGCGGGGCGGCTCAGGCCCCCGCGCGGCTTGTGCCTTCGCGCGTCTGGCGTTATTGGCACGGCAAGCGGTTGCGAGGGGCACGAGATGGACGAGCTGAGAGCGAAATACCTGGGGCTGATCGCCGATGCATCAAGCGAGGCGGCGATCGAGGATGTGCGCCTGGCTGCCCTGGGCAAGAAGGGCGAGATCAGCCTGCAGATGCGCGAGCTGGGCAAGATGTCGCCCGAAGAACGCCTTGTGGCCGGCCCGGCGCTGAACGGGCTGAAGGCCGAGATCGACGCCGCGCTGCGGGCGCGCAAGGCGGCGCTGGAAGACGCGGCGCTGGACGAGCGGCTGAAGGCTGAATGGCTGGATGTTACCCTGCCCGCACGGCATCGGGCGCGGGGCACGATCCACCCCGTCAGCCAAGTGACCGAGGAATGCACGGCGATCTTCGCCGACATGGGCTTTGCCGTTGCCGAAGGCCCGCAGATCGAAACCGACTGGTTCAATTTCGACGCGCTGAACATCGCGCCCGAGCACCCGGCCCGGCAGGAGCATGACACATTCTTCATGCACCGCGCCGAGGGCGACGACCGCCCGCCGCATGTGCTGCGCACCCACACCAGCCCGGTGCAGATCCGCGCGATGCAGGCGCAGGGCGCGCCGATCCGGGTGATTGCACCGGGGCGCGTGTATCGCATGGACATGGACCAGACGCACACGCCGATGTTCCACCAGATCGAAGGGCTTGCCATCGACCGCGATATTTCCATGGCGAACCTGAAATGGGTGCTGGAAGCGTTCTTCAGCGCCTATTTCGGCACCACGGTCAAGACGCGGTTCCGTGCCTCGCATTTCCCGTTCACCGAACCTTCGGCGGAAGTGGACATCCAGTGCAGCTGGGTCGACGGGCAGTTGCGCGTCGGCGAAGGCGACGGCTGGCTGGAGGTTCTGGGGTCCGGCATGGTGCATCCCAAGGTGCTGCGCGCCGGCGGGATCGACCCGGACGAGTGGCAGGGCTTTGCCTTCGGCATGGGGATCGACCGGATGGCGATGCTGAAATACGGCATCCCCGACCTGCGGGCCTTCTTCGAAAGCGACCTGCGCTGGCTGCGGCACTATGGGTTCGGCGCGATGCAGGCGCCAACGATCCACGCGGGCTGAGCCGGATGATCGCGCAAGGGTTGCATCCCGTGCGCGGAAACTGGCCGGTGCGGGCGTGCCGCATGGCGAATAGCGGAATTTTGACGCTGGCAGAGGGGGTTGAGCGCCGGACTCTGCCTTGCCAGAGGCGTTGACCCTCCTTTAGGGTGCAGGCCGCGAGTTTGCATGTTCGTGGATCACGAGGACTGCCTGAGGATGACGTTGCCCACCCGTTTCGGCCTTCTGCTTTGTGGTGTCGTTTGTTTTGCTGCCGCGCCCGCGCTGGCCCAGCTGAGCGAGGTCACCACCCGCCAGTATGACAACGGCGGGATCTACGAGGGGACGTTCCTCAACGGGTTGCAGCACGGGCGCGGCACCTACCGGTTGCCCAGCGGGTTCGAATACACTGGGGAATGGGTGCAGGGACAGATTACCGGTTTCGGAACGGCGCGTTTCCCGGATGGCCTTGTCTACGAAGGGCAGTTCGTCGATGGGCGGCCGCATGGTCAGGGGCGGATGGTTTTTGCCGATGGATCGTCCTACGAGGGCAATCTGGACGGTGGCCGGATCATGGGGCAGGGCACGCGGCGCTATGTGACGGGCGCGGTCTATACCGGTGATTTCGACGACAGCCAGCCCCATGGCCGCGGCGTGATGGAGCGTCCGGGCGGCCTGCGCTATGAGGGCGACTGGGCCCATGGCCTGCGTGAAGGGCAGGGCACGATCACCTATCCCGACGGTTCGGTCTATGCAGGGGCGATGCACGCGGACAAGCGCGAGGGCGAGGGCCGCCTGACGCGGCCCGATGGCACCGTCTATGATGGCGAATGGGCACAGGACGCATTTGACGGCGCGGGCGTGCTGACGCTGCCCAACGGGGACCGGCGCGAAGGCACCTTTGCGCAGGGGATGCTGCAGGGGATCGGCCGGATGCTTCTTGCTGATGGCAGCATCTACGAAGGGGCGTTTGCCGACGATCTGCGCCACGGACGCGGCCGGTTGACCAGCGCGGATGGCCATGTCTATTCGGGCGATTGGGTCGCTGACCGGATCAGCGGGCAAGGCGTTCTGACGGCCCCCGATGGCACCCGGTACGAGGGGCAGTTCCGCGACGGTATTCCCGATGGCGAGGGGACGATCACCCATCCGGACGGGTCCAGCTATGCCGGGACCTGGGTCGAGGGGCGGCGCGACGGGCAAGGCCGGGCCATCGCGGCGGATGGCCAAACCTACGAGGGCCAGTTCCGCGCGGGCGTGCCCCATGGCGAGGGGCGGATGACCTATCCTGACGGTCGGGTTTATGCGGGAAGCTTCGTCAATGGCGTGCGCGAAGGCGCCGGTGTCATGACGTATCCCGACGGCATGCGCTATGACGGCACTTTCCATGCCGGCGAACGCGAGGGTCAGGGCACCGTCACGATGCCCGACGGTTTCAGCTATGCCGGCGAATGGCGGGCGGGCCAGATCGAGGGACGCGGCATCGCGACCTATGCAACCGGCGACGTCTACGAAGGCGAATTCGTCGCCTCGCAGCGCGCGGGCCTCGGGGTGCTGCGCTATGCCAACGGCGAAACCGCCAACGGTTTGTGGCGCGACGGCGTCCTGATCGAACCGGCGCCTGCGCAGCCAGCCTCCAACGGTTGATTGACCTGCCTCATGGTGGGGGCGTTTGGGTTGGGCTATCCTTTCCCGGATCGTTCCAGCCCCGAGGTTGCCATGCGCCGTGTTCTGCCCCCGGTTTTCGCCCTTCTAGCCCTTGTTGTCAGCGGGCTTCCCGCCAGCGCACAGGGCACGGATCCTTGTGTCGAACGTGACCGGCTGAGCGCGGCGGGCGATCCGGCCGCCACGGATTTTGATCGCATCTGTGCGGCCGTCGGGGCGGTGTCGCTGACGCCGGAATGCGTCGGCTATTGGCGGGCCGCGACGGAAACCGACCCTTCGATCGCCCCCTCGGCGAGCGTGCTGGAATCGCTTGCGGGCGTGTGCAACCGATCGATGCCGGGCGGCGCAAGTTTGGCAGCCCCGTCAGGCTCCTGCCGCGACCGCGAGTGCCGCGAGCCCGAGCCGGTTCTTGAACCCGTGACCGACCCCATGCCGGGCAGCGTGCCAGACGTGGGACCGGATGACGGCCCGCCGTTGACCTGTGGCGATCCCGGTGTCGAATGCCGCCCGCCCGACCAGATGGAAGAGCCCGAGAACTGATCTAGCGAAGCGGCAGCAGGCGCGCGCCGCTGATATCGCATTCACGCCGGATCGCCTGCGGGGCGCAATCGCGCGGCTGAAGGTCGCGCGTCAGGCAGATGCGCAGTTCGGCCAGATTGCGGCGCTGGCAGCTTGTGACCATCATGTCGGGCGTCAGTTCGGGGTTGGCCTCGATGAAGGCGGCTTCGATCACGTCGGGGTCAATCGACAGTTCCCGCGTCACGCCGTCGAAGATCTCGGGCAGGGTAATGCCTGCAAGCGCCTGCCGCGTGAGATCGTAGAAGGCGCTTGCCGAAAGGCCGGTGCAGCGCCCGTGCTTGTTCCATTGGTGCCATGCCGATCCCGAAGTGCCGAACACATCCGCCTGCGCGGCTGTCTGCTGGCGCGAGGGGTCGCGTTCCAGCCCGTGGCAGTATTCCGGCCAAGTGCCATCGTCGTTCTGTGGCCACAGCCCGTGCACCGCCCAGCCGACCCGCGCATCGTCGCGGCAGCGGGGATCGTTGCGGTCGTCGCCGTCCGCCGCGCAATAGGCCGGCACCCAGCTGAGGGACAGGACATAGTGGTCGAAGTCGCCGGGACGGTCCTGCGCGAGGGATGCAGTGGCCGACAGGACAAGCGGCAAACTCAGGCAAATGGCACGGAATGACACGTGATTCCCTCTTTCCTCGGAACGGTATCGGGCTTATACACGCCGCATTCCCCGAAATCGAGGATACACGGCCCGGCGCCGTGGCCGGCCCGCCCGGCGGGCGATGGCCCATATCTTCGCGCGATGAAGGATTGATGCGATGTCCAAACCCCTGATGGCCAAGGCCACTGCCGTCTGGCTGGTCGATAACACCACGTTGAGCTTCAAGCAGATCGCCGATTTCTGCGGCTTGCACGAGCTGGAAGTGCAAGGGATCGCCGATGGCGACGTGGCGACCGGCGTGAAGGGGTTCGACCCGATCGCGCATAACCAGTTGGACGACACCGAGATCAAGAAGGGCGAGGCCGATCCGCGCTATGTCCTGAAGCTGAAATACAACCCCGCCGCCGTCGGCGAGGAAAAACGGCGCGGCCCGCGCTATACCCCGCTGTCCAAGCGTCAGGACCGCCCGGCAGCGATCCTGTGGCTGGTCAAGTTCCACCCGGAACTGGCCGACGCACAGATTCGCAAGCTGGTGGGCACGACGAACCCGTCGATCCTTGCGATCCGCGAGCGCACGCACTGGAACATCCAGAACATCCAGCCGATCGACCCGGTCGCCCTGGGCCTGTGCCGCCAGTCGGAACTGGATTCCGAGGTCGCAAAGGCCGCCAAGCGCGCCGCCGCCGAAGGCACGATGATGACCGACGACGAGCGCCGCAAGCTGGTGTCGACCGAGCAGTCGCTGGACATGCCGGCCGAACCGCGCCTGCCGCGCGGCATCGAAGGGCTCGAGAATTTCAGCCTGACGCGCGACGCCGAGGAAGAACGCCCGGTGGACTATTCGAATGCCGACAGTTTCTTCAACCTGCCCGGCGGCACGGATGACGACGAGGACGACGAAGACGAGCGCGGCCGCTGAACCGGCATCCGCACGACGAAGCGGCGGGAAGGGGGGCTCTGCCCCCCTCTTTGCTGCGCAAATTCACCCCCCGGGATATTTGACGAGCAAAGAGGGGCATGCCATCGGGCGCGGCGCTTTTCTTGGCGCGCGCGATGGGCTAACAGGGCGCGGACACGCGCGATGCAGACGAAGGTTTGGCGATGAAATTCACCCTGTCGTGGCTCAAGGAGCACCTCGAAACCCAAGCGGGCCTGGACGAGATCCTGGATGCGCTGACTGACCTGGGACTCGAGGTCGAGGAAGTCGATGATCCGGCGGCACGGCTGGGGGCGTTCCGGATCGCGCGCATCATCGAGGCGGTTCCGCATCCCGATGCCGACCGGCTGCGGTTGTGCCGCGTCGAGGCATGGACGGACGGCAAGCCCGAAGAAGTGCAGGTCGTCTGCGGTGCGCCCAATGCGCGTACCGGGCTTGTCGGTGTCTTTGCCCCTGTCGGGACGCATGTTCCGGGCACGGGCGTCGATCTGAAGCCGGGCGTTATCCGGGGGCAGGCGTCGAACGGCATGATGTGTTCCGAGCGCGAACTGGAACTGTCGGATGATCATGACGGGATCATCGACCTGCCCGCGGATGCCCCGTTGGGTGTGCGCTATATCGATTACGCGGGTCTCAACGATCCGATGATCTATATCAAGATCACGCCGAACCGCCCCGACGCCCTGGGCGTCCGCGGCATTGCGCGCGATCTGGCCGCACGCGGGCTGGGCACGTTGAAGCCGCTGCCTGTCGATCCGGTGCCGGGCGGCATCGCCTGCCCGATCCGGGTCGAGGTGGACGCGGCGCTTAAGGAAAAAGGCTGCCCGGTATTCATGGGCCGGGTGATCCGGGGCGTGAAGAACGGCCCGTCGCCGAAATGGTTGCAGCAGCGCCTGAAGGCGATCGGGCTGCGGCCGATCTCGGCGCTGGTCGATGTGACGAACTTTTTCACCTTCGGCTATAACCGCCCGCTGCACGTCTTCGACGCGGCCAAGGTTGCGGGGGGCGTGTTGCGGGTGCATCCGGCGCTGGGCGGTGAAGAAATCGTGGCGCTGGACGGCAAGACCTATACGCTGAGACCGGGGATGATGGCCATTTCCGATGGCAACGGCGTTGAGTCCATCGCCGGGATCATGGGCGGCGAGCATTCGGGATGCACGGACGAAACCGTCGATGTGTTCCTTGAATCGGCCTATTGGGACCCGATTACCATTGCCACGACCGGCCGCGCGCTGAAGATCAATTCGGACGCGCGCTATCGTTTCGAACGCGGTGTGGACCCTGAATTCACCGGGCCCGGGCTGGAACTGGCGACGCGCATGATCCTGGAACTGTGCGGTGGCGAGGCCAGCGAGGTGGCGATCGACGGTGCCGTGCCCGATACGGCGCGCGCCTATCGTTTCGATGCCGCGCGCGTTTCGCGCCTTGTCGGGATGGACATCCCCGAAGCCGAGCAGCGCGCGACGCTGACGGCGCTGGGTTTCCGGCTGGAAGGGGACCAGGCCTTCGTGCCGTCGTGGCGCCCCGATGTGCTGGGCGATGCCGATCTGGTCGAGGAAGTCGCGCGGATCGCGTCGCTGACAAAGCTGGAGGGCAAGCCGCTGCCGCGCCCGACCTCGGGCGTGCCCGCGCCGATCCTGACGCCGATGCAACGCCGCGAACGGCAGGCGCGGCTGACGCTGGCCAGTCTCGGCTATCATGAATGCGTCACCTACAGCTTCATCGATGCGGCCTCGGCCGAGCGGTTTGGCGGGGGCGCGGATTCGGTGCGGCTGGAAAACCCGATTTCGAGCGAGATGACGCATATGCGCCCGGATCTGTTGCCGGGGCTGTTGCAGGCGGCGGCGCGCAATCAGGCGCGCGGGTTTATGGATTTGGCGCTGTTCGAACTGGGGCCGGTGTTCCATGGCGGCGAACCCGGAGAGCAGGAAACCCATGCGACGGGCTTGCTGGTCGGGGCCTCGGGACCGCGCGATCCGCATGGCGCGCGCCGGGCCGTCGATGTGTTCGATGCGAAAGCGGATGTCGAGGCCGTGCTGGCCGCAATCGGCGCGCCCGCCCGCATGCAGGCTGATCGAAACGTTCCGTCTTGGTTTCATCCGGGCCGCTCCGGGCGGATGACGCTGGGGCCGAAACTGGCGCTGGCGACCTTTGGCGAGGTTCATCCCAAGGTGCTCAAGGCCTATGGGATCAAGGGCGCGGCGGTTGCCTTCTCGATCCCGGTCGCGGCGGCACCGATGCCGCGCAGCGCAAGCGCGACGCGTTCGGCGCTGGTGCTGAACGATCTGCAATCGGTCGAGCGTGACTTCGCCTTTGTGGTCGATGCCAAGGTCGATGCATTGGCGGTGCTGAACGCGGCCCAAGGGGCCGATAAGGCGCTGATCGAATCGGTGCGCGTGTTCGACGAATTCCGCGGCGACAAGGCCGAAGCGCAGATGGGCGCGGGCAAGAAATCGCTGGCCATCGCGGTGCGCCTGCAGCCGCAGGGCAAGACCCTGACCGAAGAGGAAATCGAAGCGGTCGGTCGCAAGATCGTCGACAAGGTCGGCAAGGCCACTGGCGGCGTTCTGCGCGGCTGATCGTCGGCGGACGGGGCAAGGCAATAGGACAAGGGCGCCCACGGGCGCCCTTGGGCGTTTCAGGTGGCCTCGCGTTCGAGGTTCAGTTTCATGTCGATCAGGACGCGTTGCAGTGCGACGGTCTCTTGCAGAAGACGGCGGGCTTCGTTGGCGCTGATGGTGCCGTCTTCGATCGCGGTCTGGTATTCGGCGATCAGCATGGCGAAGCGCTGGCTGAGTGCGATGACATCCGAGTTCACCGACCCCCGACGTGCGCTGTTGGGGCGTTGCTCGTCATGCGCCAGTGTCACGCCGCGCAGGTCGGCCAGCGCGGTCGTCACATGCGGGAACGAGGCCACGCCTTCGAGCGCGGCGATCACGTCCAGCGGCATGAACCGGTCGGCATGTTCTGGGTGCGTCGAATAATAGCGATTCAGGCTGGCCTTGGATTTTCCCGAAATTTCTGCCGCCGCCTCGATGCCCACGTCCTTCACCAAGGATTCGGTGTGATGCTTGAGATAATTCTGGGTACTCGAAAGCGTCATGTTGCCTGTCCGGTGCACTGGGGGAAATCTGTCCCTGCTTTTCCCATTATTGCGCGGTGCTTGGCAACCTAGCAATGAAGGGCGCGGTGCGGGGTGCACGTGTTCTGTTTCCCCTCTGCATCCTTGCCGCGTGTGTAGCGTAGCGAGTGCCGCCCCAGTTGCGGGGCGGCGGACGGCGGAAGGGGCGCATACCTTCCGCCGTTTTTTTCATCGTTGGATATTCGCCGCAAAAAGGGATATGGCGCAGTGTCCCGACGCCACAGGAAACACCGATGTCCGCAGACGACCTGACCGCCACGATCCGGGCCTGGATCGACCCGATCGCGCAGACCGCGTTGGAATGGGCAACCAGCCCGGCGGCATGGTCGCAAGTCGTTCTGCTTGTCGTGGCCTATGTCGCGGCCCGGATGCTGACCAAGCGGCTGAACCCGCTGTTGCTGCGCGTCCTGACCCCGGCCGAGACGCGCACGGGCATCTTCGCGCGGGCGCTGCGGTTCGTGCTGCAGTTCATGCCGCTGCTGATGCCGCTGGTCGCCTATGTTCTGACCGCCACCGGCGAGGCGCTGACACGGTCGCTGTTTGGATCTGGGGCGATCATCGCCTTTGGCAAGAACCTGTTCCTGTTCCTTGCGGCGCGCACCTTGGTGCGCGACATCGTCACTGACGGTTTCCTGCGGCTGTTGGGGCGGTATTTCCTGCTGCCGGTGCTGGCGCTGAACATGGTCGGGCTGCTGGGTCCGGTCACGACCTATCTGAACGGCGTGACGATCGCGCTGGGCAATATCAGTTTTTCGGCCATGGCGCTGGTACGCGGTGTCGTCGCCGGGTCCTTGTTGTTCTGGGCGGGGCGATGGTCGAATTCTCAGTCCGAGGAATTCCTCAAAACGCGCGAGGACTTGCGCCCCGCGACGCGCGAACTGGCCATCAAGGCAAGCCAGATCCTGATTTTCGGCGCGGCCTTCCTGATGCTGATGTCGATCATGGGGATCGACCTGACCGCTGTCGCCGTTCTGGGCGGTGCGCTGGGCGTCGGGATCGGCCTTGGCCTGCAACAGATCGCGGCGAACTTTGTTTCGGGGGTGATCCTGCTGCTGGAAGGGCAGACCACGGTCGGCGATTTCGTCCAGCTTGACGACGGGTCCGAAGGAACAATCCACAAGATGACCGCGCGCGCAGCCGTCATCGAGACGGTCGATGGGCGCTGGATCATCGTTCCGAACGAGAATTTCATCACCTCGCGCGTGGTCAATCTGTCCGACGCGGGCAAGGCACATCGGTATGACGCGGCATTCAGCGTCAGCTATGACACCGACATCAATCGCATTCCGGCCATCATCGAACCGG
Source organism: Paracoccaceae bacterium (assembly GCA_041397065.1). Taxonomy (GTDB): domain Bacteria; phylum Pseudomonadota; class Alphaproteobacteria; order Rhodobacterales; family Rhodobacteraceae; genus Pararhodobacter. The sequence goes on along the minus strand of JAWKXG010000002.1, from coordinate 156,114 downwards.
CGGTCGCGGCGCTGCCTTTTGTCTTGGGGGGCGATCACGGTGTCGAATGCGAGTTGACGGCCTTTGCCGACAGCGGTGTCGAATTCAGCGTCGAATACTGGGTCGAGGGGATCGAAGACCTGACGGGCAAGTATCGGTCCGATGTGCTGTTCGCGATCTGGAACGCGCTGAAAGCCGAGCAGATCGAAATTCCCTTCCCGCAGCGGGTGGTCCATCACAAGGGGCTGGCCGCCCCGCTTCCCGGTATGTGAGCGCTGTCATTTTGCCCTGTTCGGGCCAAAGGGTGCGGGGTATAGCAAGGCGACACGTCTGGATGGATCGGTGATCATGCCTGCGCAGACCCCTTCGCCCGTTTCCCGCGCCGCCGGGCCGCTGGGGCCCCTGTTGGCCTTGCTGGCCTTTGGCATTTACGCAACTCACGATGTCATCGTGAAGGTGCTGGGCACGACCTACAGCGCGTTGCAGATCACCTTTTTCGTCGGGCTTTTCGGCTTTCCGCTGGTGGTTCTGATGCTGCTGCGCGACCCGGTTCCGGGGACGATGCGGGCGGTTCATCCATGGCTGGCGCTGACACGCGCGATGGCGATCGTCGCCTCGGGGACCTTGGGGTTCTATGCCTTCACCGTGTTGCCGCTGGCGCAGGTCTATACGATGCTGTTTACCGCGCCGTTGATCGTTACGCTGCTCTCGGTGCCGGTGTTGGGCGAAAAGGTCGGGGTGCACCGGGGGCTGGCCATTGTTGCCGGGATGATCGGCGTTCTGGTGGTGCTGCGTCCGGGGTATGCGCCGGTGTCGCTGGGCCATGCGGCGGCGTTGCTGGCGGCGGTCAATGTCGCGGTGTCGGCGGTGATCGCGCGCAAGGTTGGCCGTGTTGAGCGCAGCGCCGTCCTGATGGTGCTGCCGATGCTGGTGATGGTGGTTGTTCTGGGTGCGATGCTGCCCTTTGTTTATGTCCCCGTCGCGCTGCCCGACCTTGGGCTGATGGCTATCGTCGCGGCGATGTCCTTTGCAGCAGGGCTCTTGCTGCTGATCGCCTATCGCAAGGCCGAGGCCAGCATCGTCGCGCCGATGCAGTATTCACAGATCCTGTGGGCGGGGTTCTATGGTGCCGTTTTCTTTGACGAAAGCCCCGACGCCTGGACGATGGCGGGATCGGCCCTGATCATCGCATCGGGTCTGTATATCGTCTTCCGCGAGAGCCGGCGCGACGTCTCGGCGACGCAGCCGGTGCTGGCAATCCGGGCGCGGATCGGTGCCGTTCCGGCGGGCAAGATCGTCGAGAATGGGCAGTCGGATCGGGCCGATTAATCGGCGCGGAAATCGGCGAATGCCTCTTGCAAATACGGGCGGCGCGGGGTAACTCCCGCCCATCGGTCGGAGTGTAGCTCAGCCTGGTAGAGCACTGTCTTCGGGAGGCAGGGGCCGGAGGTTCGAATCCTCTCACTCCGACCAGATTTTCCAGAAATTCCCGGAATTTGGCGCTGTCCTGCTGGACAAGCGCCTGATTGCGTTGCGCTGTCCGTCCAGGGCCGCACAAGGCGGCCCAGTGTCGCTCAAGGGGTTCCCATCGCTTTGCTCAGGCTTTGCGCCAACTGCCCGACATGGGGCGGTTGCAGGATCGACAGGTGATCGCCGGGGTTATCGATCACGGTGAAGCCCGCCGCCGCAACCGAGGCCCAACCCAGCCCGCACTCTGTCGTCCGGGCCGAGTCGAACGGGCTTTCGACTGCTCGGATGATCGTCAGCGGAACATCCAGCGGTCGCGCAACATAGGCGTTCACCGCCGCTTCGTTGGCGGCGACGAAGGTTTCGACCGACTGCGCGCCGCCACCGTTGCGGCTTTCGATCTTCAGCCGCAGTTTCGCGATTTTGTGCCGGATCTGGGCCTGCTTGTTGTGCAGGATGCGCAGCATATACCCCGGCCCCGTCGCTGCCAGCAGGCGCAGATGGGTCAGGATCCGCCGTGCCCCGCTCAGCGTCGCCCGCCCGTCCGGGCCGGCGGCGTCGAACAGGGCCACCATGCGCACCTCGCGCCCGGCTTCGCGCAACTGGCGGGCCAGTTCAAAGGTGATGTAGCTGGCCAGAGAGACCGCCGCCAAGTTGATCGGCCCGTCAGGATGATGCTTCTGAATGTCGTCGAAATAGGCGTGTGCGGTGGCTTCGACGCCGATGGGCGTGTCGTGGCCCAGAAGGCCGACAGAAAGGCCCAGAACGGGTTGGTCGTTGCCCAGTTCGGCGGCCAGCGGTCGATAGAAGGATTCGTTGCGGCCCAGCACATGCACCCCGAACAGGGGCGCGCGGTTGCCTTGGGGCTGGATCGGAATGATGTAGCGCGGGCGCGCATCGGCGCTGACGTCTTGTCCCAGCGCTTCCGCCAGTCCGCGCGGGGTCGGGGCGCGGTGCAGGTCGGCGATCCCCAGACGGGTGCCTGTCGCGGCCTCGATCCGGCCCAGCAACTGCACGGCCAGCAGCGAATGTCCGCCCAGATCGTGGAAACTGTCGTCGGGCCCGATGGACTCGAGGCCAAGGGTCTTTGCCATCATCGCCGCGATGTCGCGCGTCAGCGGATCGCAATCGTCCAACGAGCCGCCCAGCGCCACTTGCGCCGCCGGTTGCGGCAGGGCGCGCATGTCGATCTTGCCCCCGGCGGTGCGCGGGAAACCGTCGACCGGCACGACAACGGGCCGCATGAAGGCTGCAAGGTCATGCGCGATCTGCGCATTGATCTGGTCGAGCGGCGGCAAATCCATCCCCTCGGCCGGCGCCACCCATGCCGCGAGGCGGGCCGTGGGCGTGCCTTGGTCGACCACGGCGGCAAGCGCGCGCCCGACGCCCGCGACACGTTCTAGCGCGCGTTCGATATGGCGCAGGTCGATGCGGAAGCCCCGCACCTTGACCTGCCGGTCGTTACGGCCAAGGAAGCCCAGTGTTCCGTCTTCGCGCCAGAACGCCCGGTCGCCCGAGTTATACATGCGCCCGCCAGCCGCGAAAGGATCGGGGCGGAACGCCTTGGCGGTTTCTTCGGGGCGGTTGATATAGCCATCGGTCACCGCCGGCCCCCCGATCCACAGGTCGCCGGGCAACCCACGCGGCATCAGCGAGCCGTCCGCGGCAAGGATATAGGCCCTTGCATGCGCGGTCGGGCGACCAATGGGGATTTCGGCGTTCGGATCTTGAGGGCCGGGTTCGGCCAAGGTGCAGGTGATCGTCGTTTCCGTCGGGCCATAGCCATTCAGCCACCGCACCCCATGAACCATGGATTGCCACGCGGCCAAGGCCTGTGCGCTGACGCGCTCGCCGCCGACGATGACAAGGCGCACGCAATCGGGCGGCACATAGCCGGTCTGGCCCATGTCATCGACCAGCACGTGCCAGAAGGCGGTCGGCAGGTTCATCACGGTGAATCTGTGGTGCGCCACCGCGTCCTTGAAGGCGGCGGTCGATTCGGCGATTTGGGCATTGCGCAGGATCAGATGCGCGCCTGAAACCAGTGTCGGGATGACTTCTTCGATCGAGACGTCGAAAGACAGGCTGGCGAACTGCAAGACGCGGTCCTGCGGGGTCAGGCCGAACTCGGCGATGATCGCCGATGTATGCGCGGTGATCGCCCGCATCGGGACGCGCACGCCCTTTGGCTTGCCCGTCGAGCCTGAGGTATAGATCACATAGGCCAGCCGGTCAGGGTCGGGCAGGGCGCGCTGCGGTGGCTGGGCGGCGGGATCGGCCTCGGGCAGGATCAGCGGCAGATCGGCGGGATGGCGGGCTTCGGGGCGATCGATGAGGAGGATTGCGCCCGAATCCGTCAGCATGTGTTCGCGCACGCCGTCAGGATAGGTGGGATCGACTGGCAGGAACGCCGCGCCCGATTTCAGGATTGCCAGCATCGCGATCACGTAGTCGATCGACCGTTCAAGCCCGATTGCCACGATGGTGCCCGGCCCCGCGCCTTCGGCCACGAGGCGATGCGCGAGGCCGTTCGCGTGGGTGTCCAGAGCGCGATAGCTGAGCGTCGCGCCATCCATCATCGTCAGCGCGGGCGCGTCGGGGCTGGCGGCGGCGGCTGCTTCGATCCGGGTGGCAAGGCACGGCACGGCGGCAGTGTCCGGCGCACGGTCCGGACGCGCGAGGGCCATCAGGGCCTCGGTCTCGGAATTGGCCAGCATCGACAGCCCGCCCATCGGCGTCGCGGATGGCTGGGTTGCGATCTGGCCCAGCAATTCCATCAGGTGTGACAGCAGCGCGGCAGCACGGTCTGCCCCGATCGAATCGGGGTCATATTCGAGGTGCAGCGCGATCTCGGTGTCGCCATAAACCGCGAGGGTCAACGGCTGAGCGCCTTCCTCGTGCAGCTCGACGCGGCGCGTGCGCCATTCGGGCGCGAGTGCGCGCATCGTCTGGGTCAAGCTCTGGCGTTCGAACATGACCATGCTTTCGAACAGGGGCACGTTGCCGGGAATGCCGCACCAGTGGCGGACGTCGGTCAGGGCTGCGTGTTCGAACGGATGCATCGCGCGGGTCGCGGCACGCACGGCCGACAACAGATCAGCCAGCGGGGTCGATCCTTCGTGTGCAACGCGCAGGGGCAGCGTGTTGATCAGGCAGCCGACCGTCCGGTCCAGCCCGGGCGTCACATGGCGGCCCGAACGGGTCATGCCGATCACCGCGTCCTTGCGCCCCGTCACGCGGGACACGACGGCCCCCCAAGACGCCAGCATCAGGTTGGCCAGAGTTGATCCCGCCGAGTCGGCGATACCGCGCAGGGCGTCCGATTGCCGGGCCGGCAGAGTGCGGCTCAGCAAGGCCTTGCGGGCGCTGCGGGGCGGCTGGCCGTCCAGAGTTTGCGACAGGGCGTTGGGTTCATCGAAACCCGCAAGATGGGCGCGGAAGAATTCCTTGGCCTCGACGGTATCCAGCAGCGACAGGTCGCGGCAATAATCGGCGAAGCCTACGGCCGGGCGCGGCGGCAGGCGTGCAGGGTCGCGCAGCGCGGTAAAGACCTCGTCCAGCACCAGCGCGAAAGACCGTCCGTCGATCAGGGCGTGGTGGATTGTCCAGACCATCACGGCGCGATTGCGCGCGAGGTGCAGCAGGCGGACGCGCCACGACGGCGCCTTTTCCAGATCGACGCCCTGTTCGCGGTCGGCGCGAAGAAAGGCGTCGAGATCGTCGCCGAACCGCGCGGGATCGCGGTCGCTCCAGTCTTCGGTGGCAAGATCAACCGTGATCTGCGGGCGCACAATCTGCATCGGGCTCAGGCGGTCGCGCCACAGGATCGACAGGCGCAGCGCGTCATGCCGATCGGATACAAGCTGCCACGCGCGCTTCAGGTCGGCGGGGTCGATCACCTCGTCGTCCAGATGCACGACCACCTGTTCGAGGTTGGCCCAAGGCCGGTTGGCCAGCGTGCTTTCGAACACCATGCCCATCTGCAATGGCGTCAACGCGAATTCCTGCGTTGCGGCGCGCGGCGCGGCGCGGCGGCCGGGTTTGCCATAGGCGCGGGTGTTTTCGGTCCGGGCGAAGAGGGTGTCGGCTTTCACAGCGCACCTCCTTGTATCTGGGTCTGGCTATGGGCAAGGGCACAGGGGGCAACCCCCGGTTCAGAAAACAGGCAAGCGCGGGCCGCGGGGGGCCGGGCAGGGGGCAAGGGCGCGATGTTCATGCCGAGAGCCAAACTCGTTAACCAATCCAATCAACTGACAGGCATACAAGACCGTTCAGACCGGGCTGCTTTCCTGCCGTTTCGTGCGTATTTCCCTGTTTTTCTGGCGATCCAATGCGGCGGAAGTGAGACAGGCTTGGGGCCATTCGCCTGCAACCGGGGGATCACGGCGCCCAATTTTCGGGTCTTGCACGGAAAATTGGACCAGCGGTCCTTTTCTGGCCGCCGATGGGTGGCCGGGGCGCCAAAGCTGCCTTACCTTGCCGTGTGCCCCGATGGCGGTTTCCCGCGCCACGGCGTGTGTGCGGTATCGTCGGGCGTCAGGATCACTCGGGTTGCGGTGCGACCCCCAGCAAACGGACGCTTTTGAGAACGATGACAGATTCGGCTACGTCCCCCCCGTCGACCGTCGACACGGCCACCCAGCGCATCGGGATGCTGATGGCGCAGGTTCTGGGCTTGCCTGTCATGGGGTCCGACGACGATTTCTTTGCCCGGGGCGGAACCGATCACGACGCCGGAAGTCTGGCCAAGCGGATCCGCGACGAGATCGGCTATTCCGTGACACGTGGCGATGTGCGAAAGGCGCCGACGCCCGTCCTGCTGGCCGCGCGGATCGCCGATGGGCGCACCCTTGCGCGGCATATCATCCCGATCCAGCCCGATGGTGATTTGCCGCCGTTGTTCGGCGTGCATGTGTTGGGCGCGAACGAAGAGTTCTTCCGCCCTCTGGGCGAGGAACTGGGCCCAAACCAGCCGGTGTTCGGCCTGACGGTCGGCATGCTGACCAAAGATACCCCCGTCGGGGTCGAGGACACGGCAAAGGCCTATTTCGACGACATCATGGAGCATTTCCCCGACGGCCCGGTCGCCTTGGCGGCGGTGTCGCTGGGCGCGTATTTCGCCTATGATCTGGCGCAACGTCTGTGCGCCGCCGGGCGCGAGGTTCGGATGCTGGCAATGTTCGATGCCATGGGCCCGGACGGGCGCCCGCGTGTCGGTGGGGCGATGTGGGTGCTGCAACATGTCCGTCGTGCGGCGGTGAAGGGGCTTCCCTATTTCACCGAGGCGATCAAGGGCCGGCTGGCCGAGCGCAAGGAACAGAAACTGCGCGACGAGGTAGCCGAGATCACCGAGCAGTCCGAGGGCGCAGACGGGCTGGATGTCGAGCAGTTCGTCGCCGCGAACCAGGTTGCCGTCGACAGCTATCAGCCGCAGCCGATCGATGTGCCGCTGACGATCTACCGCGCGACCGAGGACAATTTCGACAGTGCTGAGACCATCGCCGATGGTCTGGGCTGGCGCCGGGTCGCGGCGGGCGGGTTCGTGGTGATCGACATCGAGGGCGGACATCTGACGATCCTTGCGCAGCCCGCGGTCGCGACCATGGCGCGGCACATGCGCCCCCTGCTGCAAGGCGGCGCGCCAGGCGCATGACGAAGGGGGCGGATCGCTCCGCCCCCCACCGCTGCCAGTCGGGGCAGCGCCGGTGCCTGTTCGGCCCCGATCATTCCGAGATGGTGTATTCGCCAGCCGTGCAGATATCGATCTGGTCGACGACCTCGTCGCCATCGGCGAACACCGCCTTGATGTCATACTCGCAGCCGCGATCATCCGCGATGACCACCTCGACCGAGGCGCCTGCGGCGAGGATGTTCTCGCCCAGAATGTCCTCTTCCCAGTCGTCGACCGACGACGGCGAGGCGTAGAATTCCATGAGGTCGACCGTGGTCGCGTTGTTCAGGGTAAAGCTCACGTCGCCCGCGAAAGCAGGCACCGCGAAAAACGCCACGGCCGAGGCCAGGGCGGTCGAACGCAGAGCGTTCAGGATCATGATTGAACCTATGGGTAAAGGGTTGAGAAGAAGGCCAGAATACAGGGGATGCGGGTGAGTCGGAAGCGTCCACGAGAGCGGGCCGACCCAAGCATCACGGCGCCGTGATATGGAAAAGGCCACGCAGGGTTGCGTGGCCGTGTGGTTTGCGCAGGGTGCCAGTTCAGCGGCTGAACTTCTTGTATTTCACCCGCTTGGGTTCCACCGAATCTGGGCCCAGGCGGCGGATCTTGTCGGCCTCGTAGGCTTCGAAGTTGCCTTCGAACCATTCGACATGGGCGTCGCCTTCGAACGCGAGGATATGCGTGCACAGCCGGTCGAGGAAGAAGCGGTCGTGCGAGATGATCACCGCGCAGCCCGCGAATTCATCCAGCGCCGCTTCCAGCGCCTGCAGCGTTTCCACGTCGAGGTCGTTGGTCGGTTCGTCGAGCAGCAGCACGTTCCCGCCCGAGCGCAGCAGTTTCGCCATGTGCACCCGGTTGCGTTCGCCGCCCGACAGCAGGCCGACCTTCTTCTGCTGGTCGCCGCCCTTGAAGTTGAACGCCCCGCAATAGGCGCGGCTGTTCATCGTGGCGTCGCCCAGTTCCAGCACTTCCAGCCCGTCGGAAATCTCTTCCCATACGGTCTTGTTGGCATCCAGCGCATCGCGCGACTGGTCGACATAGGCGAGTTTCACCGTGTCGCCGAAGGTCACGCTGCCTTGGTCGGGGGCCAACTGGCCGGTCAGCATGCGGAACAGGGTCGATTTGCCCGCGCCGTTGGGGCCGATCACGCCGACGATGCCGCCGGGGGGCAGGGCGAAGGTCAGATCCTCGATCAGGAGCTTGTCGCCCATGGCCTTCTTCATGCCCTCGACCTCGATCACCTTGCCGCCAAGGCGCGGGCCGCTGGGGATGATGATCTGCGCGGTCGCGATCTTCTCGCGCTCGGTCTTCGACGCCATTTCTTCATAGGCGTTGATACGCGCCTTCTGCTTGGCCTGACGGGCCTTGGCGCCAGCGCGGATCCATTCCAGTTCCTTTTCCAGAACCTTCTGGCGCGACTTGTCCTCGCGCGCTTCCTGCGCAAGGCGCTTGGCCTTCTGTTCCAGCCAGGAAGAATAGTTCCCCTCGTAGGGAATGCCGCGCCCGCGATCGAGCTCAAGAATCCAGCCGGTGATGTCGTCGAGGAAATACCGGTCGTGCGTCACGCACAGGATGGTGCCGGTGTATTCGATCAGGTGCTTTTGCAGCCAGGCGATCGTTTCGGCATCAAGGTGGTTGGTCGGTTCGTCCAGCAGCAGCATGTCGGGCGCTTCCAGCAGCAGCTTGCACAGCGCGACGCGGCGCTTTTCCCCGCCAGACAGCGTCGACACGGCGGCATCGTCGGGCGGGCAGCGCAGGGCCTCCATAGCGACGTCGATCTGGCTGTCCAGATCCCACAGGTTCTCGGCGTCGATCTCGTCCTGAAGGCGCGCCATCTCGTCGGCGGTCTCGTCCGAGTAGTTCATCGCCAGTTCGTTATAGCGATCGATCTTGGCCTGCTTGGCCGCGACGCCCAGCATGACGTTGCCGCGCACGTCCAGCGATTCATCCAGTTGCGGTTCCTGCGCCAGATAACCGATCTTGGCGCCCTTGGCGGCCCAGGCCTCGCCCACGAAATCCTTGTCGATGCCCGCCATGATGCGCAGCAGCGTCGATTTACCCGAGCCGTTGACGCCCACGACGCCAATCTTGACGCCCGGCAGGAAGTTCAGGCGGATGTTTTCGAAACATTTCTTGCCGCCCGGATAGGTCTTGGACACGCCGTCCATGTGATAGACATACTGATACGAAGCCATGGGTTGCTCCTGCTGGAAAACCGAATTTGCTCACCCCTACAGGGCGCCGCGCCGCGCCGCAAGCATTGGGCCTTTTCTAGCCCTGCGGTTGTCGCCATAGTGGCCCCAAGACCGGTCGGCCCAAAGCCCGCCGAACAAGAGGAGCCAAGTCATGGACAATGCCATTCTGGGTGGCGGCAGCATCATTCTTTTGCTGTTGGCCGTCTTTGTCATCATTTCGATTTTCCTGGGCGTGCGCATCGTGCCGCAGTCGCAGAAATACGTGGTCGAACGGTTCGGCCGGCTGCGCGCGGTGCTGGGGCCGGGGATCAACCTGATCGTGCCCTTCGTCGACACGGTGGCGCACAAGGTGTCGATCCTTGAACGCCAGTTGCCGAACCAGCGGCAGGACGCGATCACCACCGACAACGTTCTGGTTCAGGTGGAGACCAGCGTGTTCTACCGGATCATGGAACCGGAAAAGACGGTTTACCGCATTCGTGACGTGGACGCGGCGATCCTGACGACCGTTGCCGGTATCGTGCGTTCGGAAATCGGCACGATGGAACTGGACGAAGTGCAATCGAACCGTGCGCGCCTGACGCAGAAGATCGGCGCTGCGATTGCCGATGTCGTCGACGACTGGGGCATCGTCGTGACCCGCGCCGAACTGCTGGACGTGAACCTTGACGAGGCCACCCGCGCCGCGATGCTGCAGCAGTTGAACGCCGAGCGTGCCCGCCGCGCCGCCGTGACCGAGGCCGAGGGCAAGCGCCGTGCGGTGGAACTTCAGGCCGACGGCGAACTCTATGCCGCCGAGCAGGCCGCCAAGGCGAAGCGCGTCACCGCCGATGCCGAAGCCTATGCCACGGGCGTGATCGCCGAGGCCATCGCCAGGAATGGTCTTGAGGCAGCGCAATACCAGATCGCGCTGGCGCAGGTGGAAGCGATGCGCGATGTCGCCAACGGCGCGGGCAAGCAAACGGTGATCCTGCCCGCCAATCTGGCCGACGCGTTTGGCGATGCGTTCAAGCTGTTGAAGGGGCGCGGATGATGGGGCTGGCATGGTGGATCTGGGTCGCCGCCGGGCTGGCCCTCGGGATCGTGGAATTGCTGGTGCCGGGCTTCATCTTTGCCGGCTTCGCCATCGGCGGTGTGCTGACGGGCATTCTGGTGCTGATGGGGGTTCCGGGGGTGACCGGCAGCCTTTTTGCCGAACTGGTGGTCTTTGCCGTCATTTCGGCGGGTGCGTGGATTGCGCTGCGGCTGTTCGTGGGCGTGCGGCATAACCAGACGAAGCGCATCGACCACGACATCAACGACTGATCGGACGATCACGCCTTTACAGGCCCAGGCTGCCCGCCAGATGCTCGGCCTGGGCCTTGACCATGCGTCGCCCTTCGTCGATGCATTCGGCGGCGCGGTGGAAATCGCCCACGGACACCCCGCCCAGACGCGCATTCAGCAAGGCCTGTGGCGGTTCGCCAGCCAAGCGCGCGCGGCGGATCTGGTCCGACATGATGTCGATCGTCGCGTTGACCAGCGCGACATAGCTGGGTTCGGTGTCGTCCGGGATGTCGGCGTCCTTCTCGCTGGTCCAGAGTCCGCGCAGTTTCTCGGGCAGCAAGGCCGACAGGTCGGGAAAGCCGGGCAGGTCAGACCCCGGTTCCCAATAGGCGCCGCTGACGGCGGCATTGGGGTTGACGGCGATCACGGCATCGGCACCCAAGGCCCGCGCAGCCGAGACCGGCACAGGGTTCACCACGCCGCCGTCGATCAGCCAGCGACCGTCCAGCCATTGCGGCCTGAACAGCCCCGGGATCGAGACCGAGGCCCGCACCGATCGTTCCAGATTGCCCGCGCGCAGCCAGACCTCGCGCCCGCGCCGCAGGTCGGTTGCGGTGGCAATGAAGGGGCGCGCGAGGTCCTCGATCGACTCGGGCAGGTCCAGTGCCCGCAGCATGGTCAGGATCCCTTCGCCCTTGACCAACCCGCCGCCGCCGATCCGCATGTCGATCAGGGGCATCATCGACCGCAACGTCAGGCCGCGCGCCCAATCCTCGAGGGCGTGCAGCCGGTCTGCCGCATAAGCAGCCCCCACCAATGCGCCCATGGATGACCCGGCGACGACATCCGCGCGGATGCCAAGGGAATCGAGTTCACGCAAGACGCCGATGTGACACCATCCGCGCGCGCCGCCCGAACCCAACGCAAGGCCGATTACCGGTTTTGTCATGGTCTCCCCCGTTTCAGGCCAGTTTGAACAGGCGCTCCAGAACGCGCAACCCGTCGTGAACAGTCTGCCGGTCGGCGGCTGACAAAGGATGCAGCAGCGCATCGGTCGCGGCCTGCATCTCGGGCATGATGCGGTTGAAGGCGCGGCGTCCTTTCAGGGTGAGCGCCGCATGCGACAGGCGGCGGTCCTGCGGATCTGTTTGGCGCGTGACCCATCCGCGCTTTTCCAGTTCGGCCAAGGCGCGGCTGACCTTGGTCTTGTGGGCAGGGACACGGACGCACAATTCCGTCGCGGTCAGGGACGGGGCCTCGGCCAGATTGACAAGCACGCGCCACTCGGACCGGGTCAGGCCGTGGCGCCTGCGATAGATCTCGCGCGTGTTTTCTGACGTCAATTCCGCAAGAAGATTCAGCCGATATGGCAAATAATCTTTTAGAAACATGATCATAAATCCAGCGATTGATGGTTACATTTTCAACTAATAACCTGCGATTCATGATTCGCATACATTGGACAAGGGGCAAGGAACGGCCATGAGCAAGGCATTCGCATCGCAGGGCGACCTGACCGAAAAGACGATCAGCTTCACGCAGGTGGGCGAGGGGCTCTATGCCTTCACGGCTGAGGGTGACCCCAACACCGGCGTTATCATCGGCGACGAGTCGGTGATGATCGTCGAGGCCCAAGCCACGCCGCGTCTGGCGCGCAAGGTCATCGACTGCGTGAGTTCGGTCACCGACAAGCCGATCTCGCACCTTGTGTTGACGCATTACCACGCGGTGCGGGTGCTGGGCGCTTCGGCTTATGGCGCGCGGGAAATCATCATGTCCGACACCGCCGCCGCAATGGTCGAGGAACGCGGGCAAGAGGACTGGGACAGCGAATTCGGCCGCTTTCCGCGCCTGTTCCAAGGGCACGAGGAAATCCCCGGTCTGACCCGCCCGACCACCACGTTCAGCGAAAGCATGACGATCATGCTGGGCAAGCGCCGGGTCGACATCATGAAGCTGGGCCGCGCGCATACCGCCGGCGACGCGGTAATCTGGGTGCCGGATCAAGAGGTCATGTTCACCGGCGACATCGTCGAATACCACTCGGCCTGCTATTGCGGCGACGGGCATTTCAACGATTGGGAAGAAACGCTCATGAACATCGCCGCCTACGAGCCCAAGGCCATCGCGCCGGGCCGGGGCGATGCGCTGATCGGTGAAGAGATGGTGGAAAAGGCGATCGCCGCGACCGCCGATTTCGTGCGTTCGACCTATAAGCCGGTCGAAAAGGTCGTCGCCCGTGGCGGCACCTTGAAAGAGGCGTGGGACGCCGTGCGCGCGGCCTGCGACCCCAAGTTCAAGGACTATGCGATTTACGAGCACTGCCTGCCGTTCAACGTGGCCCGTGCCTTTGACGAGGCGCGCGGGATTGACACGCCCCGGATCTGGACCGCCGAGCGCGACCGCCAGATGTGGGCAGACCTGCAAGGCTGAGGGGGCGGCGATGAACAAGATCTTCGAAATCCCGCTGTATCCCTATGCCCGCAGCGCCGATCAGGATGCCAGCACACCGGTGCGCCATACTGTTGTGGTCGTCGGTGCCGGGCCGGTGGGGCTGGGCGCCGCGCTGGACCTTGCGCAAATGGGGGTCGAGGTCCTCGTGATCGACGACAACGACAAGGTCAGCTTCGGTTCCCGTGCAATCTGTTTTGCCAAGCGCCCGCTCGAGATCCTTGACCGACTGGGCTGCGGGACCCCCATGGTCGACAAGGGGGTCGTGTGGAACCTCGGCAAGGTGTTCTTCGACAAGCGCCAAGTCTATGAATTCAACCTGTTGCCCGAGGATGGCCACAAGTTCCCGGCGTTCATCAACCTTCAGCAGTATTACTTCGAAGACTATCTGATCGCCCGCGTCCGCGAGATTCAGGCGCAGGGCAAGCCGATCGAACTGCGCGGCGGCAACAAGGTGACCCGTATCGATCAGGGCGCGGATCACGTTCGGGTCGAGATCGACACACCCGAAGGGCCTTATGCCATCACCGCCGATTGGCTGATTGCGTGCGATGGCGCGAATTCCCCGATCCGCAAGATGATGGGTCTGGAATTCGTGGGCGAGGTCTTTCAGGACAACTTCCTCATCGCCGACGTGGTGATGGAGGCCGAGTTTCCGACCGAACGCTGGTTCTGGTTCGACCCGCCGTTCAACCGGGGCCAATCGGCCCTGTTGCACAAGCAACCGGACAATGTCTGGCGCATCGACTTCCAGATCGGCTGGGATATCGACCGGGCCGAAGAATTGAAGCCCGAGAACATCGACCGCCGCCTGAAGGCGATGCTGGGCGAGGATGTGAAATACGATCTTGAATGGTCGTCGATCTACACCTTCCAGTGCCGGCGGATGGAGAAGTTTCACGAAGGCCGGGTGATTTTCGCCGGGGACAGCGCGCATCAGGTGTCGCCATTCGGCGCGCGCGGGGCGAATTCGGGTTTGCAAGACTCGGACAATCTGGGTTGGAAACTGAAGCTGGTTCTGGACGGTATCGCCCCGCAGGCGCTGCTGGACAGCTATGACGCCGAGCGGATCCACGGGGCGAAAGAGAACATCCTGAACTCGACCCGGTCGACGGATTTCATCACGCCGAAGTCCGAGATCAGCCGGATTTTCCGCGACGCGGTGCTGGATCTGTCCGAGAACCACGACTTCGCGCGGCCGTTCGTGAACTCGGGTCGTCTGTCTGTGCCTTGCACCTATGATGGGTCGCCGTTGAACACCCCGGACGCATTGCCGGGTGGGCCCGCCCGGTCGCGCCCGGGGTCGCCTTGCGCGGACTTGCCGCTGGGCGACGGGTTCCTGCTGGACCGCCTGGGTGCGCGGGGGCGTGTCGGGTTCCAGATTCTGGCGATCGACACCCAAGCCCCGGCCGGTTTCGCCGCCGAGGGGGTCGAGGCGGATGTGCTGGCGCTGTCGGCAGCCGAGGCACCGTTGCTGAAGGACCGGTATCTGGGCGAGGCCGATGCGGCCGTTTACCTGATCCGCCCTGACCAGCATGTCGCCGCGCGCTGGGCGCGTTGGGACGAGGCGGCGGTTGCCACCGCCATTGGCCGTGCCATCGGCAAGGAGATGTGACCATGGGAAAGCTGATCACAACCCGCAACGTGCCGGGCGCCGATGACGTCTATCAGATGCTGATCGATGCGCATGACGGCCTGTCGAAGGCCGATAGCGATGCGCTGAACGCGCGGCTGATCCTGACGCTGGTCAATCACATCGGGGATGCCGAGGTGATCGCCGAGGCGCTGGCACTGGCAAAGGCATGAGTGGCGGCACGGGGGGCTCCTCGCCCCCCGGACCCCCTCGCCAAGGAGGACCGCTGGCCCTCCTTGGAACCTCCCGGGATATTTCAGGACAGATGAAAGGGCGCGGGTTCGCCCTTTAGCGCATGCCGATGCCCAGCTGCATCAGCCCCTTGCGCACGGGTGCAAGCGAGTAAAGCGCGTGCAGCGCGCCGGCGCGCAAGTCGCGCAGCGGCTGGGTCTCGATCATCGAGGCGCGGTTGAGAAGGTCGATCCCGGCGAGACGCAGCCGGGCATCGGTGCTGCGGCGGCGTTCATAGGCCTGCAGCATCGGCGCAGTGCCGATCGTGTCGGTCCGGGACAGATCCATCAGGGCGGTCAGGTCGGCGAGGCTCATGTTCAGGCCTTGCGCGCCGATGGGCGGCATCACATGCGCGGCCTCGGCCATCAAGGCGGTGCGCGGCCCGGTCAGCCGGTCGGCCAACTGGGTGATGATGGGCCATACCGTCAGCGACGACGCAAGCGTCAAGGTGCCGAACAGACCACAGGAACGCGTATTCATCGCCTCGGAAAAACCGTCGGCAGGCAGCGCCTTGAGGCGGTCGATCTCAGGGCCGGTATCCATCCAGACCACCGCCGAACAGGGGCGACCTTCACGGTCGGGCAGGGGCACGAGGGTGAAGGGGCCACCGGTGCGATGAACCTCGGTCGAGACATTGCCATGGGGGATGTCGTGGGTAACGGCAAAGGCCAGTGCTTTTTGGCCGTAACGTGTGGTGCGGACACCGATCCCCAAGGCCTTGCGCACCCGCGAATGCCGCCCATCGGCGCCAACGACCATGCGCGCGGCGACCTTCGTGCCATCGCTGAGGGTTACGAGGGCCTCGGCATCGCGCGCGAGCAACGAGCGCGTCGCTATGCCCGGGCGAAAATCGACGGTCGGAAGCTCGGCGAGGCGGGCGACGAATTCACGCCGCAGCAGCCAGTTCGGCAGGTTCCAGCCGAAGGGCTGCGCCGACACATCGGCCGCGTCGAAATCATGGGTGATGCGCGCCACCGGCTCGGCACCGCCGGCATCGACGATCCGCATCACCTGCAAGGGCATGGCGTGGGGCTGAAGGCGTTGCCAGAGACCGGCCGCCGTCAGAACGGGGATCGAGGGTTGCAGGAAGGCCGTGGTGCGCAGGTCGGCGCCCGGTGCCGTTGCCGTGGTGACCGGCGGGGCGGGATCGACGCAGATCACGCTGAAGCCCGCAGAACCAAAGGCGGCGGCTGCGGCCAATCCCGCCACACCGCCGCCGGAAATCAGGATGTCCACGTCTTGCCGCATCGACTCGTCTCCGCCGGTTTCGGGTGCAGGTTTAGCGCATCCGGCGACAAAGGGCGAGGCGACACGCCGCCGCGTCACCCACGCGTGATGCCGACCAGAAGCACCAGCATGAGGGGAGAGGCGATCACCGCAGGCAGATACAGCGCGGGCAGGCCGAAGGTCGCGATGGCCGCGCCCCAGATCGCCAGCAGCACGACGGCGACGAACAGCGGCCAGTTCGGGGCGTCGCTGTCGTGGCGGCGCGGCTTGGCAGCGGTGGCGCGCGGTGCGACAAAGGCGGTCGAAAAGGTGGCGTCGGCCATTTCAGTGCTCCTGCATAAATGATTTCGCAGGATATGGTTTTTTGCGGGCCTGCCAGCCATTGGCCAGATTGCCGCGCTGCGGCAACCTGCCACGTGCGGCATGCTGGCACCTTACAGCTGCGCGAGGAAGCCGGCGAGGTCGTCGGTGTGATGGTGCACGTGATCGTGTGTCTCGGGCTCAGGGGTGACCAGAACCGTGCGCATCCCCAGCGCGTGCGGGACCTTGAGGTTGCGCGGATCGTCCTCGAACATGGCGGCCCGCTGCGGGTCGAGGCCATCGCGGCCAAACACGCGGGCGAAGGCGGCGGGCTGCGGCTTGGGGTGATAATCCGCATCCTCCACGCCATAGACCGCGTCGAACAGCCCCTCGAGGCCACGCGCCGAGATCACGCGGCGTGCATAGGGGGCCGATCCGTTGGTGTAGACGATGCGCCGCCCGTCGAGGCGCTCGATGGCGGCCCGCAATGCGGGATCGGGGCTGAGGACGGTGAAATCGATGTCATGCACCTCGACGAGATAGCCTTCGGGATCGACATCGTGGTGGGCCATCAGCCCAGCCAGCGTGGTGCCATACTGGCGCCAATAGGTCTTGCGCAGGTGATCGGCCTCGGTGGCATTGGCGCCCGTGGTGCGCATGACGTAATCGGTCATCTTGCGATCGATCTGGTCAAACAGGCGCACGCTGGGATGATACAGCGTGTTGTCCAGGTCAAAGACCCAGGTTGCGACATGGTGAAACAGGGCTTTGGGCATGAACACGGCCTATCGTGAAGCAAGGCGGCTGGCAAGGCCGCCGGGTTCAACGAGGCTTTTCATCCGTTTCCCGCGCGTTTAGGGTTTGCCGATGTCCGGAGGCAGCATGACTGAACAACGTTCCCCGACCCTCGATGCCTATACCCTGATCCTCGCGGCGATCGACGAGGGGATTTATCGCCCCGGAGACCGGCTGGTGGAATCGGAACTGGCCGAACGATTCGGCGTGTCGCGGACCCCGATCCGCGAGGCGTTGCAGCGGCTGGAAACGCAGTCTCTGCTGTCGCGGGACGGGCGGTCGCTGATCGTCGCCTCGCTCGATCACAACCAACTGGCGGAACTGTATGTCGTGCGGGCCGAGCTGGAAGGGCTGGCTGCGCGTTTGGCGGCCAAGCACGCGACCGTCGAAGAGGTGCGTGTGCTGCGCGACATGGTGTCCGAGGATCGGCGGCTGGTGCAGGACCCGCGCGCCCTGAGCCGGGCGAACAAGAGGTTCCACAAGCAGATCCACCTCGCGTCGCACAACCGGTTCCTGATCCAGCAACTGGACCTCGTGCACCGGTCGATGGCGCTGCTGGCGACCACCTCTCTCGAGGCCGAGGGGCGGGGCAAGGCCGCGCTGGACGAACACGAGGCGATGGTCGACGCGATCGCGCGCGGCGACGGGGATGCCGCCGATCAGGCGCTGCGCACGCATATCTCGCGCGCGTTCGAGACGCGGCTCAAGCTCGAGTCCGGGGATCGCCGACGCGCGAAGTGATCGTCCGCGACGTCCTCGGGTGGGGTGTCGTGCAACCCATGGGCGGTCTTGTCCCAGAAGAACGGCGCACGCAACATCTCGAACAGGCCCTTGTAGGCGGCGATCACGGCAAGCGGGAAATAGGCCTGCAGGCTGAACACCCATGGCCACAGCGCCCGGTGCGGCCCGCGTGCGACCGCGGCGATGTTTACCGCAACCGAGACGGTTTCCGACAGCGCAAAGGCCAACGTGGTCGCCAGCATCACGCCCGAGGGCGCCATATCGGCGACGGGGTGACCAATGCCGAAAAGGACCAGCCAGAAGCTCCACAAGACTGGGGCGAGAAGGAATTGGACCAGCGTTCCCAGAAACAGGATCTGGAAACCGACAAAGCGCTTCAACCCCAGTTGTCGCAGCAGCAGGCGCGGGGCGCGCATGTGCACCGCATACGTCAGGGCATATCCCTTGAGCCAGCGCGAGCGCTGCTTGATCCAGGGCCAGAGGCGGCAGTTGGCTTCCTCGGCGGTGACGCTGTCCAGAAGTTCGGTGCGATATCCGTGCCGCGCAAGCCGGATGCCCAGATCCGCATCCTCGGTCACGTTATGCGCATCCCATCCCCCCAATTCGTCGAGAATGGCGCGCCGAAAGAACAGGGTCGTTCCGCCCAGCGGCACAGCCAGCCCCAGACGTTCCATCCCCGGCAGGACAATGCGGAACCACGCGGCGTATTCGATGGTGAAGCAGCGCGACAGCCAATTGGTCGTAGGGTTGTAATAATCCAGCATGCCTTGAATGCAGGCGAGGTCGAGGCCTGCGGCGGCGAAGCGGTTCACGACGCGGTCGATCTGATCGGGGCTGGGCGCGTCTTCGGCGTCATACACGCCGACGATCGACCCGCGCGCGAAATTCATTGCATAGTTCAATGCCTTGGGCTTTGTGCGCAAGGGTGAGGGAGGGACCGGAATGACGGTCATCCACGGGGGGAGTTCGGCCCGTGACAGGGCGTCGCGCGTCAGGTGATCGTCGGCCTCGACGACCAGCAGGATTTCGAGACGGGCGCGGGGATAGCGCAGGCATCCCAGCCGCGCGACCAGACGCGGGGCGATGTCGGGCTCGTGGAACAGGGGAACGAGGATCGACACCAGTGGCAGGGTAAACGGGCGCACTGTCGATGGCTGGCGTGCCGGGCGCGTGGCCTGTGCCAGCGCGGCGGCAAGCTTCAATCCGGTGCCGGCCAACAGCGCCAGCATCACCACGCCGAACAGCACGAAAAACATCGGCCCGGGCGCTGCGGCGAAGCCGGAAGCCAGCAGTGTCAGTGTGCCCAATGTCACGGCGCTAAAACGACGGGCATTCCACGCCCGGCAGCTTTCACCGATGGGAACGCAAGTTTCGGCCATGGTGCGCATGGCCTGCCCCCGGACCTGCGCCAGCGCCGCCTTCAACGCCGGTGGCGTGGTCAGCGCCATGGCCACGGGCCCGAAGGTGGCCTGCAAGGCTGCACGATGCAGGCCGAACTGGTCGGGATCGGCGCAGGCAATCACGGTTACGCCCCCGGCGCGGCGCCACGGCAAACAGTGCAGACGCAGGCATTCGGGGACGCCCAGCGCGTCGACCAGACGCGGGTCTGGCGCATCGCGCAGCGGGTCGATCACGGTGGCGCCGAAAACCGCCGCCTGAGCCCGAAGGATCGCGGCGTCGTCTGCCATTCCGCTGCCCCGGATCACCGCCGTGAGGGGTTGTCGATGGCGGTTGGCCAGTGACTGCAACCGCGCCAGATCCTGCGCGGTCAGGGTGCCTTGCGCCCGCAGGGCCGATGCAAGGGATTGCCCGACCGATGCCGCCCGTTGCCGCACGGGATCGGCCGTGATGAAAGGATCGGGATCGAAGCGGTGGTGCAGCACGAAAAAACCCCAGCACGAAGCCGGGGTATCCTCAGGGCGCAGGGGTTAAGGAACGGTTAAATTCCGCCCCCCTTTGTTGATCGACGGCCATCAAGCCGATTTGCGGGCATCCATCGACGCGGCGAAGCGCTCGAACAGATAGAAGCTGTCTTGCGGGCCGGGGCTGGCTTCGGGGTGGTATTGCACGCTGAACACCGGCTTGTCCGCCACACGGATCCCGCAGTTCGACCCGTCGAACAACGAGACATGCGTTTCGACCACATTGGCGGGGAGGGTCTGTGCGTCGACCGCGAAACCGTGGTTCATCGAGGTGATCTCGACCTTGCCGGTTTCCCGATCCTTGACCGGGTGGTTCGCGCCGTGGTGGCCGTGGTTCATCTTGATCGTCTTGGCGCCCAGCGCCAGCGCCAGCATCTGGTGGCCGAGGCAGATGCCGAAGACCGGCAGGTCAGCCGCCAGAACGCCCTTGATCATCGGCACGGCATAGGCGCCGGTGGCCGCCGGGTCGCCGGGGCCGTTCGACAGGAAGACCCCGTCGGGGTTCAGGGCCAGCACATCTTCGGCGGTGGCCGAGGCGGGCAGAACCGTCACGTCGCAGCCCGCCGAAGCCAGACAGCGCAGGATGTTCTTCTTGGCGCCATAGTCGATGGCGACCACCTTGTGGCGCGGCGCGGTCTGGGCGGCGTAGCCATCCGGCCATGCCCAGCGCATCTCGTTCCAGCGATAGCTTTGGGCACAGGTCACGTCCTTGGCGAGGTCGAGGCCGACAAGCCCTTTCCAGCTCCGCGCCGCCTTGAGCAAGGCGTCGAGGTCGAAGTTCCCCTCGGGATCATGCGCGAGCGCGACATGCGGTGCACCCTGCTGGCGGATCGCGCGGGTCAGGCGGCGGGTGTCGATGCCCCCGATGCCGATGCGCCCCTGCTTGGTCAGCCAGCCCTTCAGTTCCTCGGTCGAGCGCCAGTTCGACGGTTCTGTGGGGTCCCATTTGACCACCATCCCGGCGGCGACGGCCTGCTGGGCCTCGTCGTCCTGAACGTTCACGCCGACGTTTCCGACATGCGGGAAGGTGAAGGTGACGACCTGCCCGGCATAGGACGGGTCGGTCATGATTTCCTGATATCCCGTCATCGCCGTGTTGAAGCACAATTCGGCAACGGTCTGCCCGGTCGCGCCGAAGCCATGGCCATAAAAGATGGTTCCATCGGCAAGGACGAGGCAAGCGGTCGGGCGCTTCTGAGCGGCTGGCATCGGACGGCTCCTGTCTTGATCGGGCCGTCATTAAGGGGTGCGCGCGCGGGAATCAAGGCCAAGCGTCGCGCGTGCCTATCGGGCGCGGCGGGTGGTCATCAACAGATGCGTTTCGCTTTGCGTCACCCCCTCGAGTCGGCGAATGCGGGCAATGGTTTCGTCCAGCGCCCTCAGGCTGTCGGTTGCGAGATCGACGATCACGTCCCAACGGCCGTTGGTGCTGTGCACGGCACTGGCAGCAGGCATGGCAAGGATGCGACCACTGATCCGTTCCAGCCCTGCGCCCTCGATCGCGACGAGCATGATCGCACGCACCGGGCTTTCGGCCAGATCAGCGCTGGTCAGCACGGTGAATCCCTGAATTTCGCCCGATTCGCGAAGCCGCGTCAGCCGGGTGCGCACGGTTGCGCGGGTGACGCCCAGAATCAGCGCGAGTTCGGCAAGCCCCGCGCGCCCGTCTTTCTTGAGCGCCGCGATCAGGCGGAGGTCGAGGTCATCCAATTCGGGCACCTATGTTGTCCTGAACGGTCAATATACCGCCCGAAATGGTCAAAAAGTCCAGCGAAAGCGCCAAGGATGCGCGCTATCCTGCGCGCCAACGCTGAATGCACGAGGTCCCGCATGCAAAATCCCGCCCGCCATTGCCATTTGATCGGCGCCCCCGTGGACAGCGGGCAAAAGCGCCCCGGTTGCTTGATGGGGCCTGCGGCCTATCGCGTCGCAGGCCTCGCCGACACGCTGCTGGCGCTGGGTCATCGGGTCACCGACCACGGCGATGTGGCGATGACCCCGGTGCCCGCGACCAGCGCCAACCCGGAGGTCCACCACCTGCCCGAAACGCTGGGCTGGACGGCGGCGCTGGCCGAGGCGGGGCAAAAGGCGGCGCAGCATGGGATGCCGATTTTTCTGGGTGGCGATCATTCGCTGTCGCTTGGGTCTGTCGCCGGGATGGCGGCGCATGCCAAGGCGCAGGGACGGCCGCTGTTCGTGCTCTGGCTTGATGCGCATTCTGATTTCCATACGCCCGAAACGACCGAATCCGGCAATCTGCACGGCACCCCGCTGGCCTATATCGCGGGGCGCGATTTTGTCGGCTTCCCGCCGTTTCCGGCGCCCGTGCCACCGCAAAACATCTGCCTGTTCGGTATCCGCAGCGTCGATGGCCCCGAACACGCGGCGCTACTGGATCATGACATCGCGATCAATGACATGCGCGTGCTGGACGAGCGCGGCATCGCGGCGCCGCTGCGCGAGTTTCTCGAACGCGTGGCCGAGGTGGACGGGATGCTGCATGTCTCGCTGGACGTCGATTTCCTCGACCCGCAGATTGCGCCTGCCGTGGGCACTACGGTGCCGGGCGGCGCGACCTTCCGCGAGGCGCATCTGGTGATGGAGATGCTGCATGAAAGCGACCTCGTGACCTCGATCGATCTGGTCGAACTGAACCCTTTTCTGGACGAACGCGGGCGCACGGCGCATCTGATGGTGGACCTGGTGGCCTCGCTCATGGGGCGCAAGGTGTTCGACCGCCCGACGCGCAGCTATCGGGGGCAATCATGACCGTGATGAAGCCGCAGCCCTCGGCGCAGGCGATGGTGCCGTTCGTGTCGGTCGCCGAGATGATGGCGCTGATCCATCGCATCGGGCTGGAAACCGCGCTGGCCGAGTTGACCGAGGCCATCGAGGCCGATTTCCGCCGCTGGCCGGTGTTCGACAAAAGCCCGCGCGTGGCCTCGCATTCGGCGATTGGCGTGATCGAACTGATGCCGACCTCGGACGGCGAACGCTATGGGTTCAAGTATGTGAACGGGCACCCGGCGAACACGCGGGCGGGGTTGCAGACGGTGACGGCCTTTGGTGTCTTGTCGGATGTGGCGACCGGATACCCGCTGATGTTCGCGGAAATGACCTTGCTGACGGCGTTGCGCACGGCGGCCAGCAGCGCCATGGCGGCGCGGGCCTTGGCGGCCAAGGGCGCGCGGGCGATGGCGATGATCGGTAACGGCGCGCAGTCTGAATTTCAGGCGCTGGCGATGAAAGCAGTCGTCGGCATCGACACCGTGCGCCTGTTCGATACCGACCCCGCCGCCACCGAAAAATGCGCGCGCAATCTGGCGGGCAGCGGGTTGCGGGTGGTCACCTGCGCCAGCGCCGAAGCCGCTTGCGAGGGCGCGCAGATCATCACGACCTGCACCGCCGACAAGCGCAATGCGACGGTGTTGCATGACAACATGGTCGGCGCGGGCGTGCATATCAACGCGATTGGCGGCGATTGCCCGGGCAAGACGGAACTGGCGCCCGCGATCTTGTCGCGCGCCGGGGTGTTCGTAGAGTTCGAGCCGCAAACACGGATTGAAGGCGAGATCCAGCAAATGCCGGCCGATTTTCGGGTGACCGAGCTGTGGCAGGTCTTGAACGGGCAGGCCGCAGGGCGGCGCAATGCGGGCGAGATCACCCTGTTCGACGGGGTGGGCTTTGCTGTTGAGGATTTCAGCGCGCTGAACTGGCTTTATTCACGGCTTGATCCGGCGTCGGCGCGGTTGGATCTGATCGCGGATCCCGATGACCCGCGCGATCTTTACGGGATGCTGATGCGCGCGCGCTGAAGCTGCGCGCTGTGCAGGCGGGGGCCAGCCCCCGCACCCCCGCCGGGAGGATTTTCCATCCTCCCGGACCCACCTGGAGGATATTTGTCGAGCAAAGATGGGCTTGCCGGGTGCGCCCCCCTCTTGTATGCCCCCGCGCCTGAACGAACGAGGGCGAGCATGGCGCGGAAGAACAAGGGGCGGGCGGTTTCGGGCTGGCTGATCGTGGACAAGCCGGCGGGCGTGACCTCGACGGCGGTCGTGGGCAAGGTGCGCTGGGCGCTGAACGCCAACAAGGCGGGGCATGCGGGCACGCTCGACCCCGCTGCGACCGGGGTTCTGGCGATTGCGCTGGGCGAGGCGACGAAAACCGTGCCCTTCATCACCGATGCGATGAAGTCCTATCGGTTCATGGTGCGCTTCGGCGCTGCCACCGACACCGATGACGCCGAAGGCAAGGTGATCGAGACCGCAGAAAGCCGCCCTGCGGATACCGAGATCGAGGCTGCGCTGGGGGCGTTCCGGGGCGCGATCCAGCAAGTGCCGCCGCAATATTCCGCCGTGAAGGTCGAAGGCGAGCGCGCCTATGACATCGCGCGCGAGGGCGAGGCGATGGATCTGGCGGCGCGCGATCTGTTTGTCGAAAACCTTGAGATCGTCGCACGCCCCGATGCCGATCATGTCGAATTGCAGATGGTCTGCGGTAAGGGCGGCTATGTGCGGTCGATCGCGCGGGATCTGGGGCGGGCGCTGGGCTGTCTGGGTCATGTGGCGTGGTTGCGGCGCGAATGGTCGGGGCCGTTCAAGGCCGCCGATGGCCTGAGCATCGAGCAGATCGACGCGATGGCCCGCACGCCGGAACTCGACGCGCATCTGTTGCCGCTGGAGGTCGCGCTGTCGGGCCTTCCCGAACTGCCGCTCACGCCCGAGGGGGCGGTGCGGATGAAGAACGGCAACCCCGGCGCCGTGAGGTCGTCGAGGGCAGCACCGGGCGAGCGGGCCTGGGGCAGTTTCGAGGGAAAGCCGGTCGGTGTGGGCACCTATCTGGGCGGCGAATTGCACCCCAGCCGGGTGTTCAACCTTTAAGCCCCGCCCTCTGGACCTTGGCGGGCGGGTTTGATTAACTCGCGCAAAATCCGCAGGAGAGTTCACATGGCAACCGGTTCGCGCATCCGCACCTATTTCGACGGCAAATGGCACGAGGGCGACGTGCCCGTGATGCGCGCGGCGGATCATGGCTCGTGGCTGGGGACGACGGTGTTCGACGGCGCGCGGTATGTCGATGGGCTGATGCCCGATCTCGACAAGCACTTGGCGCGGATCAATCATTCGGCCGAGGCATTGATGCTGACGCCGACGATGAGCGTCGAGGCGATGATGGAAATCGTGCGCGAAGGGGTCGAGGGTTTTGACGACGCGATCTATATCCGCCCGATGTATTGGGGCATTGACGGTGGCCCCACAGGGGTGACGCCGACACAAGACAAGACGGGCTTTGCCATTTGTCTTGAGCAGATCCCGATGCCCAAGCCCGAAGATTCGACGACGCTGACCACCACGCGGTTCCGCCGCCCGACGCTTGATTGCGCGGTGACGAACGCGAAGGCTGGCTGCCTGTATCCCAATAACGCCCGCATGTTGATGGAGGCGAACGCCAAGGGCTTTGGCAACGCGCTGGTGTGCGACAGTCAGGGCAATGTGGCGGAATCGGCCACGGCGAACGTGTTCATGGTCAAGGATGGCGTGGCCTTCACACCGATTGCCAATGGCACCTTCCTGTCGGGGATCACCCGCGCGCGGCACTTGGTCAACCTGCGCGCCGACGGGATCGAGGTGCACGAGGCCGTGCTGTCGGTTCAGGATTTCCGCGACGCGGACGAGATTTTCCTGTCGGGCAACTTTTCGAAGGTGACGCCGGTCACGGCATTTGACGACCGGCAATACCAGATTGGCCCGATTACCCGGCGCGCGCGCGAGCTCTATTGGGATTGGGCCAAGTCGACCGCATGAGCGAAGGCGCATTCCACCGCGAGGTTCGGCTGCTGTACCAAGGGCGCAGCAAACGGGCCACGCGGTTCCGGTACGGGTTGATCCTGTTCGACGTCGGGTCGATCGCGTTCTTCATCATCGCCGCCGCCTTGCCGCAGACCTTTGCAATGACGGTCGTGTCGACGCTGCTGGGGGTGGCGATCCTGCTGGATTTCGCCGCGCGCCTGTGGGTGGCCGAAGACCGGCGCAAGATGCTGATGCAGGTTTACACGATCGCCGACATGATCGTGCTGGTGTCGTTGCTGGTGGCGCCATTGGTGACCGAGGATGTCGCTGTCTTGCGGATCCTGCGGGGGTTGCGTTTGCTGCATTCCTATCACCTGATCCGCGACCTGCGCCGGGACAGCCCGCTGTTCCGCCGTCACGAGGACAAGGTCATGGCGGCGGTCAACCTCGTCGTCTTTCTTTTCGTCACGACCTCGTTGGCCTTCGCACTGTTCTTCGAGGCGCATTCGGGGCCCGAAGCCTATGTCGATGCGCTTTATTTCACGGTGGCGACGCTGACGACCACCGGATACGGGGATATCACGCTTCATTCGACGGGGGGCAAATTGTTCTCGGTCGCGGTGATGGTGATCGGCGTGTCGCTGTTCGTTCAGTTCGCCCGGGCAATGGTGCAACCCACCAAGGTGCGCCATGCGTGCAAGGCCTGCGGGCTGGAACGGCACGATCCCGACGCGGTGCATTGCAAACATTGCGGCGCGCCGCTGAAGATCCCGACGCAGGGTTTCACCGAGTGACGGGAAACCGCGCTGGACAGCCTGTGCCCCTTGGGCAATGATACCGGAAACAACAGGGAGACAGCATGCGCAAGTTTCTTGTGGTGCTTGATGACAGCCGGGAATGCCTCAATGCGATTCGCTATGCGGCGCTCAGGGCGGCACATACCGGTGGGGGCGTTCAGATCCTGTCCGTGATCCCGCCCGAGGAATTCCAGCACTGGATGGGCGTCGGCGACCTGATGCGCGCCGAAGCGCGCGAGCGGATCGAGGCGCATTTCGAGGTGTTCGCCAAGTGGATGCGCGACAAGCATGGCATCCAGCCCGAACTGGTCGTCCGTGAAGGCAAGCCGGTGGAGGAGATCCTCGACCAGATCGCGACCGATCCCGAGATCGGCGTTCTGGTGTTGGGCGCGGGGGATGACCGTTCGGGACCGGGGCCGTTGGTGACGCAACTGTCGCGCAATTCCGGCACCCTGCCGGTGCCGATCACCATCGTGCCGGGCACCATGAGCAAGGAGCGCATGGAAGCGATTGCCTGAGCCTAGCGCGGCTGGGCGGCATGGCTTTCAAAGCGCAGGCCCGCTGGGGGTGGTGTGTCTTTGGTGCCGAAACCCGGCCACGGGGCCGCAGGTTTGGGCGTTTCCTGTGGCCTTGTGTCGGGAATGTTCAACAAGGATGCCTGCGCAGGGTCTCCACCCAGATGTTGCGCAAGGAAGGCCAGCGCGAAATGTCGGGCGATGGCGTTCATCCGCAGGCTGTCCCAGACGGCGTCCGCATAGTGTTCGAACGGATACCATCCCAGTCTGTCACTGAACGCGTGGCTTTCGGCCGGTGCCGGGATCGGGGCAGCGGCGTTGTGGCCAGCATTCTCGAAGGTCAGAAGGTGGCGCGGGACGTGGCTCGCGCCCGAAACGATGCGGCGCATCGCGGCGTAGTCCGAGATCGTGTCGGCGCTGCCCGCCATCACCATGAGCGGCACCTGCAACCCGGCGAGGCCGTCCTCGTCCCAGACCCCGCGCCCCATGCCCCAAGGCCCGATCGCGATGATCGCCCGCAGGCGTGGGTCGGTCAGCCGTGCATGGTCGGCGCTGCCGGCGCGATGCTCGGCCAACAAGCCGTGGGGTGGCGCGACTTCTGATGTGACTGTCTCGGCGCTGATGCCCGCGCCGCCGAACACCAGCGCGCCATATCCCCCCATCGAATAGCCGATGACCGCGCTGCGACGGGCATCGACAAGGGGGGCAAAGCGGGCGTCGCTGGCCAAGTGGCGCAGCAGAAAGGCCTGATCCAGCGGACGGTGATAGAGGGTCGCGCCGAATGGGCCCTGATCGTCATAGGTGCTTTGGGGATGATCGGCGGCGACCACCGTATACCCGTGCGAGGCGAGGTGTTCCGCGAAATGCGCCATCAGGAAGCGGTTTCCGGGATAGCCATGGCTGATGATCACCAGCGGAAAGGGCCCGTCAGCCGAGGGCGTGGCCTCGCGCATTGCGTGGCCTTGCAGCGTGATCGGCGTGACGCCATCCCGCAGAAGCGTGCGATAGGTGCCGCCCGATGCCGTACCGGGCGCCGCCGGATACCAGAGTTCCGAACGCAAGGCCCGTGGCCCGCGGACCGGTTCGGTCGCGGACAGGGATAGGTCGATCCGGTTCGGGTCGGACAGGCTGAGTGCCCGCACGCCGACGGGAAAGGACCCATTGCGGGCCAGCCGAGGGTCATCGGGGCGAGGGGCGGAGATCAGATTCATAAGTGGTGCCTTCAGCGTGCCTTCGTTCGGCGCCACATCGACTCTAGCCCTGTGCGGCTCGATGGCAAGGGCACCGCGCGCTTGCCCTTGCGGCACCGGAGGCTTATCAGCGCGTAACCCCTTTGCCCCTGAACCGGAGAGACCGCCATGACCCTGCCTGCCGATGACCGCCTCATCGTCGCCCTGGATGTGCCGAATGTCATTGCCGGGCTCGAGCTTGCGCAGAAGCTGGGCGACAGCGTCAGCTTCTACAAGATCGGGCTGGGCATGCTGACGGGTGGCGGGCTGGCACTGGCGAACGAGCTGAAAGGGGAAATGGGCAAGCGCATTTTTCTGGACATGAAGTTCTTTGACATCCCCGCCACGGTCGAGGCGGCCGTGCGCGGTGTCGCGCAGTTCGATCTGGATTTCCTGACGGTGCATGGCGACCCGCATGTGGTGCGCGCCGCCAAGGCGGGCGCCGCAGGCACAGGGCTGAAGATTCTGGGTGTGACGATTCTCACGGCGCTGGACAGGGCTGATCTTGATGCCTCGCTGATCAAACCGGGCGACATGGCGGAGATCGTCACCGAACGTGCCGCGAAGGCCTTCGAGGCCGGGGCGGATGGCGTCATTGCCTCGCCGCACGAGGCGGCGATGATCCGGGCGCTGCCTCAGGCCGAGGGACGCCTGATCGTGACGCCGGGCGTGCGACCCACGGGGACGGCGGCCAATGACCAGAAACGCATCGCGACGCCCGCCGACGCGCTGCGCGCGGGCGCGGATCATATCGTCGTGGGACGTCCGGTCTGGGCGGCGACCGAC
Source organism: Paracoccaceae bacterium (assembly GCA_041397065.1). Classification (GTDB taxonomy): domain Bacteria; phylum Pseudomonadota; class Alphaproteobacteria; order Rhodobacterales; family Rhodobacteraceae; genus Pararhodobacter. The sequence continues at coordinate 127,117 of JAWKXG010000002.1, read as the reverse complement.
CCGGTGGCGGCCGCGACGGCGATTGTCGCGGAAATGTCCGGGGTCTGAGCAGGCGGCGCCGGTGGTCTGCGGGGCAGGGGGCTTGCCTCTGGCCTGCGGCCATTCACCCCCAGGATATTTTCGGACAGATGAGGGGGCTTAGCGGGTGAAGCGGTCCTTGAACTGACCGCGCAGCACGTTCTTTTGCACCTTCCCCATCGTATTGCGCGGCAGTTCGGGCAGGACGACCAGCGCCCTGGGAACCTTGAAGCGCGCGAGGCGTTGGCCGATATCGGCCAGAATGGCGTCGGTGTCGGGGGTTTCTCCGGGTTTGGCGACAAGAACCCCGAGCACGGCCTCGCCCAAGTCGGGATGCGGCACGCCGATGACGGCACTTTCGAGGACGCCCGTGGCCTCGTCGAGTTCAAGCTCGATTTCCTTGGGATAGATATTGTAACCGCCGGCGATGATCAGATCCTTCTGCCGTCCGACGATGGTGACATAGCCATCGTCGTCGATCCGGCCGAGATCGCCGGTGATGAAAAACCCGTCGGCCCGCAGTTCGGCGGCGGTCTTTTCAGGCATCTGCCAGTATCCAAGGAACACGTTCGGCCCGCGCACTTCGATCAGGCCGATGTCGCCTTGGGGCACGGCAGCGCCGGTGTCGGGATCGGTGATCTTCAACTCGACACCCGGCAGGGGCATGCCCACCGTGCCCGCGCGGCGCTCGCCCCGGTAGGGGTTCGAGGTGTTCATGTTCGTTTCGGTCATGCCATAGCGTTCGAGGATCCGGTGTCCGGTCCGTTCCTCGAAGGCGACGTGGGTTTCCGCCAGCAGCGGGGCCGAGCCGGAAATGAAAAGTCGGAAATGTGCAACCAGTTCGCGGGTGAACCGGGGATCATCCAGCAATCGTGTATAAAAAGTGGGAACGCCCATCAGGCTTGTCGCTTTGGGCAGCCACGTGATCAGGGCGTCGATGTCGAGCCTTGGCAGGAAGATCATGGAACCGCCTGCCAGAAGAAGCGTGTTGGTGGCGACGAAAAGCCCGTGCGTGTGGAAGATCGGCAAGGCGTGCAGCAAGACGTCGCGATCGGTGAATTCCCAATGCGCGGTCAGGACTTCGGCGTTCGACAGGAGGTTGCCGTGGCTGAGCATCGCGCCTTTCGAACGCCCCGTCGTGCCCGAGGTATAGAGCAGCGCGGCGAGATCGTCCGCCCCGCGCGCGACGGCGGCGCTGGCGGGCCGGGCCGTGGCGATCATCGCGGCGAAGTCTCCGGACTCATCCGCGTTCAGGACCATCATCCGCGACCCGGCACGCGCGGCGACGTCTTGCAGCGCGGTGGCCTTGCGGCCATCGACAACGACCAGCGCGGCGCCGGCGTCCTGCAGGAAATAGGCAATCTCGTCGGCGGTATAAGCCGTGTTGAGTGGCAAGAAGACGACACCGGCCATCACAGCCCCCCCATACAGGGCGAGGGCCGTCGGGTTCTTTTCAACTTGCACCGCCATGCGGTCGCCGGGCGCGAGACCCAGTTCCGCCAGCGTGGTCGCTATCCGCGCGCACAGATCGTGGAACGCCGCGCCAGAAAGGCTGCTGCCATCGGGCAAGGTCAGGAAGGACGATTCGCGCCCGCGTAGCGGGGCGAACAGGGCATCATACAGCGGATTCGGGGTGCTCTGGGTCATCGGTGTCCTCCTGTTCTTTCGGGATAAACCGCGCCGGGGGTTATTGCCAGCATTTCAGCCTGATGGTGGCGTTCCCTGGAAAATGTCGTGAGAAGCCCCGCGTGGCTGCTCAGGAAGGTGGCTGCGTTTCCGATGGCCGGGGCGCGGCAGCGCGGCGCAAGCGGTCGTTGATCGCGCGGCCAAGGCCGGTTTCGGGAACAGGGGCGAAGGCGATCCGCCCCCCTGCGCCCGCCATGGCGTCGGCGTCGTGCAAGGCGTGGAACAGGCGCGCGGCGGCTTCGGTCAGGTCGCCCGTGGCGGACAGGGTCAGGGCCGCGCCCGGGCACGGCCCGAAGCCAACCCAGATTTCATCCGGGTCGGGTCGGGTGACGTTCAGCCGGACGCGGCCGCGTGGTGCGTAATGCGACGCCAGTTGGCCCGGCGCGGTGACGGCGCCCCCGCTGACGAGCGGCAGGCGCTGGCCGAGAGCCGCTTCGATGGTCTCGACGGCGATGCCGCCGGCGCGCAGCAGCCGGGGCTCGCTGCCCGAGGCGTCGACGATCGTCGATTCAAGGCCGACCGCGCAAGGACCGCCATCGATTACGGCGTCGATCCGCCCTTCAAGGCCCGCGAACACGTGCTCGGCGCTGACGGGACTGATGCGACCAGAGGGGTTCGCCGATGGCGCGGCGAGCGGACCACCGAATGCCGCCAGCAACGCGCGCGCCACCGGATGCGCGGGCAGGCGCAGCGCCACGGTATCAAGGCCCGCCGTTACCAGCGGCGACAGCGCGGCCCCCGCGCGCAGCGGCAGGACCAGCGTCAGCGGGCCGGGCCAGAACGCGGCAAGGCGTTCGGCGAGCGGGGTGACTTCGGCCACGGACGCGGCCATGGTCAGGCTGTCGGCATGGACAATCAGCGGGTTGAAACGGGGCCTGCCCTTGGCCGCAAAGATCGCGGCGACGGCGTGGTCGTTGCAGGCGTCGGCTGCCAGCCCATACACCGTTTCGGTGGGCATCGCGACGAGGCCCCCGGCCCGCAGGATCGCGGCGGCCTGGGCGATATCGTCGGGCCTGTCTTTCAGCCGGGCGGTCTGGGGCATGATCGTGACGCTGCGTTTTTTGTCGTCGCGGGAAAAACCCCGCTATTCTGGGCCATACCTTCTGGACAGCGCCTTGCCAAGTCGCGGCTGCCCTGTCTAGAGCACGGGCCATACACAGATCGGAGTCCTGTCATGCCCTTCACTTCTCCTGTCGGCGAATTCCGTTTCCTTCTCGACCGCGTCCTGAGTTACGGCGCGCTGACATCGACCGACCTTTTCGCGGATGCCGGGGCCGATGTGACCGAGGCGATCCTGACCGAACTGGGCAAGCTGTGTGATGGCGTCATGGCGCCCCTGAACCGGTCGGGCGACCTGCATCCCGCGCGGCTGGAAAACGGGGTTGTCCGGACCTCGCCGGGCTTCAAAGAGGCTTACGGCCAGATCGCGCAGGGCGGTTGGTTGGGGATCTCGGCCTCGCCCGAATTCGGGGGGATGGGCCTGCCGCAGACGCTGAACACGGCGATGGCCGACATGATGGCGGGTGCGAACCTGTCGCTGCAACTCTGCCCGCTGCTGAGCCAGGGGCAGATCGAAGCGCTGGAGCATCATGCGTCGGACGCAATCAAGACCCTGTACCTGCCCAAGCTGATCAGCGGTGAATGGACGGGGACGATGAACCTCACCGAACCGCAAGCCGGGTCCGATGTGGGTGCGCTGCGTTCGAAAGCCGAGGACAACGGCGACGGAACCTTTGCGATCACCGGGCAGAAGATCTTCATCACGTGGGGCGATCACGACGTGGCCGAAAACGTCTGCCACCTCGTGCTGGCGCGCCTGCCTGACGGGGCGCCGGGGACGCGTGGCATCAGCCTGTTCATGGTGCCAAAATTCCTGCCCGACGCCCAAGGCAACCCGGGCGAACGCAACAGCCTGCGGGTCGTGTCGTTGGAACACAAGCTGGGGATCCACGGCTCGCCGACCTGCGTCATGAGCTTCGAGAGCGCGCGCGGCTGGATGGTCGGCAAACCCAATGGCGGCATGGCGGCGATGTTCACCATGATGAACAACGCGCGTCTGGGAGTCGGTGCGCAGGGCATCGGCGTGGCCGAGGCCGCCTATCAGCACGCCTTGGCCTATGCGCGCGACCGCAAGCAAGGCAAGACGCCCTTGGGCGAGGGCGCGATCATTGACCACGCGGATGTCCGGCGGATGCTGGCCGTGATGAAGGCCGAGGTCTTTGCCGCGCGCGCCATCGCCCTTGAATGCGGGCTGGCGATCGACATGGGGCGGGCTTCGGGCAAGGAAAGCTGGCAGGCGCGGGCGGCACTGCTGACGCCTCTTGCCAAGGCGCATGGGACCGACATTGGCTGCGAAGTGTCGTCGATGGGCGTTCAGATCCATGGCGGCATGGGCTTCATCGAGGAAACCGGCGCTGCCCAGTATTTCCGCGATGCCCGTATCACGCCGATCTATGAAGGCACGAACGGCATTCAGGCGATGGACCTAGTCGGTCGCAAGATGATGGACGGCGGCGAAGCTGCCTGTCGGCTTCTGCAAGAGGTGGAGGATGCCGCCGAGGCCGCGCGCGGGTCGTTGCCCGAACTGGCGGGCAAGGTCTGGGAAGCGGCCGAAACCCTGCGCGAGGCCACCGAATGGGTTGCGGCACAGTCGCCCAATGACCGCAATGCCGGGGCCGTGGCGTTTCTGCGGGCCTTCGCGCGGGTGCTGGGGGCGCATTATCACCTGAAGGCCGCGATGCAGGACATTGGCGGGCCACGCGCGCGGCTGGCAGCGGTGTTCATCGACCGTATTTTGCCCGAACATGAATCGCTGTTGGTGCAGATGCGGGCAGGGGCCGATCAGCTCTATGCCCTGTCGGTCGAGGATCTGGAAAGCGCGTGACCGTCCTGACCCCGACCCAAGGCGGCATCCGCTATCCGTTCGAGACCCCGCCCGAACCGGGGCAGGCGATCACCGTTGCGCCCGGTGTGCTGTGGCTGCGGTTGCCGCTGCCGATGGCGCTGGACCATGTCAACGTCTTCGCGCTGGACGATGGTGACGGCTGGACCGTGATCGACACGGGGTTCGCCAGCAAGAAAGCCCGCGCGATCTGGGCTGACCTGATGGCCGGGCCCTTGGGCGGGCGTCCCATCCGGCGGGTCGTGGTGACCCATCACCACCCTGACCACGTTGGTCTTGCGGGTTGGTTGCAGGCCGAATTCGGGGCGGAACTTGTCACGACGCGGACAGCGTGGCTGTTCGCGCGGATGCTGACGCTGGACGAACAGAGCCTGCCCGTTCCCGAAACTCTGGCCTACTGGCGCGGCGCCGGCATGGACGAGGCCGAGATCGCACGCCGTGCGACCGAACGCCCGTTCAACTTTGCCGATATCGTCGCGCCGATGCCCTTGGGATTCACGCGAATCAAGGAAGGCGACACGATTTCCATGGGGGGGCGCCGTTGGGTGGTGCGCTGCGGCGACGGTCACGCCCCCGAACACGCCACGTTCTGGAGCCTCGACGACGATCTGGTGATCGGTGGCGACCAGTTGCTGCCGGGGATCAGCGCCAATCTTGGCGTGTATGCCACCGAACCTGACGCGGATCCGGTGGGTGACTGGATGGACAGTTGCGAACGCCTTGGCGCCTTTGCCGAAGAGCGGCATCTTGTGCTGCCCGGCCACAAGCTGCCATTTACCGGGCTGCCGTTCCGGTTGCGGCAGATGATCGACAACCATGTCGGGGCGCTGGCCCGGCTGGAACAGCATCTTGCCACGCCGCGCACAGCCGCCCAGTGCTTTCCACCGCTCTTCAAGCGCGAGATCGGCGAGGCCGAGTTCGGCATGGCGCTGGTCGAAGCCATCGCCCATCTCAACCACCTGCTAAGCCGCGGGCGCGTCCGGCGCTGGCGCAATGCGAACGGGGCGTGGCTGTGGCAATCCGGGGCCGCGAGCGACGCCAAAGGCGGGTGACAGCGGATTTTCCATAGGCTATGGAAGACGTCACAACCAGTTCACGGGAGACAAGAAAATGGCTGAACATCACGTTCACGGGTCGATGGACACCTCGGTTCACGAGAAGACCTTTGCCGGGTTCATCAAGATGTCGATCTGGGTCGCTGCGATCGCGATCGGCGCGCTGATTTTCATGGCGCTGGTCAACGCCTGAGTTCTGCCCCCCGCGACCGTATCGCGGGGGTCTTCTCGTGTCAGAAGGGGGAGAGGCGCCGATGCACCGCTTTTTGCGTCTGTTGCTTGTGGTCGCCGTCGGACTGGTGGCCGCCTGCACCAAGCCGGCCGTCTGGGCCCCTGAAGAGGACGTGATCGCCGCGCGCTATGTCCACGAAGGCCCGGCCGAGATCGTCCTGTTCAATGTGATCGACAACGAACGCGGATCGGGCGAGCATTCGGCGCTGATGATCAACGCCCCTAGCCAACGCGTGCTGTTCGATCCCGCAGGATCGTGGACGCATCCGTTGTCGCCCGAACGCCATGATGTGCATTACGGGTTCAACGACGCGCAACTGTATCGATACACGTATTACCACGCTCGGCGGACCCATCACGTGCGCATCCAGCACCTGCAGGTCGCGCCGGAAACGGCCGAATACATCTTGCGGCTGGCCGAACAGGCCGGGCCGGTGCCAGATGCCTATTGTGCGCGGTCGATTTTCGACATCCTGCGCCGCGTTCCGGGGTTCGAGCACTTCGAATCGTCGTTCTATCCGAACAATCTGTCGGACCAGTTCGCGCAGATCCCGGGTGTGACCGAAGAACGGATCTATTCCGACGCCGAACCCACCGAGCGGCAGCAATACACGCAGTGATCAGGCGCGCGTCAGCAGTGTGAGGGCGGCCAGAACTGTGGCGCCCGCCAACATTGCCCAGATCGCGTTCTTGCGCCAGACACCCACGGCCAGGGCGACCGCAACCGCGGAAACCAGCACCGGGTCGGGCAGTCCGGTTGTGGCTTGCGGCCGAAAGACCTGTGGCGCCATCAACCCCGGAATGACGGCAACAGGGGTATAGCGCAGCAGACGCAGCAGCCACTCGGGCAATTGCCGCCCGCCGATCAGCCCCAGAAAGGAAAAGCGCAGGACGAAGGTTCCCAGCGCGAGGCCGATGATGACAGCCCAGATCGTGCCGGCCGACTGGGTCATGACGTTCCCCTCTTTCCTCTCTGGCGGGCTTGCCAAGTTTCGACCCACGCGCCCGCGACCATCGCCGCGAGGGCCGCGACCAGCAGGCCCAGATTATAGGGCAGACCGGCAAACACCAGCGCCAGCACCACCGACACCAGCGTTGCCACCACATGGGCCAGCGTCCGGAGCATGGGGCCAATAAGCGCAAGAAAGGCAATCGGCACCGCCGCTCTGATGGGGATCGACGCGGGGATCTGGTTGCCCAGCAACGCGCCGGCCAATGTGCCCAGATACCAAGTCGGGGCAATCAACGTCACGACCCCGATGTAATAGGCGAATTTCGCCGCGACACTGTCCTCGTGGGTTCTGTTCATAGCGAAGGATCGACGTCGCATAGGCCTGATCGACCATCAGGTAGGCAACCACCGCGCGCTGCCACAGGGACGCCTTGCCCAAATGGGGGCAGGCTGGCGAACATCGCCATGCGCAGGTTGACCGCCAGCGCGGTGACCAGCACGATGATGGTCGGGTGCCTCCTCGCGCATCAGTTGGACCGCGGTCAGCTGAGCTGCACCGGCGATCACGGCGATGGTAAAGCCCATCGTCTGCGCTAGGGACAGGCCCGCTTCGGTCCCGACGACACCGAACACAAGTCCGAATGGCCCGACAATCAGGACAAAAGGCCCGCCATTTCGCAGGCCCAGCCAGAAGGACTGGCGAGGGGACAGGGTGTTCATGGTGTTATCCGAATATGCCGGTCACGCGGCCAAGCAGCATGAAAGCCCTCGCCGAGCGCGTTTCGGCGAAGCGGGCGATTTCGGCATCGGTGGCCTGTTCTTCGAACCGCGCGAACTGCTTGTCGAAACTGCGCAGGAAGCGGTGCGCCGCATCGCGGAACACGAGGTCCGAGCGCATCCTTGCCGTGGTCAACGCAAGGCAGGACCGGTCGCAGATCCACCGAGCGCCGAAATCTCGGCGCCGCGCATGCCGGTGGCAAACGCGCGCCGACTTCAGGGCGGGCGCGGTCCGGGTGCAGGTCTTCCATGTAGATGCCTTCGGACGACAGGGCGGTCAGCACATCCTGCGCGGCCTGAATCGGCTCGGCGGTGGCATGGTCTTCCAGCGCGCGACGCAGGGCGGCGAACCCGGGTTCGTCATGTTCGTTCTCGGGGAAATGCAGCGCGCGGATCACGTCGCCCGGCGCCAGCGGTTTCGCGGGGGCAAGGGGTTTTCAAGCGCCAGCACCGGTTGCGCATTTTCGCCCTCGGGCAGGTCGTCGATATCCTGCAGGCCGGGCCGCCGCAGGGGCGGCCGGTTGCGGGTGGTGACGAACATGGCCAACTGATCCTCGGTCTTGCGCTGGGCTTGGGCGATATCGCCCAGCATGTCCAGCACCGTTGGTTTCAGGGCCTTGCCCGGATGCCTGCTGATCGCGGATCCAGCCGCGGCGCATCCCTTCGACGGTCAGATGCAGACGGCGGCTTTCGTCGCGCATCTGTTGGGCGGCCCGCAGCACCAAGCCGAAAGCCAGATCACCGCAATCGGCAGGAACACGGCCAGTGCGATCACGATCAACCCCAGCGTGTCGGACATCTGCATGCCCTGCCGCCCCAGCAGGCGGAAGGCGACAACAATCATCGTCAGCCAGACCAGAGACAAGCCGAAGGCGACCCATTCGGCGGCCATCCGCTTGCGTCGCGGAGGCGGGGCGGGGGCACCTGGAATTTGGCGGGCGTCATGGTCGGCCCTGTCTCATTTTGTATTCGACTGAGATCACTTCGTAACTGCGATCGCCGCCGGGGTGCGGACTTCGACCGAATCCCCGGGTTCCTTGCCGATCAGCGCGCGCGCGATGGGCGAGCGGATGTTCAGCAGGTTTCGTTCGATATCGGCCGGACTCGCCGACGATCTGATAGGTGCGCTCCTCGTCGGTGTCTTCATCGACGATGGTCACGGTCGCACCGAACTTGATCGACCCCGACAGTTTGGTCGGGTCGATCACTTCGGCGCCGCCCAGCATGCCTTCGATTTCCTTGATCCGGCCTTCGATGAAGCTCTGCTTTTCGCGGGCCGAGTGATGTTCGGCGTTCTCCGACAGGTCACCGTGTTCCCGCGCTTCGGAAATCAGCGCGAATGACGGCCGGGCGTTTCGACAGTCTTCAGTTGGCGCAGCTCCTCGTCAAGCGCGTCGAAGCCGCGGCGGGTCATCGGGATCTTTTCCATCGGTCCTCACACCAATGAAAACGCCCGCGGCCATGGCCCGGGGCATTCAGATCAGTTCCCTTTCACCAGATAACATGGCGCGGCGAAAGTCGCAACCCCCGAGGCTGTTCACCGCGTTTCGATTGAACCATCGCACCGCGCCGGACGACATGACCTTGACCATAGCATCAAGGGCCCCGATGACCCCGTTCCTTCGCGCTGCCGTTCTTGCCCTTGTCGCCGCCAGCCCCGTGCAGGCCGAGCAGACCACGATCCTGTCGCCCTGCCTCGATGGTCCGGCGGGGGCGGTCACGACCGAGGCGGATCTGGCCGGTGCACTGGCGGGCGAGTGGCGCATGGTCGCTGCGGGCACGGGCATGACCACCGGCACGAATTCCTTGCCGGTCAGCTTGTGGGTGCAGCCCGGAACCGGGTGCTCATGATCGGCGCGCAGGGCGAGGGCACGGTGCTGAATGTGTTGCGCGTGGATACCGATGCACAGGGGCACGAGACGAATGACGCGCCTCTGACCTGACGATCGAAGATCTGAGCCCGGCACACTTGCCCGCTGACGAAGTCGAGGTGCTTCTGGCTGTGCGTCGCCGCTGCGATACTGGTGGCAGGTGGGCAGCGGATCGCAACGCAGTTGGGGGCGCTGATGTTCTATGACACCGATCGCGCCGTCGGTTTCATGGCGAACAGCGCCGGTGGATCGCGCAGCGTGATGTTGCAGCGTTGAGCCGGTCGGCGCGGGGCGCAAAAAACCGTGCAGGGGCTGTTCTGACGCGCGGTCGCAATTGACCTTGACAGGTCGCAACGGGTATCCACCTGCGAAAGAAAATTGCCGCAAAGCCTGCGTCACATCTGCAAGGAGCCCCCATGTCCGAGATCGAACGCAGATCCATGGAATATGACGTCGTCATCGTCGGTGCCGGTCCTGCCGGTCTGTCGGCGGCGATCCGGCTCAAGCAGCTCGATGCCGACCTGAACGTCGTGGTTCTCGAGGGCTCGGAAGTCGGCGCGCATATCCTGTCGGGCGCGGTGCTGGACCCGTCGGGCCTGACCCGGCTGATGCCCGACTGGAAGGAAAAGGGCGCCCTCTGAACGTGCCGGTCAAGGAAGACAATTTCTATATGCTGGGCGAGGCAGGGCAACTGCGCATCCCAATCCTGATCCTCCCGCCGCTGATGAACAACCACGGCAACTATATCGTGTCGATGGGCAACGTCACCCGCTGGATGGCCGAACAGGCCGAGGCGCTGGGCGTCGAGATTTTCCGGGCATGTCCGCCAGCGATTGGTTTACCGCGAGGATGGCTCGCTCAAGGGCGTCGTCGCGGGGTCTTCGGCCTCGAAGCTGACGGCAGCATCGGCGAGAACACCGAGCCGGGCATGGGAACTGCACGGGAAATATGTCTTCCTGTCGGAAGGTGCGCGGTCGCTGTCGAAGGAAGTGATCGCGAAATTCGATCTGGCCAAGCATTGCGACGTGCCGAAATTCGGCATCGGCATGAAGGAAATCTGGGAAGTCGACCCGGAAAAGCACAACGAAGGCGAAGTCACCCACACGTTGGGCTGGCCTTTGGGTTTCAAGAACGGCGGCGGTTCCTTCGTTTATCACCTTGATAACAATCAGGTTTATGTCGGCTATATCGTCGATCTGAACTACAAGAACCCGTATCTGTATCCCTATATGGAATTCCAGCGGTTCAAGCATCATCCCAAGATCGCGGCCTTGCTGGAAGGCGGCAAGCGCGTGGCCTATGGCGCGCGCGCGGTGACCAAGGGCGGTTTCCAGTCGATCCCCGAAGTGGCGTTCCCCGGCGGCGCGCTGCTGGGCTGTTCGGCCGGTCTGGTCAACCTGCCGCGCATCAAGGGCAACCACAACGCGATGCATTCGGGCATCGACGCGGCCGAGGCCGCCTATGCCGCGATTCAGGCGGGCCGCGAGGGTGACACGCTGGACGCCTATAACACCGCGCTGCGGACCGGCCCGGTCGGCAAGGACCTGAAGCGGGTGCGCAACGTTGCCCCGCTGAACGCGCGCTTTGGCCCCTTGGGCGGCATGGCGCTGGGCGGGTTCGACATGTGGTTCCAGACCATTTTCCAGTTCAGCCTGTTCGGCACGCTCAAGCACGGCAAGACCGACGCGCAATCGACGGGCGAGGCCAAGGATTATCAACCGATCAACTATCCCAAGCCTGACGGCAAGCTGTCGTTCGACCGTCTGACCAACGTGGCGTTCAGCTTCACCAACCACGAAGAATCGCAACCCGCGCACCTGCGCCTGAAAGATCCGTCGGTGCCGATTTCGGTGAACCTGCCGAAATATGCCGAGCCCGCGCAGCGCTATTGCCCGGCGGGGGTTTATGAAGTGGTCGAAAAGGACGGCAAGCCCGAGTTCGTGATCAACTTCCAGAACTGCGTGCATTGCAAGACCTGCGACATCAAGGATCCGTCGCAGAACATCAACTGGACCACGCCGCAGGGCGGCGATGGCCCGAATTATCCCAATATGTGAGCCGCGGATCGCGCCGGCGTGAAGAGCGCCGGCGCAGCCATGCATTGCCCCCGGGTGCTTGCGTCGTTACATCTGGGGCAAACCCCGGCCCGAGCAGGAGTCCGCCTTGCCCTTTTCGATGACCCTCCGCCCGATCCTGTGGTCCCTGCTGAGGGCAAGTCTTGCGTGGCAACCCGCCCCTGTTCTGGCCCAAAGCGCATCGGGTGCCTATCTGGCGGCGCGGCAGGCGCGGCTGGATAACAATTTTGCTTCGGCGCAAATCTACCTGAACCGCCTTCTGAGTTTCGCGGCGGATGACCTCGGCGTGATCGACGCTGCTGTCGTCGCCGGCATGTCGACTGGTGATTTCGAAGCCATCGCCGACAATGCGCGCCAGTTGCTTGCCGAAGATCCCGCAAGCCGTTCGGCGGCGCTGGCCCTTCTGTCGCTGGCTTTCCAGACCGAGGATTACGCCGCCGCCACTGAATTGTCGTCGGGCGAGGTCGTGATTCATCCGCTGGTCGAAGGCTTGGCCAAGGCTTGGGCGAACATGGGCAGGGGGCAGATGTCCGATGCTCTGGCCGATTTCGCCGTCGTCGAGGCAGACGAGACGCTGCGCCCCTTCGCCCTGTATTGTCGCGCGCTGGCGCTGGCCATGGTGGGCGATGTCGAGGGCGCGCTGGTCATCCTCGAGCAACAGGAAGGCGACGGAGCCATTGCCCTGAACCGGCGCGGGTATATCGCCTATGCCCAGCTTCTGGCACTGACGGAACGCTACGACGACGCGCTGGTCGTTCTGGGCGATGTGTTCAACGGCAGCAACGATCCGCAGATCGCCGCGATGGTTGCCGCCTATTCCGAAGGGCGCGCGCTGCCATTCGATCTGGTCCGGACGCCCGCTCAGGGCATGGCCGAGGTTTTTGCCGTCATGGCGTCGGCGACGCGGTCGGCAGAAAACCTTCTGGACGCGCTGATCTATGCGCAGGCAGCGGTCGCGGTGAATCCGCGCTTGTTCGATGCGCAATTGCTGGTCGGTCAGATCTTCGAACATCTCGGGCAGGGCGAGGCTGCGGTTGCGGCCTATGCCCGGATCCCCGATGACGACGGATTTGCCATTGCGGCCCGGCTGGGGCAGGCGAGCGTGATGGAAAGCCTCGGGCAGATGGATGCCGCGATCGACGTTCTGCGCGCCGCGGTCGATGCAAACCCGCAGTCGCTTGCGGGGCCGCAGTTGCTGGGCGATTTCCTGCGCCGCGCGGGCCGCCACGACGAAGCCCTCGCAGCCTATGAACGCGCGACCGCGCAGTTCGAGGCCGCAGGCGTCGAACCCGGCTGGCAGCTGTATTTCGCGCGCGCCGTCGCGTTCGAACGCACCGGTCAGTGGGAATCGGCCTATGCCGATTTCCGGCGCGCGCTCGAGGATGATCCGGATCAGCCATCGGTGCTGAATTACCTTGGCTATACACTGGTCGAGCGTGGCGAGAATCTGGATGAAGCGCTGTCGATGATCCAGCGGGCTGTCGCGGCGCAACCGGACAGTGGCTATATCGTCGATAGTCTGGCATGGGCCCTGTACCGTATGGGGCGCTATGTACAGGCGGTGTCGCATATGGAACGCGCGGTAGAGCTCGAGCCGACGGACGCCATCCTGAACGACCATCTTGGCGATGTCTATTGGGCGGTCGGACGCCATCGCGAGGCACGGTTCCAATGGCGCCGGGCGCTGTCGTTTGCACCGGCGGACGATCTTGACGAAGACCGGGTGCGCCGCAAGATCGAAGACGGTCTGGATGCGGTGCTGGAGGACGAGGGCCGCCCCCGCTGGCGAGCACGGGTGCCGCCTCGGAATGACGTCTCTTGCTCGGACGGCTTCGGCCAAGATCAACCTGACGCTGCATGTCACCGGGCAGCGCGCTGATGGGTATCATCTGCTCGATTCGCTGGTGGTTTTTACCGAGTTCGGTGACGGTCTGGTGCTCGACCCCGAGGCGCCATTGTCGCTGGTTGTGACGGGGCAAGGCGCCGCGGCCTTGGTGGACGAGGCCGATAACCTTGTCTTGCGGGCAGCGCGCCTGTTCGGGGCGGCGCACGGCGGGCTGACCTTGGACAAGCGCCTGCCGGTGGCGTCGGGCATGGGGGGCGGGTCATCGGATGCAGCCGCAACGCTGCACCTGTTGGCCGAGGCCAGTGGTCGCGCCCTTCCGGGGACCGAGGCGCTCATGCAGTTGGGCGCAGACCTTCCCGTATGCGTTGCCGCGCCCCGGCCCAGCCGAATGCAGGGGCTGGGGGAACACGTCTCGCCGGTCGACGGGGTGCCGTCGTTGTGGCTGCTGCTGGTCAATCCGGGCGTTGGCCTGTCGACCCCGGCGGTTTTCCGGGCCTTGGCGCGCAAAGACAACCCGCCGATGCCCCGCGATCTGCCGCGTTGGCGCGATGCGGTCGATCTGGCGGGATGGCTGGCCGGCATGCGCAATGATCTGCAAGAGCCTGCCTGCGCGTTGGTGCCGCCTGTCGCGGGTGTTCTGGACGCCATCTCGGCGCAACCCGGGTGCCTTTTGGCGCGGATGACAGGGTCGGGTGCGACCTGCTTTGGCATTTTCGCGGATCAAACCGCGCTGCACGCTGCGCAGGCCGCCTTGCGCCCGCTCGCCCCTTTTGTCGAGGCGACGCGCAGCCTTAGCTGACGCGTTCGACGACGAAATCGGCCAGTTCGGCCATCAGCGGACGCAGCGGATGGTCGGGCAGCACAGTGAGTGAGGCTTTCGCCCGGTCTGCCCATTCCAACGCGGTTGCCCGGGTGCTCGCCAGTGCGCCGTGTCGCGCCAGCAGGCTCATTGCGTGCTCGAGATCGCCGTCCAACTGCTGTCCACGCGCGATGGTGCGTTCCCAGAAGTCGCGTTCGGCATCGTCGGCGGCTGCAATGGCGCGGATCAGGGGCAATGTCAGCTTGCGCTCCCGGAAATCGTCGCCGATGTTCTTGCCGATCCCGCCACCCGCTGCACCATAATCCAGATAGTCGTCGACGATCTGGAAGCACACGCCGATCGCCTCACCGTAATCGAACAGCGCTTGGATGACAGGTTCGGGGGCGTCGGCGATGACCCCGCCCACTTGCGTTGCCGCGCTGAACAGGGCGGCTGTCTTGCCGCGGACAACCTGAAGATAGGTCGTTTCGGTCGTGGCAATGTCTTGCGCTGCGGTCAGTTGCAGAACCTCGCCTTCGGCGATGACGGCCGAGGCATTCGCAAGGATCGACAGCGCGCGCAGGTTCTTCGGGACAACCATCAACTGGAACGCCCGGGCAAAAAGATAATCACCGACCAGCACGCTGGACTTGTTGTCCCACAAGAGGTTTGCGGTGGGTTTGCCCCGGCGCTGCGCGCTTTCGTCCACGACATCGTCGTGCAACAGGGTGGCCGTATGGATGAATTCGACGGTTGCGGCCATCTGCAGATGGGCTTCGCCTTCGTAGCCGCACAGCGTAGCCGCCGCCAAGGTCATCATCGGGCAGATCCGCTTGCCGCCGGCCTCGATCAGATGGGCGGTAACTTCGAGAATGCGCGGCGCGTTTTCGGACGCCATATGCTGACGGATCAAGGCGTTGACCCGCTGCATGTCACCCGAAAGGGCATCCGAGAGACGTTCGAGCGGAGACTTCATGCGCGCATTCATGCTGTATCGTTTCTGTTCTTTGACAATTCCCGGCGTTTCCCCTTTGGTATCGGCATGAAAGAGCTGCTGAATACCACGGATCCGACAATTATCCCCTTCGCCAGGTCAGCCCTGGACGCCGAAGGTATAGAGTCGTTTGTGCTGGACGTCCATATGAGTGCGCTGGCCATCGTGCCGCAGCGGCTGATGGTCTCGGACCGCGATTTCTTCATGGCCAAGGCGATCCTGCGCGACCTCGGGGTTTTGCCGAATGGATGACCTGACGCGCGACGTCTTCCTTGGGGGGCGGCTGGCGATCTGGCAACCGCGACACGGCTATCGCGCGGCGACCGATCCGATCTTGCTGGCCGCTGCCGTCGATGCGGCGGCCGGCCAATCCGTTCTGGAACTGGGCTGCGGCGCGGGCACGGCGCTCCTTGCATTGGGGCGCCGTGTCCCGGGCCTTGCGCTGCACGGTGTCGAACGGCAGCGGGATTACGCCGAATTGGCCCGGCGCAACGGTGCGGAAAACGGTTTGGCGCTGACCGTCGCCGATGCCGATCTGACGCGATTGCCGTCCGAACTCAGGATCGGGTTCGACCATGTGATCGCCAACCCGCCCTATTATCCTGTCCAGTCGCCGCCCGCGCGCGATCCGGGGCGTGACGGGGCCTTGCGCGAGGATACGCCCTTGGCCGATTGGGTGCAGGTGGGTTTGCGGCGCGTCCGGTCCGGCGGGTGGTTGACGATGATCCACCTTGCAACCCGCTTGCCGGATATCCTGACGGCACTGGAGGGGCGGGCGGGGGCGATTTCTGTGTTGCCCCTGACCGCGCGCATCGGGCGCGATGCCGGCAGGGTGATCGTGCGCGCCCGCAAGGGATCGCGCGCGCCCTTCCGATTGCTGGCGCCGCTGGTGCTGCACGACGGCGGGCATCACGCGGCGGATGCCGATGATTTTCGCCCACTGCACGGGCGATCTTGCGTGACGCGGCGGCTGTATCCTGGGGCTAGTTTGGCGGGCTTTTGCCGGGTCGTTTCAATTGCACGCAGAGTTCATCAGGTTTCATGTGACAAACAGATGAAACTGTGGTGCACTTGGTCCATGGCAACACCCAAAGAGGAGGACGACCATGTCATTGAACGCACATCTTCAGGAACTGAAGCGCCGCCATCAGGCCCTTACCGAGAAGGTGGAAGCCGCGCAACGTGCGCCGGGCTTCGATGACATCGCGATCGCCGAGATGAAGAAGCAAAAGCTCCGCCTGAAGGAGGAGATCACGCGTCTGGCCGCAGGCTGACGCTCCGCGTGGCGCGCGCGGCAATCGCCGCGCCGCCAGCGATCAGGGCTGCCGCAAGGCCAAGGGTCCAACTGGCTTGGGCTGTGCTGGTTACAACAAGCGCCAGTGTCGACAGAAGTGGCGCGGCATAGGATGCCGTTCCCAAAAGCTGGATATCCCCGCGCTTGACGCCCACGTCCCACGTATAGAAGGCCAGCCCCACCGGGCCGAGGCCGAGGCCGAGAATTGCGAGGCGTTCCCCATTGGCTTGCTGGCCAAACGGTCGTTTCAAAGGCGACGTGTGCGATAGCCGACAATACTGCCGTCGCAATGCAGTAGACCGCGACCGCCGCGGTCGGAACCGTGCCAGACCGGCGCGACCCGAGGGAATACAGCGCCCAAGTCAGCGCGGCCACCAAAGCAACGCCATAGCCTGCGATGCTTCCGGTCAGGCCTTGCATCCCTCGGGCGATGATCAGGGCGGCTCCTGCAAAGCCCAAGATCGCCCCGATGACATGGCCGGTGCGCAGGTGCTCACCGGGCAACAGGCCCGAGAACAGGACGATGAGCAGGGGCCAAAGATAGCAGATCAGCCCCGCCTCGGCCGGCGGTGCAAGGCGCAGTGCGGTGAAATACAGCGCATGATAGCCAAAGAGCCCCAGCGTTCCGAAAAGATAGACGCGCAGGGGGACAAGGCGCAGCGTGCCCAATTCGCGCCGCAAGGCCAGCCAGACAAGGCCTACCGCGCCACCGATTGCAAAGGTCAGGGCCGACAGTTGCAGCGGCGGGACAGGGGCGCTGGCCACGGTCATGAGCGCCAGCAAGGACCAAAGAGCCACGGCAGAAAAGCCGATAGCGGTTGCCTTGGAACGTGTCATGTCTGCCTCCTGCCCTGTGTCGCAGGACTATGCCGCCACACGGGGCAGGCGCAAGAGTGCACGGGGGGATGTCCCCCGCGCACAAGCATCAAACGAAGAATTGCGCGCCGTTCGCGCTGATGGTCGAGCCATTCACGAAGCCCGCATCATCCGACACGAGGAAAGCGACGCAGCGCGCGATTTCCTCGGGCTCGCCGAGACGGCCGGCGGGGATGCCCGCGATGATCGACTCGCGCACTTTTTCCGGCACGGCCATGACCATTTCGGTCGCGATATAGCCCGGGCAAACCGCATTCGCGGTGATGCCAAAGCGCGCGCCTTCCTGCGCCAGCGACTTGACGATGCCCAGATCGCCCGCCTTGGTTGCGGCATAGTTCACCTGACCGAACTGGCCTTTCTGGCCGTTGATCGACGAGATCACCACGACGCGGCCGAACTTGCGCTCGCGCATGCCGGGCCAGATCGGGTGGACGGTGTTGAACACGCCGGTCAGGTTGGTGTCGATGACCTGCTTCCACTGGTCGGGCGTCATCTTGTGGAACGGCGCGTCGCGGGTGATCCCGGCGTTGGCGACCACCACGTCGATCGGGCCGAGATCGGCTTCGACGGCTGCGATGCCGGCAGCCGACGCTTCGTAATCGGCGACGTTCCACTTGTAGGTCTTGATGCCGGTTTCGGCGGTGAATTTGGCCGCGGCCTCGTCATTGCCGGCATAGTTGGCGGCAACCGTGAAGCCGGCATTCTTGAGCGCCACCGAAATCGCGGCGCCGATCCCGCGCGAGCCGCCCGTCACCAGTGCAATCCGTCCCATCATTCCCTCCTTGGGTGCTTGTCTTGAAATTCTGTTACCGAAAGTAAGAAGGGGGCGCAATATTCTTGCGCACCCATTTTTCGCAATTGCAGAAAAAATCAGCGTTCGAGGCACATGGCAACGCCCATGCCACCGCCGATGCACAGCGTGGCAAGGCCCTTGCGCGCGTCGCGGCGGTTCATCTCGAACAGCAGGGTGTTCAGGATGCGCGCGCCCGAGGCACCGATCGGGTGACCGATGGCGATGGCCCCGCCGTTGACGTTCACCACCTCGGGGTTCCAGCCCATGTCCTTGTTGACGGCGCAGGCCTGCGCGGCGAAGGCTTCGTTCGCTTCGACCAGATCGAGGTCGGCAGCCGACCAGCCGGCCTTGGCAAGCGCCTTGCGGCTGGCGTGGATCGGGCCGACGCCCATGATCGACGGTTCCAGACCGGCGGTCGCATAGGATGCGATGCGCGCCAGCGGGGTCAGGCCGCGGCGGGTGGCTTCGGCCTCGGTCATCAGCATGACGGCGGCGGCGCCGTCGTTGATGCCCGACGCGTTCGCGGCAGTGACCGAACCGTCCTTGGTGAAGGCGGGCTTCAGCTTGGTCATGGCATCCATCGTTGCGCCGTGACGGATGTATTCGTCCTGATCAAAGACCACGTCGCCCTTGCGGGTCTTGATGACGAAGGGGATGATCTCGTCGGCGAACTTTCCGGCTTTTTGCGCCGCTTCGGCCTTGTTCTGCGAGGCGAGGGCGAAAGCGTCCTGCATTTCGCGCGAGATCTGCCACTGGTTCGCAACGTTCTCGGCGGTCTGACCCATGTGATAGCCGTTGAAGGCGTCCCACAGCCCGTCCTTGATCATCGAGTCGATGAACTTCATGTCGCCCATCTTGGTGCCCGCGCGCAGATGCGCGACGTGAGGGCTGAGCGACATGCTTTCCTGCCCACCGGCGACGACGATGGCCGCGTCGCCCAGCTGCACGTGCTGGGCACCCAGCGCGACGGCGCGCAGACCCGAGCCGCACACCTGGTTGAGGCTCCAGGCCGAGGCTTCGACAGGGAGGCCGGCGCGGATGGCGGCCTGGCGGGCGGGGTTCTGGCCCTGACCCGCGGTCAGCACCTGGCCCAGGATGGTTTCCTCGACCTCGGCCTTGTCGACGCCGGCGCGCGCGACCACGGCCTCGATCACCGCGGCGCCCAGTTCATGCGCGGGGGTGTTGGCAAGCGTACCATTGAACGACCCCACTGCGGTGCGGGCGGCGGAAACGATCACGACATTGGTCATTGGGACTCCTCTCCAAAGGCGCGGGCCAATCTGGTCGGCGCTCGGAGGCTGGTTTACGGCCCCGCCCGAGTCGAATCAATGCCGCAGTGCGGAAAGACAGCGCTATCATCCCAATTTCGCGAGCTTCGACGACAGCCAAGGCGCCTCGGTCGAGGGGATTCCGTAGAAATAGCCCTGCAGACAGTCCACCCCGATGTCGATCAGATAGCGGGCGTCGGCCTCGCTTTCGACGGACTCGGCGACGGTGAACATGTCGAAATGCCGCGCGATCGATACCAGTGCCTGCGCCAGGACCTGGTTGTCAGGGTCGGCGCTGATGCCTCGGATGAATTGCCCGTCGATCTTGATGATGTCGAAATAGAAGTCCTTGAGATACCGGAAAGCGGTATAGCCCGACCCGAAATCATCGAGCGCAAAGCAGATGCCGCGGCCCTGCATTTCGGCCATGAACACCGTCACAAGGTCGGGCATCACCATGGCCGAACTTTCAGTGATTTCGAGGATCAGCCGTTCAGCAATGGTCGGGTCGGCCCGCAATCCGCGTTCCAGTGCGGCCAACCACGCGGGATAGCCGATGGAGCGCGCCGACATGTTCACGCTCAGGCGGATTGCCGGTTCGCGGGCCAGCGCCTGCAAGCCCAGTTCGAGCGCCAGCGCGTCGATCTTGCGGCCCAATTCCGTTGTTTCGACGGCGCCCATGAAGTCGCGCGCGGGCAAGACACGGCCCTGATCGTCCAGAATGCGGATAAACGCCTCATAAAAGGCGACGCGGTTGGTCATCCGGGCCTGCACGACGGGCTGAAAAGCCAGCGTGGCGCGTCGTTCAGCCAGCGCGAGGCGCACCATGTCGATCGTCTGCTGCTGGCGCATCCGGTCCGCGACACTGAGCGGGCTTTCGAAATCGGGGTCGATCGGGGGCTGATCTTGTTCTGTGTGCATGACTCGTCTCGCGGCTTTTGGGTTACTGTGGCGCAGCCGGATTAACAGGCCATGAACCCCGTTCCCGAAACGGTGCCGATTGCATGCGCGGGGCCGCGTCGGTATACCGGCGCGACAGCACGGCAAAGAGGAACGGCCATGACGGACAGCGCGAACAGCATGTGGGGCGGCCGGTTTGCCGGCGGGGTCGACGCGATCATGGAGGCGATCAATGCCTCGATCGGGTTCGACAAACGTCTCTATGCGCAGGACATCGCGGGTTCGCGCGCACACGCCGCGATGCTGGCCGCCCAAGGGATTCTGACCGTGGACGACCAGCAGGCCATCGATGCCGGGCTGGCGCAGGTCTTGGGCGAAATCGAAGCCGGGAATTTCCCGTTCCGCACGGCGCTGGAAGACATTCACATGAATGTCGAGGCGCGTCTGAAAGAGATCATCGGCGAACCCGCTGGCCGCCTGCACACCGCGCGCTCGCGCAATGACCAGGTGGCCGTCGATTTCCGCCTGTGGGTGCGCGATCAGGCCGATGCCGCCATCGCCGGGATCGACCGCCTGATGCGGGCGCTGGTGGCCCAAGCCGAAGCCGGTGCCGATTGGGTCATGCCCGGTTTCACCCATCTGCAGACCGCGCAGCCGGTGACCTGGGGCCATCACATGCTGGCCTATGTCGAGATGCTGGCGCGGGACAAATCGCGCTTTGCCGACGCCCGCAAACGGATGAACGAATGCCCGCTGGGGGCGGCAGCGCTGGCCGGAACGTCCTTTCCCATCGACCGTCATGCCACTGCGGCTGCGCTGGGGTTTGACCGCCCGACGGCGAACAGCCTCGATTCCGTCAGCGACCGCGATTTCGCGCTGGAGTTCCTGTCGGCGGCCTCGATCTGCGCCATGCACCTCAGCCGGCTTTGCCGAGGAGCTGGTGATCTGGTCGTCGGCTCAGTTCCGTTTCGTGCGGCTGTCGGATTCCTTCACCACCGGCTCTTCGATCATGCCGCAGAAAAGAACCCTGACGCCGCCGAGCTGATCCGCGCCAAGCTGGGGCGGATTTTGGGGCGACGGTTGCCCTGTTCACGGTGATGAAGGGGCTGGCGCTGACCTATTCGAAGGACATGCAGGAAGACAAGGAACAGGTCTTTGACGCGGCGGACAACCTGATGCTGGGGCTTGCCGCGATGGAAGGCATGGTCAAGGACATGACCGCGAACCGCCCGGTGCTGGCGGCGGCGGCGGCTTCCAGGGTTCTCGACCGCGACGGATCTCGCCGACTGGCTGGTGCGCGCCCTGAACCTGCCGTTCCGCGAGGCGCATCATGTGACTGGCTCGCTGGTCAAGATGGCCGAGGATGCCGGCATCGACCTGCCCGACCTGACGCTGGCGCAGATGCAGTCGGTGCATCCGGGCATCACGGCCGATGTGTTCGGCGTGCTGGGGGTGGAAAATTCGGTCGCGTCGCGCATGTCTTACGGGGGCACTGCGCCCGCGCGCGTGCGCGAGCAGGTGGCCCGGTGGAAAGAGGTGCTGGGATGAAATGGATCGTTCTTGCCATGACGCTGGCGTTGGCGGCCTGCGGTGCCGATGGAGAACCTCGGGCTGAGGGCGGCCGCGATCTGCGGGCGTTCTGGGCGGCGGGTTCCTGAAGCGGAATTATCGGAAAAGTGACAGCGCCAATGGCGTTTGCGGGGGCCTGACTTGGACCATTTCATCTATCGTAACGGGCAGTTGTGCGCCGAGGACGTCCGTCTTGCCGATATCGCGCAATCGGTGAGGACACCGTTTTATTGCTATTCCACGGCCACACTGACACGCCATTTCATGCTGTTCCGCGAGGCGCTGGACCCGCTGCCGAACCTTGTCTGCTTTGCGGTGAAGTCGAATTCCAATGTCGCGGTGCTGAAGGTGCTTGGCGACCTGGGCGCGGGGATGGATGTCGTGTCCATCGGTGAATACCTTCGTGCCAAGGCGGCGGGCGTTCCGGGCGATCGCATCGTCTTCTCGGGCATTGGCAAAACGCGCGACGAGATGCGCCTGGCGCTCGAAGGCGGTATCCGCCAGTTCAACATCGAATCGGAACCCGAGATGGAGGCCCTGTCCGAGGTCGCCGCCTCGATGGGTTTGCGCGCGCCGGTCGCCTTTCGGGTGAACCCCGATGTCGATGCGAAGACGCATGAAAAGATCAGCACGGGCCGCAAGGAAGACAAGTTCGGCATCCCGATCAGCCGCGCGCGCGAGATCTATGCCCGCGCCGCAGCCCTGCCCGGTCTGCAGGTGATCGGCATCGACATGCATATCGGCAGCCAGCTGACCGATCTTGCGCCCTTCGAGGCCGCTTATACCAAGATGGCCGACCTTGTCCGCACCCTGCGGGCTGACGGGCATACGATCGAACGTCTGGATCTGGGCGGCGGGCTGGGCATCCCCTATACCCGTTCGAACGAGGCGCCGCCGCTTCCGCTGGACTATGGCGCAATGGTCAAGCGGGTGCTGGGTGATCTGGACTGCGAGATCGAGATCGAGCCGGGCCGTCTGATCTCCGGCAACGCCGGGGTGCTGGTGACCGAAGTCATCTATCGCAAGAAGGCCGAGGAACGCGAGTTCCTGATCGTCGATGCGGCGATGAATGACCTCGTGCGCCCGGCGATGTATGGCGCGCACCACGACATTGAACCGCTGGTCGAGGCCACGCCGGGCGAGCCGCTGGTGCCCGTCGATATCGTCGGCCCGGTGTGCGAGTCGGGCGACACCTTCGCACGGCAACGCCCGCTGCCGCTGATGCAGGCCGGCGATCTGATCGCGTTCCGGTCGGCGGGGGCCTATGGTGCGGTGATGTCGTCGGAATACAATTCCCGCCCGCTGATCCCTGAGGTGCTGGTCTCGGGCGATCACTTTGCGGTCATCCGCCCGCGCCCCTCCTATGACGAAATGATCAACCGCGATAGGATTCCGGACTGGCTCTGAAAGGACCTCGAATGCCGAACACCGACCCGCTTGCCCCGGCGCTTCGCGCGATCGTCCTGACGCGGGCGGGGATGGCGGGCGAGCGTTTGGCTCAGGCCCTGTGGGTGCCCGCCTCGCTGCTGGCGGCTGGGGCCACGGCATGGGCGTTCGACCTGCAATCGGTGCTGCCGCGGGGCGTGGCCTTCTGGGGCGCGCTGGGGCTTGGCACGGCAATCATCGGGACAGCGGCATATGGGCTGTGGCGGATGCGCTGGCCGACGCGCGCGGATGCCGTCGCGCGGCTGGATGCCACGATGCCAGGCCGCCCGCTGGCCGCCCTGTCAGACAGGCAGGCCATCAATGCGCAGGATCCGGCGTCGGCGGCCCTTTGGGCGGCGCACCGGGCACGGATGCAGGCTGTGGCGGCGCGGGCGCGGGCGGTCAGACCCAACGCCGACCTCGCACGGCGCGATCCTTACGGGCTGCGCCTGATTGCGCTGACCGGTCTGGTGACGGCGGTGATGTTTGGCCAACCGGGCGGGCAGGGGCCGGTGATGCCCTTGTCGGGACCGGCGTCTGCGGCCATCGGCGCCAGTTGGGAAGGCTGGATCACGCCGCCTGCCTATACCGGGCGCCCGGGGTTGTATCTCAACGAAATCGACCGCGAGGGGTTCGAGGTGCCGCAAGGGTCGCAGGTGATCTTGCGGTTCTATGGCCCGCAAGGCGCTCTGAGCCTGTCGCAAACGCTGGGCGACGCGGTGCAAGCCGATGAAACGGGCGCGGCACTGGAATTCACGGCCATGCGCAGCGGCGATATCGCCATCGACGGGGCCGGCGGTCGGCGCTGGTCTGTGACGGTCCTGCGCGACGCACCGCCAGAGATCACCCCGGACGGCCCGATGACGCGGGCGCGGGGCGGGGCGATGGAACTGGCCTTTACCGCGCGCGATGATTTCGGCGTGCGGCTGGCGGGGGCCGAGATTACCTTGGATCTTGCGGCGGTGGACCGGCGCCATGGTCTGGCACTGGATCCCGAGCCGCGCGAGGATCTGACCCTTCGCTGCCCTTGCCCGTGGCGGGCACGCGAAGAGGTGTCTGAAACCCTGCGGGAGGATCTGTCGGTTCATCCTTGGGCGCAGCTTCCCGTGCGCGTGACGCTGAGCGCGGTCGATGCCGCCGGGCAGGAAGGTCGGGCTCAGCCGGTGCAGGGCGATCTGCCGGGCCGCCGTTTCTTTGAACCGGTTGCGCGGGCACTGGTGGAACTGCGCCGCGATCTTCTGTGGAACCGCCAGAATGCGCAGCGCTCGGCGCAGATCATGCGGGCGATGCTGTTCGAATCTGACGGAGCCTTCCATCTCGACAGCGCGCCGGTGTTGATCCGCGGCGCGATCAACGCGATCGAGTCGCGACTGGCTGACGATAGCTGGACGCCCGAAGCCCGTGACGAACTGGCGTCGCAGCTGTGGGATCTGGCGTTGCTGCTGGAGGAAGGCGAACTGGCCAATGCCCGCGAACGCCTTCAACGCGCGCAGGACCGGCTGGACGAGGCCATGCGCAACGGTGCAAGCCCCGACGAAATCGCCGAGTTGATGGACGAACTGCGCGAAGCGACGCGCGATTACATGGAAATGCTGGCCGAACAGGCCGAGCCCGGCGAGCAGGACGGTGACCAGCGCGACCGCGGCGAAGAGAGCATGACCATCACGCAGGGCCAGATCCAGGAAATGATGGATCGCATCCAGCAGTTGATGGAAGAAGGCCGCATGGACGAAGCGGCCGAATTGATGGCCGAACTGAATGCCTTGCTGGAAAACCTGAGGATGACACGCGGCGAGGGCGGTGACCCGATGCCCGGTGATCAGAACATGGAGCAGATGGGCGAGACGCTGGATCGGCAGCAACAGTTGTCCGACGAAACCTTCCAACAATTGCAGGAGGGATTCGGCAAGGAAGGAACGCCCAACGCGCAGGATCAGCAAGCTTTGGACGATCTTGCCGAACGCCAGCGCGAGCTTGCCGAAGACTTGCGCCAACAGGAGCTGTCGGACGTCCCGGGTGAAGGCACGCCCGAGGCGAACGCCGGTCTGGATGCGCTGGAAGAGGCGCAGCGCGCGATGGAAGAGGCCGCGGATGCCTTGTCCGAGGGCGATGCCCGTGCCGCGATCGAAAGGCAGGCACAGGCCTTGGAATCGATGCGCGAGGGGCTTCGGTCGCTGCGCGAAGCGCGCGATGCCGACCGCGCCGAGGCGACAACCGAAGGTTCCGAACAACAGGGCCAGCGCGAGCAAGGCGGACGTGACCCCTTGGGGCGCAACCGCGGGCAAGCGACGATTGGTGACGAAACGGGGACCGACGTTCCGGGCGTCGACCCGCGCGAGCGGGCACGCGACTTGCTGGATGAAATTCGTCGGCGATCCGCCGAACTGGAGCGCCCGGAAGACGAGCGCGACTATCTGAACCGGCTGATCGAACGGTTTTAGTCGCGGTCCTAGTGCGCAGTTTTAGTGGGCCGGGCGCTGCACCGCGTCCAGCCCCGAACGCCCGCCGTCGAGACCGAGGATCTGCCCGGTCATGAAGCCCGACGCGCTGGATGCAAGGAATTGCGCCATCTCGGCAGCGTCGCTGGGCGCGCCGATCCGGTGCAGGGGCGTGCCGGCAAGGATGCTTTCCCTGTATTCGGGGTGTTCGTTGATCGTCTCGCGCAGCGTCCCGCTCATGATCGATCCAACGGCAATGGCATTGACCCGGATCCCCTTGGGCGCAAGCGCCACGGCCAGCGACCGGGTCATCTGTTCCAGCGCGGCATTGCTGATCGAATAGGCCAGCAGTTGCGGCTGGGTCCGATGCGCGGCGATCGACGACAGGTTGACGATGGCGCCGGTCTCTTGGCCACGGGGTGTTTCCTCGGCCTCGGCCTGCGCGATCATGCGGCGCGCGACCGCTTGGCTAAGGCGCAGCGCGATCCCAAGGTTGTGATCCAGCGCAGCGGTCACCGTTTCATCGGCAGGGTCCAGCGGGTCCGTGACCGAGAACATCCGCGCCGCGTTGACCAGAATATCGACCCTGTCAAAGGCATCCAGCGTAGTCGACACGAGATTGGCGATATTCAGTTTCTCGCGCAGGTCGCCGACAAAGAGGCGTGCGTTCGGATGGTCGCCCAGATCATCGCACCCGGTTTTCAGGCGTTTGTCGCTGGCGTCGGCAAAGACGACATTGGCCCCCTGATCGAGGAAGTGCCGCGCGATCCCGTGGCCGATGCCGCCCGCCGCGCCGGTGATGATGGCCGTCTTTCCCGAGATGTCGAAACTCATGCGCGGCGTCCTCTGGTCTGGGCGGTGCGTGTGCGGGTCTTGCCGGGGGCAGGCGTCGGTGTCTTTTGCCGGATGGGGCCGCGTCCGACAAGAACCTTGAACCCTGTATTGCCCGCGACCTCGGCCGACTCGCGGAACAGGCCGGCCAGCACCGGATCATAGGGCAAATGCCGGTTGGCGACCATCCACAGCGCGCCGGTCGGTTTGAGGAGATTGGCAGCAGTCCGGATGAAGGCCGCGCCCAATTGCGGACGGGCATCGCGCCCGTTGTGGAAAGGCGGATTCATGATGACCAGATCGGCGGGTGGCAGTGTCAGGGGCTGCGTCGCGTCTGCCCACAGGAACTGCGCCCGGGTGTCGGTGACATTGGCGCGGGCGCAGTCCAAGGCGCGGGCGTCGGATTCGACGAGGTGCAGCGCGCGGAGGTCCGGCGCCAAGGCCAGAAGCCGCTGCGACAGGAAGCCCCATCCCGCCCCCAGATCGACCGCGACCCCCTTGAAGCCCCCGGCAGCGAGGGCCTCGGCCAACAGGGCCGACCCTTTGTCGATCCCGTCCGACGAAAAGATGCCGGGCAGGGTGGTGTATCCGTCGGCAAGTGCCGGTTCCGCGCGCCAGTCGCCAAGGTCGGGATGCGGGGCATCCATCCATGCGATCTTGCCGTGGCCCTTTGATATGGCGTCACCCATCGGGGCAATCGTCCGCAGGTCGCGCAGCAGGGCTTCCACCCCGTCGGTCTTCTGTCCATCGATGATGACCGGACCATCGGTGACGGTACACGCTTGCGCTACAAGGTCGCGCGCCTCGATCCGGCCGCGCGGCACGCAGACGACTGCCGCGGCATATCGTTCCCCGGCTGGCCGTGCGCACGGCAGGCGCTGGGCGCTGAAATGGGCATGATCGGGGGCGTGGGGCGTGATGATCCGGATCCGGGCCGGGTCGATGGCGTCGAATCTCTCGCCTGCGCGGGGGTGAAAGATCGCCACCGCGCCGGATTCAGGCAAGCTCAGACCGGCATCGAGGGCAAGCTCCAGCCGAAGGGCCCGCGGGGCCGGTTCATGAAAGGTCATGGGATTCTGCGGGCGCGGGGCGCCCTACTCCTTTTCGAGGGTGCATTGCAGCGGATGCTGATGGCGACGCGCAAAATCCATCACCTGCGCCACCTTGGTTTCCGCGATCTCGTGGCTGAAAACGCCGACCACGGCCAGACCCTTCTTGTGCACGGTCAACATGATTTCGAAGGCTTGGGCATGGTTCAATCCGAAGAACCGTTCCAGCACATGCACCACGAATTCCATCGGGGTGTAATCGTCGTTCAGCAGCAGGACCTTGTACATCGGCGGACGCTGTGTCCGCGTGCGGGTCTTCACGGCGACACCGGGATCCCCGCCGTCACCGTCTTTGCGGTCGGTCATCTTCGGGGTTAGGATCATGGGTGCGCGTCCGTGCTGTTCGATTCGGAACCAAAACACTATATAGCGCGGGAAATCGCCAAGAAAACCCTCTCGCGGCACGAGGTCTCATGCCCCTTACCACCATTGGCCTCGATGCCGACGATACGCTTTGGCACAACGAGCGCCATTTTCACTTTACCCAAGCCCGGTTCCTGGAATTGCTGGCAGATCACGCCGACCCGGAGCACCTTGGCGAACGCCTTCTGGCAGCCGAACGGCGTAACATCGGGCATTACGGTTTCGGGATCAAAGGCTTCATGTTGTCGATGATCGAGACCGCGCTGGAAGTGACGGATCAGCGCGTCCCGGGCGAGGTGATCGCGCAGATCATCGCAACCGGTCAAGAGATGCTGTCCCATCCAATCGAACTTCTGGACGGAGTGGCCGATACGGTCGATGCGCTGGCCGGTTCGTTCCGGCTGGTGGTGATCACCAAGGGTGATTTGCTGGACCAAGAGCGCAAGCTGGCGCAATCCGGGCTGGGCGACATGTTCGACGCGGTCGAGATCGTCTCGCACAAGACGCCGCAGGCCTATGCCCGGATCTTCGCGCGCCATGGCGACGGGGCAGAGCGGGCGCTGATGGCGGGGAACTCGATGGCCTCGGACGTGGTGCCGCCGATCGCGGCAGGTGCTTGGGGCGTCTTCGTGCCGCATGGGTTGGAATGGGCGCTGGAAAAGGCGCCCGCCCCGGAAGGTCACCCTCGGTTTCGGCGGATTTCGGCCTTATCGGCGCTGCCTGAGTTGGCCCGAGAGCTTGCCGGGCGCTGAATCTGGTGGGCTGTGCATCCACGGGCCCGATATCTGGGGCACAGGGACGCGGAAAAAGAGAAAAGAAAGTCTCCAAAGCTTTTGAAATCTGGGGGTTTTATTGATTCGGCCCTCGTGCTACCTTGGAACAGAGCAGAACATGACGCCCTAACCAATCGGGGCGCGCAAGGCAGAGGGCAGGCAAGGTGGCAACCCGGAAACGGCGTTTGCTTCGCGTTTGCGTGGCGAAGGTGATGACGGCGCTGATCGCGCTTGTCTTTGGCGTGCTGACCGCGCAGGTCGGCCATGCCCAGCCTTTTGCAGCCGTCGTGATGGACGCACGCACCGGCGAGATCCTGCAATCCACCAACTCGAACGCCCGGCTTGATCCGGCATCGCTGACCAAGATGATGACGCTCTATATCGCCTTCGAGGCGCTGGAGAATGGCGAAATCACCGAGGACACGCGTGTCCGGATCTCTCGGCATGCAGCGTCGCAGCCGCCGTCGCGATTGGGCCTACGGGCAGGGCAGACGATCGCCTTTCGGTATCTGATCCGCGCAGCCGCCCTTCGTTCGGCCAATGACGCGGCCGTCGCCATCGCCGAGGCGCTGGAAGGTTCGGTTGCAAACTTCGCCACGCGGATGAACAGGACCGCGCGCGCCATCGGGATGACGCGCACACAGTTCCGAAACCCGCACGGGTTGACCGCCGATGGCCACCTGTCGACCGCCCGCGACATGAGCATCCTTGGGCGGCAGCTGTTTTTCGATTATCCCCAGTATTACAATATCTTCTCGCGTCTGTCCGACAGCGCCGGGATTGCGCAGGTGTCGAATACCAACCGGCGATTCCTTCAGGGATATCGCGGTGCCGACGGAATCAAGACAGGCTTCACCAATGCGGCGGGGTATAACCTGACGGCCATGGCTGAACGCGACAACGTTCGGATTCTTGTCACGGTGATGGGCGCGCGCTCGTCCGCGCATCGCCACCAGCAGGTCACACAATTGATGGATCGCGGGTTCGCTGCGGCGCCGCGTCGGGCGTCGGTGCGGCGACCTGCGCGGCCCAACTATGTGCGCGCGCCCGAGGACCGCGGGTCTGGCCCCGCAGCCGGGCGGGTCATCCGGCTGCAAGCGGCCCCGACGCGCAGTCGGTTCCCCCGTGCGCGCCCCGATCCTAATGCACCGCCTGCCGCTCCGTCGCCCGAATTGCTGGCGGCTTTGCAAGAAGGCATCGACGAGGTCATCGACGAGATCCGCGAGCCCGCACCCGAGACCGATACCGATGTCACCGGCTATGCGCCCGGCACTTCGTCTGAAGAGCCCGAGGAAGACACCGACGCGCCCGAGGTCGCGGCCGCAACGCCCGATGTCGCCGCCCAAGCCGAGGGCCCGGCTATGGTTCTCGCGCGCTCGCCCCTGCCGCGGGCGCGACCGGAACGCGCGGTCAGCGCAGACACTGCTGCTGTCGCGCCTGCCGAAGATACTGCCGATGCGCCGGCGGATGTCGCCGCCGTATCGCCCGAGGCGCGCCCGGACGCCGTGACGCAAGCGCCAAGCCCGCAACAGTTCGACCATTCGCCCGAAGCGGTGGCCGAGGTGCAGGTCGTCAATGGCGTGGTCACGATTCCGGGCCTGCCGCCGCTCGATCAGGCAATCGGCGCGGCGCCCGAAACAAGCCCTGCCGTCCCCGACGCCGAGGCCGCCTTGACGACGCCCGAAGGGCCGAGCGCAGCGCCAGACTTTGCGCCTGTTCTGCGGACGACATCGGCGCCGCCCGGTATCCTTGCCCCCAGCACCGAATTGACGGTGGCACCGGATGGCCGCATTCTTTGGCGGGACGAAGAGGTTCTTTCGGCACTCGAACACGAGGATGCGGGCGAAACGGTTCTTGCACCTGCGATTGTGCTGACGTCGACCGCCGAGCCCGAGAGCGAGGCGCCCGCACCGCTGCCCGAAATTGTCGCGCGCGTTGCCGTTGTCGGCGATACGGGGTGGGGTGTGGAACTCGGGTCGTATCCGACGCGGTTCGACGCCGAGCGGGTGCTTCTGCGCCTCGCGCTGTCGGAAAGCACGGCATTGGGCGGCGGCACCCGTCACGTCGCGTCGCGCGGCGGTGCCTTTGTGGCCGAAGTGCTGGATCTTTCCGAAAACATGGCCCAGTTGGCCTGCATGCGGCTGATCGCCCGGGATCACCCGTGCAGCGTCATGACCCCGTAAGGGTCACGCGCGCCGGCACAGGATCCGAACCGAGTCGTATTTCTTTTCGGGCGCTGCAAAGAAGGTCTTGGCCAACAGCCGGATCGAATGCCGCACCTGCTGCTTGACGTCCTTCTTCATGACATAGCGGCGCTCCATGATGGCGCGCACGCGGGCCTCGTCGATCATCCATTCCGGCAGGAACTGGCGGACATATCCGCGATAGAGGACGGCCTCGACCTTCAGGCCCGCCGCTTCGGCGCAGGCTTGCAGGCTTTGCGGCGTGAAGAAATTCAGGTGGCGCGGCGCATCCAGCCAACGCCACGAGCCGCCCATTTCGACGGCCCCGATGCAGGCGTTGTTGGGGACCTCGATCGACATGATGCCGCGATCCGACAGCAATTCGCCGGCGTTGCGCAGGCTGGCCACCGGATCGATCGTGTGCTCCAGAACGTGCGAAAAGACGATCAGATCGTATTGGCGATCCTTGACCTCGGGCGGCAGGTTCTCGGCCGTGCCGTCAAGCACGTCCAGCTTGCGCGAGCGGGCGACCGAGACGGCGCGGGGGTCGGGTTCGACACCGCGCACGTGGCGCACGAAGGGGGCATAGGTGATCATCCGGTCACCGTCGCCCGAGCCGATTTCCAGCGCGTCGCCGGCGTTGTCGGGGATGATGGATTTCCACCACGCAGGTGTCGGTTCGGCGCTTCGGTCGCCACGCCATGCGATGCGCAGCAACAGTTCGCCGATCAGGCCGACCTTGCTGCGTTCCAGATCGTCTTCGCGATGCGTGCGGCCCGCGTGGGTGTAGTAGGCGTCGATATCGTAGAACACCGCTGCTTCTGCGGGGTGGGGCGCAGGAAAATCTGCCCGAAGGCGACGGTATCGCTCCACCAGATTTGCCACGATCGCGGATCGTCGGGGCGTCGCCAGTCCAGCGGCACGGTAAAATAGGGGTGCATCGTGTCCCCGGTCAGGGGGCACAGGGGCGAACTGTCGGTCATTGTCTTTGCCACGAACACGGTGATGCCTGCTTGCTACTCTCACTTCCGGGATCGGGACGCACCCAAGGCCGTTAAGTTTCTTGGTCTCAGCAGAAACGGGCGAAAACGGGGCAATTACGCGGTCATTGGCGGACAAACCGGCGCTTTTGGCCCCGCTGCGACGAAATTTCAGCAGGCATCGGCGGGAATTGGCGCGTGCGCCCGTTGCCAGCGCTGTCCCGGCTGGAGTATCAGGCGGCATGACACCCATGCTTCCTTCCCCGGACCAGCCCCTGAAGATCGGCACGCGCGGCTCGCCGCTGGCGCTGGCGCAGGCCCATGAAACCCGTGCGCGTCTGGCTTCGGCCTTCGCCTTGCCAAACGAAGCCTTCGAGATCGTCGTGATCCGTACGACGGGCGATGATGCGGCGTTGATCGCTGCGGACCGCCCGCTGAAAGAGATCGGCAACAAGGGGCTGTTCACCAAGGAAATCGAAGAGCAGTTGCTGTCGGGCCAGATCGACATTGCCGTGCATTCGATGAAGGATATGCCGGTCGCGCAGCCGGATGGTCTGGTGCTGGATTGCTATCTTCCGCGCGAAGATACGGCCGATGCGTTCGTTTCGCTGCATCATGCCGGTCTTGCGGATTTGCCACAGGGCGCCGTGGTCGGCACGTCGTCACTGCGCCGGCGTGCGCAGCTTTTGAACCGGCGGCCCGATCTGCGGGTGGTCGAGTTTCGCGGCAACGTGCAGACCCGTTTGAAGAAACTGGCCGATGGTGTCGCGCAGGCGACCTTTCTGGCGATGGCCGGGCTCAACCGGCTGGGGCTGACCGATGTCCCGCGCGCCGCCATTTTGGCCGACGAAATGCTGCCGGCGGTGGCGCAGGGCGCAATCGGGATCGAAAGACGCATGGATGACTCGCGCACGGCAACGATGCTGGCCGCGATTCACGACGGGCCGACGGGTCAGCGCCTTGCCGCCGAGCGCGCGTTCCTCGCGGCGTTGGACGGTTCCTGCGAGACGCCAATCGCCGGGCTGGCGATGATCGAGGGCGGGCAGCTTTGGCTGCGCGGCGAGATCCTGCGCCCCGATGGTTCCGAATCCATCGCGGATTCGGTGCGTGGTCCGCTGGCCAACGGCGCTGCCCTGGGTGCTGAACTGGCGCAGAGCCTGTTGGCGCGCGCGCCTGCTGGCTTCTTCGATTGGCGATAAACTGACATTGGGTTGCCCCTCGCACGCCGGAAGCGCTGTGGGCAGGTTGAATAAGTGACAACCCGATGGGCCGTCAGCGCAGCCGGTAGGTTAGTCGGTCTGCCATCGTGTCCAGCGCGGCGTCGTCCAGAGACGCGGTTTCCAGAATCTCGGGGTTGCCATTCTGGCGCAGCTTGGTGCGGGCATAGCGTGGGTCGTAATGCTCGGCCATAAGGCTGGCTGCCAAATCGGCAAAGGCGCCTGAGGCGGCCATTGCGTGCCATTCGTCGATCATGGCGCGCGGCTGGTAGGGGGCCAGCGCATCGATCCGCGTGGCCAATTCAGCAGGGTTCTGCGTGATATCGGCATAGGCCTTGGT
This sequence comes from Paracoccaceae bacterium, assembly GCA_041397065.1. Classification (GTDB taxonomy): domain Bacteria; phylum Pseudomonadota; class Alphaproteobacteria; order Rhodobacterales; family Rhodobacteraceae; genus Pararhodobacter. The sequence continues at coordinate 93,552 of JAWKXG010000002.1, read as the reverse complement.
CAGCCACTCCGCGCGGGCGGAAAGCGGGGCTTGCACTTCGATCCGGGGGGCGGACTGCATCGCCTGCCAGACAGAGGGCGGCACGCGCAAGGCGCCGATCCGGTTCGACTCGGCTTCGATCAGGACAGGGCGCGAGGGATCAAGGCGCGCAATTTCGACCGCAAGCGCGCTTTCGAAGGCCTTTTGCGTCGGTTGCACCACCCCCGGAGCCAATCCAAACAGGCTGCCGCGATGACGGGCAAGACTTTCAAGGTCGATGACCTGCCCGCCGCGGGCGCGCACCCGCGCAAGGATCTCTGTCTTGGCGGTGCCGGTATTGCCGTCAAGGATCGCGACAGGGGCGGGGAACGGCGTCTCATAAACCGCCCGCTGGACCAGCCTGCGCCACGATTTCCAGCCGCCCTCGATGATGCCGACCTGCCAGCCAATCTGGCCGAGGATCATCGCGAACGAACCTGAGCGCTGCCCGCCGCGCCAGCAATACACCAGTGGGCGATAATCGGCGGGTTTGTCGGCCAGATAGTTTTCCAGATGCCGCGCCGCATTGCGCGAAACCAGCGCTGCGCCCATGCGCCGCGCAAGGAACTTGCTTTGCTGGACATAGGTCGTGCCCACGCGTGCGCGTTCCTCGTCGTCCAGAACCGTCAGGTTGACGGCGCCGGGAATATGATCGTCGAGGTATTCGCTGGGGGAACGAACGTCGATCACCTCGTCATAGGGCAAGGCGTCGAGATCGGTGATGGAAGACAGGCGCACACGATTCATGCGCCTGCCATAGACCCCGCCGAGGGGCGTTTCAATCCTGTGCGCGCAAGATCTGGGCGGGCCGGACCGCCAGCGGCCTGAGCACAAAGGCCAGCCCCGCCAACAAGACGGCAACCACGCCGCCGATGACGATCAGCGCGGCTGAGACCGGTTCAAAGGTAAAGCCGATTTCGAGGACGAAATGCATGACCGCCCAAGCCGCCCCGGCCCCCGCAGCGATGGCGACAACCCCGGCTGCCGCCCCCATCAATGCCGTGCGCAGCGCAAAGCTGAGGAGGATGCGCGCCCGGGTCGCGCCCAGGGTCTTGAGGACGGCGGCCTCGAACACGCGGCTGCGCTCGCCGGCGGCGGCTGCGCCGATCAACACGATGAACCCGGTGGCCAGTGTTGCCAACGCAGCGACCGAGGTCGCGGATGCCAGTGTTTGCAAGGCGTCGGAGACGCGCTGCGCGGTTTCGCGGATCGGGATCGCGGTGATGTTGGGGAAGCTTTCGCCTACGGCGCGCAGAACCCGGCCTTCGACCTCGGGCGTGGCGCGCAGGGTCGCGATGCTGGTGTGCGGCGCACCCCGGAACGCGTTGGGCGAGAAGGTCATGACAAAACCGATGCCACCGGTCCGGAAGTCCAGTTCGCGGAAATTGGCGATGGTGCCGGTGATGTCGCGGCCCAACACATTGACCGTGATCTGGTCACCCAGTTTCAGGCCCAGTTCGGCGCCTTCTTCGGCCCCGAAGCTGATCAGCGGCGGGCCGTCATACCCGGCGGGCCACCACTCGCCCTCGGTCAGGATCATGTCGCCCTGATCCTCGGCATAGGTGACGCCCCGGTCGCCACGCAGCACCCAGTGGTTGCCATAGGTCGCCGGGTCCTGCCCGTTGATCGCAGCGACGACGCCGCGCAATTGCGGTGCGGTGCGGACATCACTCACGCCCTCAATGCCGGCGAGGACCTCGGCGAAGGGGGCCATCTGGTCGGGCTGGATGTCGAGGAAAAAGAAGCTGGGGGCGCGGTCTGGCAATTCGGTGGTGATGGCGCCGCGCAAGTTCGCGTCGATCTGACCGACGCTGGCCAGAACCGTCAACCCCAGACCCAGCGACAGCACCACGGCAACGGCACCTTCGCTCGGGTTGCCGACCGCGCCCAAGGCAAGGCGCAGGGCGGTATGGCCGCGCAGCAGCGGCAATCTGGCCAGACGGCGCGCGGCACTGCGCAACAGCAGTGCCACGATGCCCAGCACGGCAAGGGCCGCGGCGATCCCACCGGCCGCACCCAGCGCCAGTTGCCACAGCCCCGAGAACCACACAGCCGCGCCGACCAGCGCCACCGCCGAAAGCACGATCCCGATCATCGGCAGGGCGCGTGGCCAAGCGCGTCCTTCGGCGCCGATGCCGCGGAACAGGGCGGCGGCGCGCACGCGCTCGACGCGTGCCAGCGGCCACAAGGTGAACACCAGAGCCGTCAGAATGCCATAGGTCGCGGCCTCGATCAGCGGGAGTGGATAGATACCCGATGCGATGGGAACCGGCAGGTTTGCGGCCACAAGGGGCGTTGCGGCAAAGACGACGCCCACCGCCAGAACCAGCCCCGCGACGACCCCCAACAGGGTCAAGACGCCGATTTGCAGGAAATAGACCGTAAAGATGGTGCGCCCCTCGGCGCCGAGGGTCTTGAGTGTCGCGATGACCCCGGTCTTGCCATCGAGATAGGCGCGCACGGCGGCCGAGACGCCGATCCCGCCCACTGCAAGACCCGCCAACCCCACGAGGATCAGGAAGGACCCGAGCCGATCGACAAAGCGCGCGACGCTGGGTTCGGCGCGAGAGGAATCGCGCCAGCGGATGCCCGAGTCCGGCAGGGCCGTCTCAAGCGAGTTGCGCAGGGCGCCCAGTGTATCCCCGTCGCGCAGGGTCAGGCGATACGAGGTGTCGTACATGCTGCCGGGGCCGAGCAGCGCGGCGGACTGGATCGCTGTCAAGGGGGCGAGGGTGCGCGGCCCAAGGCCGAAGCCTGTGCCGATCGTGTCGGGTTCGCGCGTGACAGCCGCCATCAGGACGAAATCGGCCGATCCCAAGCGCACCGGGTCGCCCAGAGACAGGCCCAGACGTTCGATCAGCAAAGGGTCCATCGCAAGGCCGGGCAGGCCATCGCGCCCGGCGAAAACCTCGGCCGGGGATATGGCGGGTTCAAAGGTTGCCGCGCCGACCAGCGGCCAGTTTCCATCGACCGCCTTGACCTGCGTCAGCGCGCGATCACCCGATGGGGCGACGGCCATTGACCGGAAATCGGCGACTTCGGACGATCGCGCCGCCTGTGCGTCGATCCATGCGCGCTCGTCCGCCGAGGCAAAGCGATAGGTCATGCGCAACTCGGCGTCGCCGCCCAGAAGGGCGCGGCCTTCGCGGGCAAGCCCGCCTTCGATCATCGCCCGCACGGTGCCCACCGTGGCAATGGCAGCAACGCCGAGGGCGAGGCACAACAGGAAAATCCGGAACCCGGCCAATCCGCCGCGCAATTCCCGCCGCGCGAGGCGGGCCGAGACACGCAGGCTCATGCTGCGACCCCGCGACGGGCTTCTTCGGCGATGCGGCCATCGCGCAAGGTGACGACCCGGTCGCAGCGTGCCGCCAGTTCGGGCGCGTGGGTGACCATGATCAGCGTCGAACCAACCCGTTCCTGAAGGCCGAACAGAAGGTCCATGATCGCCTTGCCATTCGCGCCGTCGAGGTTGCCGGTCGGTTCGTCGGCCAAGAGGATTTCGGGCTGCGGGGCCGCCGCGCGGGCCAGTGCGACGCGCTGCTGTTCGCCGCCCGACATCTGCGCCGGGTAATGGTGCATTCGGCTGCCCAGACCGACGGCGGTCAATTCGGCCTCGGCGCGTTCGAAGGCGTCACGGCGACCCGCCAGTTCCAGCGGGGTCGCGACGTTTTCCAAGGCCGTCATCGTCGGGATCAGGTGGAACGACTGGAACACGACCCCCATATGCCCGCGCCGAAACCGGGCCAGCGCGTCTTCGTTCATGGCGGTAAGGTCCTGTCCCAGAACCGAAACACTGCCGCCCGTCGCCCGTTCAAGGCCACCAAGCAGCATCAGCAACGACGGTTGCCCGACCCCGAAGGCCCGACAAGGCCGACCGAACTGCCCCTCTCAATTTCCAGAGAGATGCCGCGCAGGATCTCGACAGGGCCGGCGTTGCCCTGCAAGGTCAGGCTTGCGTTATTCAGGGTCAGGATCGGGTTCGACATATGCTGGGATTCCTTGTCACTCTTAAGGGCCGATATGGGGTCTGGCGCGCCCAAGGCAAGCTGATTGCGGGCTTTGTCGCGGTGTTTCTGGGGATCGGGGCCGGTTTTACCGCTGGCGCTGAACCGATTCGGTTGGTGGCCTTGGGCGATTCCCTGACGCAGGGATACGGACTGGCACCGGATCAGGGGCTTGTTCCACAATTGCAGGGCTGGTTGACCGAGCGCGGTCATGACGTGATCGTGATCAATGCAGGCGTCAGCGGCGACACCACGGCGGGCGGACTTGCGCGGCTGGACTGGACGCTGGCCGATGGCGCGGATGCGATGATCGTGACGCTGGGGGGCAACGACCTGCTGCGCGGGATCGACCCTGCGGTCAGTCGCGCGAACCTCGATGCGATCCTGTCACGGCTTGCCGCGGACGGCATTCCTGCCTTGCTGGTCGGGATGCCGGCGCCCGCAAATTACGGCAGCGATTGGCAGCAAGCCTTCGCGGCGATGTATCCCGAGCTTGCTGCGCAACATGGCGTGGCGCTTTATCCCAATCTTCTGGCGCCGCTTGAGGGGGCGATGGCATCGGGCGCGCTGGACAGCGTTTTCCAGCCTGACCGGATCCATCCCAACCCCGAAGGTGTCCGCCTTGTTGTCGCGGCCTTAGGCCCCTCGGTCGCGGCGCTGATCGGCCCGTGATCTCGCGGCACGATCAACCCGTGACGCGGATCGCCGGTTGATCATCGGCGGCGCGGATCGAACCGATGATCGCCGCGCCATAGCCTGCATCCCGCAAGGCTGACAGCAGCGCATGGGCCTGTGCCCCGGGCACGGCGGCCAGTAACCCGCCCGCGGTCTGAGGGTCGACGAGCAAGGCCGCGGCATCGGATCGGGGGGCGGCCATCCGCCCCAGCAACGCCGCGCGGTTTGACGGGGCGATGGTGGACGCGACGCCTGCGCGCACCGCCTCCAGCGCCCCGGGGAGAAGTGGGATTGCGGTAAGGTCGAGATCGGCGCACATGCCGCTGGCCTGCAGGATTTCGTCAAGGTGCCCGGCAAGGCCAAAGCCCGTCACATCGGTCATCGCATGGGCCACCGGTGCCAGCAGGGACGCCGCAGCCGCTTGCGACTGGGTCAGCAGGGGCCACAGGGCGGCGATGGCCCGGCCGTCGGCCTTTTTCTGCATCTCGGCGGCCAGCAAGGTCCCTGAGCCGATGCCCTTGGTCAGGATCAGGGCATCGCCCGGACGGGCACCTGCCTTGGTCAGGGGTGGGCGCGTCAACATGCCGGTCAGGGACAAACCGATCGTCAGTTCGCTGCCTTGGGTGGTGTGCCCCCCGGCAATGCGCGCCCCTGCGGCGTCCAGCGTTTCGCGAATGCCCGCCATGATTTCGGCCAGGGTGCGGGACTGGAGAGGTTCGGACAGGCGCGGCAGGATCAGGCTGACCAGTGCCGCCTGTGGCTGCGCGCCCATCGCCCAGATGTCGCCAAGCGCGTGGGTGGTGGCGATGCGGGCCATCAGCCACGGGTCATCGGTCACGGCGCGCAGGTGATCGGTTGCGAGGACCAAGCGCGAATCACCGGCCCTGAGGACCGCGGCATCGTCGCCTGCGCCCAGTTCCAGCCATGGCACGGGGTCCGCCGCGGGCAGGGTGGCCAGCGCGGTTCGCAGCGCGTCCGGGCCGACTTTGGCACCGCAGCCGCCGCACAGGGGCTTGTCGCCAAGGGTGTCGGCAAGGTCCAGCGCATGCTCGCGCGGCAGGGCCGGGCCGGGCATCGCGGGCAGGGAATGGAACATCCGCATGAACTTGCGGTCGATCCCGTCCTTCACGCGCCACAACCATGCACCTTGCAGGGGCAGGCCCCATTTGTCGGCCAGCGCCTGGCGTCCGCCCAGAGAGATCAGTTTCAGGTAATCGCGCTGTGGCCGATACGGGCGCAGAGCCGCGCCAGACAGCGCCGCGCGCAGGTTGTCATGCAGGATCGGAGCCTGCCGAACAGCATAGACCCCTGCCTTGGCGCGCGGTGACTCGCGCATATGGGCGCAGTCGCCGGATGCGAAAACATCGGGATGCGTGATCGATCGCAGCATCGGGTCCACGGTGATGAACCCGTCGGTCAGATGAAGCCTCGTCGCCGCGAGCCAGTTCTGCGGCCTGCTGCCCGCTGCGCCCACCACCATCGACGCGTCGATGCGCGTGCCGTCTTTCAGGACCACGCCGCCGGCGTCGATGCTTTGCGGTTCGACCCCTTCGAGCACGGTGATCTTCGCGTCGGTCAGCCGACGCATCAGCACCCCGCGCGCGGCCTTGCCCAGATGCGGCAGGGCTTTCCCGCGTTCGATGACCGTGATCTTGCGGTCAGGGTGGGTCGCCAGGCGGTGATCCATCGCCAGCGCCAGTTCGCAGCCGCCGACCCCGGCACCGATGATGGCCACCTCGGGGCTTGTGGTGCCGTTGCCGACCTCGTCAAGGAAACGCACCCATCTTTCGGCATAGGCGCCCAAGGGTTTTGCCCCGACGGCATGGTCGGCGAAGCCGGGGAGGTCGGGCAGATCGGACCGGATGCCGATATCGACCGAAAGGACATCATAGGCGATCGGCGGGCGGCCCGGCACCGAAACGGTTCTCGCCTGCGGATCGATGGCGTTGACCCTGCCCAGAATCAGCCGCGCGCCCGCATGGCGACACAGCGCGACGAGGTCCATTTCCAGATCACCGCGTGTGTAGTGCCCTGCGATATGGCCCGGCAGCATGCCGGTATAAGGCGCGGTCGGGTTGGGATCGATGACGGTCAAGCGTGCCCCGGCCAGCGGGTTCATCGCCCAGTGCAGCAACACCAGCGCATGGGCGTGTCCGCCGCCGACAAGAACCAGATCACGGGTCAAGGGAAGGGTGTGCATGGAACCTCCTGTCCCGGCACTTGTATCGGGGGCCTCGTCCCGGCGCGAGGGGACAAAGAGCCGCTGTTGGCGGCGATTTCCCTCTTGACGGCAGAAAGTGCCTGCCATACCAAGCCGCCAGCCCGTGGCGGAGTAGCTCAGTTGGTTAGAGCAGCGGAATCATAATCCGCGTGTCGGGGGTTCAAGTCCCTCCTCCGCTACCATTTTCCCCTATCATTATTCTTCTCCGCTCACAGCCTCTGGCTGTGCGATGTCTAGTGGCTTCGTCTTCCCGTCAACTTGACCGTGAATCCGTATTGTTAACCTTTCGGCGCCGTATTTCCGCCCAGAAACAACGGTTTTCTGGGTCGGGAAACAATGCTGTGCCCCGGTTGTCGCGGATCCCGCCGGGGAAGGAGTGCCGAAGATGAAAATTGCCGTTGCCGGACTCGGACCTGTCGGGCTTGCCAACGCGATCATGCTTGCCCACCGCAACGAGGTCGTGGCTTTCGATTCCAATCCCCTCAAAGTGGCTGCGATTCAGGCCGGCGAATGCCCGATTGCCGATCCGGACTGCGCGCGGGCATTGTCGGCCGTCGCCGCGGCGCTGAGCGCGACGAATGACGTGCATGACGCGTGCGTTGGTGCGCAGTTCCTGATCGTCGCGACGCCCACCGATTACGACGCGCAGACCCATGCCTTCGACACCAGCAGCATCGAAAGCGTCGTGCGCGAGGCGCTGGCCTGCAACCCCGAGCTTACGATCATCATCCGCTCGACGGTGCCGGTTGGATACACGCGCGGCCTTCGGGCGGTGACCGGGCACAAGGCAATCGTGCCTGCCCCTGATTTCTTGCGTGAGACCTTTTCGCTGAGCGATGCAATGTATCCGGCGCGGATCGTGGTCGGTGACCGGGGCGCGATGGGGGAATCGGTCGGTGCGCTGCTGCGCGACTGTGCCATGCGCAACGATGTGCCGGTGATTCTGGCCGCGCCGGACGAGGCCGAGGCCGTGAAGCTGTTCGCGAATACCTTCTTGGGGATGCGCGTCGCCTTTTTCAACGAGTTGGACAGTATCGCCATGGCCAGCGGTTTCGACCCGCGCGAGGTGATCGAGGGGCTGGCGCGCGATCCGCGGGTTGGGGCGGGGCATAACAATCCCTCGTTCGGCTACAGCGGGCTGTGCCTGCCCAAGGACGGGCGGCAGTTGCTGGCGAATTTCGACAATGTGCCGCAGGACCTGATGCGTGCGATCGTGGATTCGAATGACGCGCGCAAATCCTTCCTCGCTGACCGGATCGCCGAGACCGGCGCAACGACGGTCGGGATCTATCGGCTGACCCGGTCGGACACGTCCGAGAACCTGCGCGAAAGCGCGGTGCAGGACCTGATGGAAAAACTGGCGGCGCGTGGGGTCGAGATGATCATCTACGAACCCGTCTGGCGCAGCGAAGAATTCGCCGGCTATCGGGTCGAACGCGACTTTGCGCGGTTCTCGCGCGAGGCCGATCTGATCGTCGCCAACCGGCTGTCGCCGGAACTGCGGCCGATGGCGGCCAAGGTATTCACCCGTGATCTGTTCGGGGTCAACTGACCCTGTCTTTCCGCTGGCCCGCTGGGCGTGGCGTAACTCGTGAGGAGGTTTGCATGAAGGTAGCGGTCATCGGCTTGGGAATCGTCGCACTCGCAGACGCGATCGTGTTTGCCCGCAAGCACGAAGTCGTGGTCACCGGCCCGGTCCCCGATCGGGTCGATGCGATCAACGCGCGCATCTTCCCGCTGGACGAGCCCGACCTGGCCGAATTCCTGGCCGGGAATGCGCTGAATCTGCGCGCGACGCTGGACACCGTCGACGCGTTGCGCGGCGCGGATCTGGTGCTTGTATCGGCGCCGATCAGTCGCGACCCGGAAACCGGCATGATCCGCACCGTGGAACTGGAGTCGCGGATCGAATTTGTCCACCGCCACTATCCCAACGTGCCGATCGTGATCCGTTCGGCGGTGCCGGTCGGGTTCTGCGATCAGATGCGGCAAACGCTGCGTTCGGCCAGCCTCGTCTATGTTCCCGAATTCCGCCGCGAGGGGAATTTGCTGGCGGATGCGTTGAACCCGGGGTTCCTGATCGTCGGCGATCGTGGGGAACTGGGCGCCCGCGTGGGGGCTGCGCTGGCTGCGGCCACGGACGTTGGCGATCTGCAGATCCATCGCATGGGTGCGGCCGAGGCCGAGGCGGTCAAGCATTTCTCGCAGGCGTATCTGGCGGCGCGGGTGGCGTTTTTCAACGAATGCGACACCTTCGCGATGCAGCACGGGCTGGACGCGCGCCTGATCATCGACGCCGTGACTCTGGACCCGCGGATTGGCGGATTTGCCCGTAACCCTTGCTTTGGTTTCAGCGGGCAACGGCTGCCGCAGTCGCTGAACCTGCTGTCGCAAGCCTTCATGGATGTCCCGGCGCGCGTGATGAATTCGGTCACATCGGCGAATGACACCCGCATCACGCTGCTGGCGTCAAAGGTTCTGGAGAAAACGCCCCGGCATATCGGGGTGTATAACCCCCAAGGCACCCATCGCGGGTCGGACACGATCACGCAGTTGCAGGACCGGCTCCGGGCCTCGGGGACGCGGGTCACGGTGTTTGACCGCATCGCGGGGCAGGGCGATCCCGAGTTCGAGATTTTCAAACGCGGCTGCGATGTGATCGTGGCCAACCGGATGTCGCCGGAATTGCGCGATATCCGCGACAAGGTGTTCTGCCGGGATCTCTATGCGACGGGTTGAAGCCCGGTCATGACAAGCGAAAAAAAACGCCCGCCGACATGGCGGGCGTCTTGTTTTGCAGGGCGTTGATACAGGGGATCAGCCCTTGGCGCCCTGTCCCCGTGAATAGACGTCTTCGTAGCGGATGATGTCATCCTCGCCCAGATAGCTGCCAGTCTGGACCTCGATCAGGACCATGGGCACTTTTCCGGGGTTTTCCATGCGATGAACGGCGCCCAGCGGGATGAAGACCGACTGGTTTTCGGTGACAAGGCGCACCTCGTCGTCGATGGTGACGCGCGCGGTGCCTTCGACAACGATCCAGTGTTCCGCGCGGTGGTGGTGCGATTGCAGGCTGAGCGCGGCCCCCGGATGCACCACGATCCGCTTGACCTGAAACCGCGAGCCGATGGCGAGGCTTTCGAACCAGCCCCATGGACGGTGGTCGACAGGGAAGGTTTCGGCCTGCGCGGCCCCCTTGGCCTTGAGGGTCGGGACAGCCAGCTTGACGTCTTGCGCGCGGTCCTTGTGGGCGATCAGCACCGCATCAGGCATCGCCACGGCAACGATATCCTTGAGGCCGATCCCGACGAGCTGCACGCTGTCGCGTTCCGAACGCAGCAGCGCGTTCTCGCAATCGATGGCGGTTGCGGCGCCATGGGTGACGACGCCTTGGGCATCAGGGCCGGACTCGCGCCAGACCGCATCCCAGCCGCCAAGGTCCGACCAATTGCCGCCATAGGGCACGACGCTGAGATTGCCCGCGCGTTCCATCACGGCGTAGTCGATCGACAGATCTTCAAGCGCCGCCCAGGGTTCGGGGGCAAGGCGGGTGAAGGACAGGTCTGGCATCGCCCCTGCGACCGCCTCGCGGACCTGTTCCAGCATTTTCGGTTGATGGTCCTTGAACGCCGCGATGAGGGCGCTGGTCGAGAACAGGAAGATCCCCGCGTTCCACAAATGCTTGCCATCGGCCAGCAGGGCCTGCGCGGTCGGCAGGTCGGGTTTCTCGACGAAACGCGCAAGGGGCTGTGCAACGGGCGAGAAATCGGCATCCGGCGCGGCGGTCAGTTCCAGCCAGCCATAACCGGTTTCAGGCCGGTCGGGCCGAATGCCGAAGGTCACCAGTTGCCCGGCCGCGGCGGTGGGTGCGGCGGCGCGCACCGCGTCGCGGAAACACGCGCTGTCGGGGATCACGTGGTCCGACGGCGCGACCAGCATCAGGGCGCCGGGGGTGACGGCATCGAGGATCAGGGCACCCGCCAGAATCGCCGGCGCGGTATTGCGGGCGGCGGGTTCGATGATGACGGCCTTTGCGCGGCAGCCGATCTCGCGCATCTGGTCGGTGACGATGAACCGGAAGTCAGAGCCCGTGACCACCATCGGGTCGGCGAAGCCATCGCCCGAGAGCCTGCGCGCCGACGCCTGAAACAGGCTTTCCTCGCCAATCAGGTCGGCGAATTGCTTTGGATAGCTTTTTCGCGAAAGCGGCCAAAGCCGGGTGCCGGACCCACCGCAAAGCAAAAGGGGATGAATGACGCTGGGCATGACCGACCTCTGGATTGTCCGGGTGCTCGATCCCGGGGAATGCTGTTTATCACGGCCACCGATAGGCCGACCGCGTCTGATTTTGCACGCTGATTTTGCCGCAAAAATGGCAATGGACGCAAGAGCGGCGCGCACGTTAGGGTCGCCTGAACCCTCAGGAAACGCGTGTCATGCCCAAGATTGTCAAACTGGAAACCTTTCACAATGAATTCGTGTGCTTCGTGCGTGCTACGGCCGAAGACGGGGCGGAAGGGTGGGGGCAGACATCAACCTATAATGCGGACATCACGGCGGCCGTGTTTCACCGGCAATTGGCGCCGTGGGCGCTGGGCCAGCCCTGCGATGCCATCGATGCACTGGTCGAGCGTATCGAACGGGCAGAGCACAAATATCCCGGCACCTATCGCAACCGGGCGATGGCGGGGTTGGATACGGCGCTGTGGGACATGGCGGGCAAGCGCGCCGGCGTGCCGGTTGCGGCACTGATTGGCGGCAGCGCTGGCCGGGTGTCCTGCTATGCCAGTTCGATGCGCCGCGATATCACGCCCGAGGACGAGGCCGAGCGGCTGCGGCGGATCTGTGCGGAACGGGGGTTCAGGGCGGCGAAGTTCCGGATCGGCGCCGAATGCGGGCAGGATGTCGATCAATGGCCGGGCCGGACCGAGGCGATCATTCCCGCTGTCACCCGCGCGCTGGACGGGATCGCGACGTTGGTGGATGCGAACTCGGGCTTTTCGGTGCCCCGCGCGATCGAGGTGGGGCGGATGCTGGCCGATCATGGCGTCGGCCATTACGAGGAACCCGTGCCATGGTGGGATCTGGACGCGACCCGCGCGGTTACCGAGGGCACGACGGTCGATGTCACGGGGGGTGAACAGGATTTCGACCTGCCGACATGGCGGCGGATGATCGACATGCGGGCGGTCGATGTCATCCAGCCCGACGTGATGTATCTGGGTGGGCTGTCCAAGACGTTGCGCGTCGCGCGCTGGGCCGAGGCCGCGGGTTTGCCCTGCACACCTCATGCCGCGAATCTCGGTCTGGTGACGATGGCGACGATGCATCTGCTGCGGGCCTTGCCGAATGCGGGCAAGTATCTGGAACTGTCGATCGAGGGTGACGATTATTACCCGTGGCAGAACGAGTTGTTCCTTGGCCAGCCGTTCAAGGTTACCGACGGGGCAGTCGCCGTTTCCGAGGAACCCGGCTGGGGCGTCACGGTAAACCCCGCATGGCTGGACCGCGCCGAATACCGCTGTTCCGAACTTGGCGGGGCCAGCGACAGCGCCTATGCCGCCCTCTATCACGCGACCATCGCCAAGGGGCTGTGAAACAGGCATAAGGGGCGCAACAAGTCACCATTGACGGCCCCTTCAAACCTGCTCATATGCCCGACATGACCGATCTCGACAGAATCCGCAATTTCTCCATCGTGGCGCATATCGACCACGGTAAATCCACGCTTGCCGACCGGCTCATCCAGATGACCGGGACGGTGGCCGAGCGCGACATGAAGGCGCAGATGCTCGACTCGATGGATATCGAGCGCGAGCGCGGGATCACGATCAAGGCCAACACCGTGCGGATCGAGTATCCCGCCAAGGATGGCAAGACCTATGTGCTGAACCTGATCGACACGCCCGGCCACGTCGACTTTGCCTATGAAGTCAGCCGGTCCATGCGCGCCGTCGAAGGATCGCTGCTGGTCGTCGACGCCTCGCAGGGTGTTGAGGCCCAGACCCTTGCGAACGTGTATCAGGCGATCGACGCCGGCCATGAAATCGTGCCGGTGCTGAACAAGATCGATCTGCCTGCCGCCGAGCCCGAGCGCGTCAAGGAAAACATCGAGGACGTGATCGGCCTCGACGCGTCGGACGCGGTGATGATCTCGGCCAAGACCGGGATCGGCATTCCTGACGTGCTGGAAGCCATCGTGACCCGGCTGCCCGCCCCCAAGGGCGATCGCAACGCGCCCCTCAAGGCGATGCTGGTGGATTCGTGGTATGACGCGTACCTGGGCGTTGTCGTCATGATCCGCGTGATGGACGGCGTGATCCGCAAAGGCGATCGCATCAAGATGATGCAGACCGGCGCGATCTACGGCATCGACAAGCTGGCCGTTCTGAAGCCCAAGATGGTGGATATCGCCGAATTGGGTCCGGGCGAGATCGGGGTGCTGACCGCGTCGATCAAGCAGGTGCGCGACACCCGCGTGGGCGACACGATCACCCATGAACGCAAGGGCTGCGAGAAGCCGCTGCCGGGGTTCAAACCCGCGCAGCCGGTGGTTTTCTGCGGTCTCTTCCCGGTGGATGCCAATGATTTCGAGGCCTTGCGCGACGCCATCGAGAAACTGGCCCTGAACGACGCGTCCTTCAGCTATGAGATGGAGACCTCGGCTGCGCTGGGCTTCGGCTTCCGCTGCGGTTTCTTGGGCTTGCTGCACCTGGAGGTGATCCGCGACCGTCTGGAACGCGAATACGATATGGACCTGATCACCACGGCGCCGTCGGTGGTCTATCACATCTACATGCGCGACGGGACGAAGATGGATCTTCACAACCCCGCCGACATGCCCGACCTGACCCATGTCGACCATATCGAGGAGCCCCGGATCAAGGCCACGATCATGGTGCCCGACGAGTATCTGGGCGACGTGCTCAAGCTGTGTCAGGATCGCCGGGGCATCCAGCTGAACCTGACTTATGCGGGCAACCGCGCGATGGTGGAATACGACCTGCCGCTGAACGAGGTGGTGTTCGATTTCTATGATCGCCTGAAATCGGTGACGAAAGGGTATGCCAGCTTCGATTACTCGATTTCCGGGTATCGCGAGGACAATCTGGTCAAGATGCAGATCCTGGTGAACTCGGAACCCGTCGACGCGCTGTCGATGATGGTTCACCGCGACCGGGCCGAGGCGCGCGGGCGGGGCATGTGCGAAAAGCTCAAGGATCTGATCCCCCGGCACATGTTCATGATCCCCATTCAGGCGGCCATCGGCGGCAAGGTCATCGCCCGCGAAACCCTGTCAGCCCTGCGCAAGGACGTGACGGCGAAATGCTATGGCGGCGACGCCACCCGCAAGCGCAAGCTGCTGGACAAGCAGAAAGCCGGCAAGAAGAAGATGCGCCAGTTCGGCAAGGTCGAGATCCCGCAGACGGCGTTTATCTCGGCGTTGAAGATGGATAGTTGAGGCTAAGGGGCTCAACGTAAAGCTTCTCAATACACTAGTGGTATGTTGCTAACCAGTGCGACTTCTCCGTGCCGCCACGCTCCTGCGAAGCGCGTTGACGATCCAGAGCATTCAGCATGAAAAGTTGAGAGAAGTGCCCCAAACTCTGTTCTGTGCTATTTCGAAAGTGATTTAAGGGACTTTCTCGTAGGAGCAGTTCCTGAGCTTTTTCGAAATACTCGAGCGCACGGTCGCTATCATTTGGCGTACCTCGCATCATGTATAGCTCACCCAACGCGGCGTAGGCGTATGAAATTAGATAGCCGCCGTCACGTTCTCTGCGTTCGATTTCTTGTTCGAGAACCGAGATTGTATCGCTGAAACGACGGAGTGTCTCAGTCGCATTATTTGCCTCGGAAATAACAATTTGTGGATTTCGCTCACCAAATGAAGCCAAAAGAAGCAACAAATTTTGAAATGCTTCTTCTCGTTCCTCTCCAACAGACATTCTTGCGATAAGGCCGTAGCGAAGCGCTTCGATTTCAGGCTTCGCTGGGTCTTGAGGGATCGCGTTCATGATTCTCACACCAATCCAGTCGGCGTCAATTCGACGCATGTCCTGAAGCAAATTGAAAAGCTCCTCAGCAGTCACCTGAGCGAGGGCAGCTTCGTCGTCGATGAGTCTCGTAACGCTGGCCAGTATCCCAGCGCGCCATGTGGTTTCGTACACAGTGTTCCTGAATGGATCGCCTTCAAGATCGAACCTGGCTTGGTTTCCGCTGCGCCAGTTCACTTCATCAGATATGCGTTGAAGTAGCCCCCCCGAGTCCGCCGTCTCAAGGGCTCCAAGTGCGTCTTGTACTCGATTCAAGTCATCGATGAGCGCTTGATAGCGAGGCTCCAGTTCAGAAAGGCGTTCCGCTCGATCTCGCCAATCCTGAGTAGAGTCGTTGATAGCATCCAAGGCGTCAATGTGTTGGGAGATTTGCCGTTCAATTGCGTCATCGATTTGGGGCGAAACCGCTGCGACAATTTGTGGCTGGAGATCTGAAATTTGTTTTATACCCAGCAGACCAAAAACCACAACGATCGCCGCAAAAAAGTAGCCGAATAGCTTCAAGATATCAGAGACAGGTCGTCGTTCGGCTTGTTCGATCTCAAGTCGCTTAATATCTGCGCGGAGCGCAGTAACTTCTTGCTCCAGCTTCTCAACATCAACACGTATCGACATCACCACCTCACAAAAAACAGGTGGAAGTATGGCAAAGAATTTTCAGAAATGCAACTCAGGATGGTCTCTAGGCCCTGCGTCACGCCTAAAGGGACACATCACTCCCCCTCCACCTCAGGCAACCCCTCGCGTGACAACAGCACCGCCACGGGGCGCATTGCGGGGATGTGCGAGCAGACGATCATCGTCGCGACCATGATCGGCACGGCGAGGAACATGCCGGCGATGCCCCAGACCGCGCCCCAGAAGCTGAGCGAGACGATGATGCCGAAGGACGAGACCCTGAGCGCCTTGCCCATCAGCATCGGGTCGATGACCGAGCCCAGCGTGAACTGGATCATCCCCGCCGCGACGAAGACGACCAGCGCCGTGGCAGGCTCGTTGACCTGAATCAGCGCAACGAGGCCCAGCAGGATCGTCGCGATGATCGACCCGACCGAGGGGATGTAGTTCAGAACGAAGGTCAGGATCGCCATGGGCCCGGCGAACTCGAGCCCGAAGACGGTCATCAACAAATACACGGCCACACCCGTCGCCGCCGATACGCCGGTTTTCACCAGCAGATAGTGGTTCACGCAGCCGGACGATGGAGTGGATGATCCCTTTCGACGCGCTGCGCCTGAGCGCGGTCGTCCATCAGGTTCGTGAGTTTCGCGTGGAACCAGAAGCGTTCGGCGAACAGGAACCCCACGAACAGGATCACCAAGGTGGTGGCCGACAGCACGTTCGAGGCCTGCCCCGCCAGCGTGCTGACATATCCCGACACCTCGATCGAGCGGATCGACGCTTCGACCGTGGCTTCGGCTTCGGGCGAGAACCGCGCGGCGAGGCGGGCGACGGCGGCAATGGCCTGATCGGTATAGGCCAGCGTGGTCGTGACCACCGTGTTGACCTGCGAGATGATCAGCGCGGACAGCGTCAGCAACAGCGTCGCGATGAAGGTGAATGCCCCGACTGAGGCCAGCCATGCCGTGATGCGCCACGATCCGAAGCGCACCCGGGCGAAGGCGTTGATCGCATCCGTCGTCAGCGAGAACAGAATGATCGCGATCACCAGCGAGATCAGGATGAAACGGGCCTGCACCAGAAGGAACAACACCATGGCAAAGGCTATGATCCCGAGAAACCAGGTTTGCAGCCGGTATTTTTCGACCAGGATTGCTTCTGGATTTCGGCGCATCGAGGCTGGCGTGTTCTAGGTCTTGCGGGGTCATGGCGTTGGAACTGGGGACAATGCGGAAACACTAGGCGGGCTGAACACCGGTTACAACAGAGTTGCGACCAAATGATGGTCTCAAACGGGCGTGACCGCGGTTTTCAAAGCAGTTTCGAGGTCGCCATAGCCCGTGAAGCGGCGTTCATAGGCAAGGTTCAGACGCCGGGCGCAGTCTTCGGCGCGCGCATCCAGCGCGGGGTCGTTTGTCTGGGCGAGGTAGACCAGTTTTTCGTAATTGCCGAACATCATCGGGATCAGTTCGGGATGTCGGTCGAATCCCATCGGACGCCAGACAAAGGCGTCGAATTGACGGGCGAGGAAGTCGGTCAGGTAGAAGGCCGTGATCTCGGACTCGGCAATCTCGGCGAAGGCATCATTGCCCGAAAAGAACGCATAGCAATGGGGTCCGGGGATCATCGTGACGCCAAGAGCGGCGCAGCGTTGTTCCAGAAGGCCACCGGTGCCGCAGTCGGCATACACGACGAAGATCGTGTCATAACGGTCGGCGAAGCGGAGGACGGCCTGTTCGACAGCGTCGGGGATGCGATCAGGCCAGAGATGCAGGTTGGCTGGCAAGCAATGTAGGTCCAGATGAGACCAGCCGTTCAACGCCTTCAGCGCGAGGATCTCGTTTGCAAGAGCGCCGCATGCCAGTGCCAGAACCCGTCCGGAGCCACGCGCGTCGAGTCCCCGTGTCGTCAACTGCGCGTCATCGGCTTGGGTCATCTCAGGAACCGTTGGCGGCGCGTTCGAGAGCCGGGCGAATCCGCTCGGCAATGACCTCGTCGGTGACGGGGCCGGCGTGGCGATACAGGATCTCGCCGCGGCCATTCACCACGAAGGTTTCCGGCAGGCCCACGACGCCCCAGTCGAGGCCCAGCCGCGCACGGGGATCGGCGCCGATGGCGGCGTAGGGGTTACCCAGTTCCGACAGGAAATCCAGCGCCCGCGCCGGATCGTCGCGGTAGTTCACGCCCAGAACGGTGATGCCTTCTTCTGCGAGGGATCTGATCAGCGGGTGCTCGGCACGGCAGGGCGGGCACCACGAGGCAAAGAAGTTTACCAGCGTGGACATCCCCCGAACGGATCATGTCGTCGGTGAACAGCGGCAGGTCCGACAGTTGTTCCAGCGTGACCGCCGGGGCCACGTGACCGACACGGGCCGAGGGGATGGTCTCGCGGTCGTCGCGCATGTTGCCGACGGCGACGAACGCAACGAAACCGGCCAGCAGCGCGGGAGGGGCAAGGAGGAGCGGGTTGAACTTAGCCATGGGTATCCGGGGATCTGCGGGATTCAAGGGTTGCAAGGGTGCGTTTCACGGCGCGGCCGCGCGCCCAAAGCCACGCGATCAACGCGCCCAGCAGGCCCAGCGACAGGCCATAGGCAAGAAGGATCTCGGTGGCATAGTTGCCTAGGTCGGGCATCATGCGGCGGCCCTTTCACGAAGCAAAAGCGCCTTGACGCGGCGGGCGCGGATTTCGGTCCGGGTGCCCGCCAGAACCAGCGCAAGGAACAGGAAGGTAAAGCCCAGCATCGACAGGTACAGCGGGCCCTTGTAGGCCCAATCGACCCGCGTTCCGGCCTGAACCGAGAGCGAGGCCCCTTGGTGCAAGCCTTGGTTCCAGAACAACGCCGCATAGCGCGAGAGCACGGCAAAGACCGACCCCACGATGCACAGAACGGAGGTCAGATCGGCGGCTGTGTCCGCGTCGTCGATGGCGGACCACAAGGCGATGTAGCCCACATAGAACAGGAACAGGATCAGGAACGATGTCAGGCGCGGATCCCATGCCCACCACGTGCCCCACATCGGCTGGCCCCAGACAGCGCCCGTGATCAGGCCGATCAGGGTCATCGTGGCACCGATGGGCGCGCCGGCCTTGGCCACCAGCGCGCTGACATGGTGGCGGCGCACCAGCCAGATCAGCGACGCGATCAGCATCATCGCCCATGCGTTGATCGCGACCAGTGCGGCGGGCACATGGATGAAGATGATCTTGATGGTTTCACCCTGCCGATAGTCCGGGTCGGTGAAAAAGAACCCCATCCCTAGGCCAGCGCCGATGCACAGCACAGCCAGTGCCGCGGACAGCGGCAGCAGCCAGCCCGAGAGCTTCATGAACTTGACAGGATTAGCGTATTCCCAAAGCGAGGCCATGCGCTGTCTCTAGTCCTTCCGTAGTTGACGCTCAAGGCACAGCATCGTGAGCCTAGCGCAAGTTGATCCGCAGCGCGAAGGCTGCGGCAAAAGGCAACAGGGCCACCGACGCCGCCGTGATGCCGGACATCAGCAGCAGCGGGGTGACCGGGTCGAACCCGGCTGCGGCGCGGGTGACCGCCTGCGCGCCGAAAACAAGGGTTGGCACATACAGCGGCAGGACCAGCAGCGACAGCAACAGGCCCCCGCGTTTCAGGCCGACGGTCAGCGCGGCACCGAATGCGCCGATCATGCTGAGGGCCGGCGTGCCCAGAGCGAGGCTTGCGACCAGCATCCCGTAGCCCGCGACCGGCAGGTTCAGCAAGATGGCCAGCACCGGCGCGGCAAGCGCCAGCGGCACGCCGGTCGTGAGCCAATGCGCGAGGGCCTTGATGGCCACGACGGCCTCGAGGGGGATGGGGGAGGTCGCCAGCAAATCCAGCGAGCCGTCTTCGAAGTCCAGCGCGAACAGCCGGTCAAGCGACAACAGCGAGGCCAAAAGCGCCCCGATCCACAGGATCCCGGGCGCAATCAGGCCAAGGGTCGATGCATCAGGCCCGACGCCCAACGGCACCAGAACGGTCAGGATCAGGAAGAAGCCGAGGCCGAGGCCAAAGCCCCCACCCGCGCGGAACGCCAGTTTCAGGTCGCGAACCAGCAGGGCGATCACAGGAACGCCCCATCAAAGCCGAGGTCTGCCGGGATCCGCGCCTTGAACGGCCCGAGGTCCAGCATCGCCGCTTCCGGGATGCCAAGGTCGATATGCGTCGCCATCAGCGCCGCCCCGCCTTGCGCCAGATGCTCGCGCACGACGCCCCCGAACAGCGCGACCGACGCGGTATCCAGCGACACGGTCGGTTCGTCGAGGATCCACAGCCAGCGGCCCGTGACCAGCAGGCGGGCAAGCCCCAGTCTGCGTTTCTGCCCTGCCGAGAGGTGTTGCGCCTGCCGATCCGCGAGGGATGCAAGGTTCATGCGGTTGATGGCCGCCTCGACCCCTGTTTGCCCATGGATCGACGCCCAGAAGCCGAGGTTCTCGCGCACGGTCAGGGTGGCCTTCAACCCGTCAGCATGGGCGGCATAGGTGATCTGCTCGGGCGGGCAGGAAACCTCGCCCTCCAAGGGGGGCTGCAACCCGGCGATGGTGCGCAGCAGCGTTGTCTTGCCAGCGCCGTTGGGCGCGCGCAGCACCAAGGCCTCGCCCGCGCGAAGGCGAAAGGACACGCCTTCCAGCAGGGGAAGGCCGCCACGGGCGCAGGTCAGGTTCGAGACGCTCAATTCCATGGCGTCCGGCTTATCCGGTTTGCCTTCGGCGTGCAAAGAAAAGCACCCGGCCGCGACATTCAGCCCATCGGCCCGGCGGGCAACAGGGCAACGGCGATCCGGCGCCCTTCGGCCAGCAGCACGTTATAGGTTCGGCAGGCCGGTGCCGACGCCATGATTTCAACCGCTAGGCCGGCAGATTGCAGGCGTGCGCGCAGTTCAGATGGCAAGGGGGCGATTTCGGGGCCGGTTCCGATGAACAGGACGTCGGTCTGGCCTGCCAGAGCCAACAAGGGAGCGACATCGTCATAGCCGCCCCACGGGGCAACGGATTGCGGCGTCAGGATCAGCGGGGCCGGAAAGACCTGCCCCGCGATCCGAAAGAAATCCGCGCCATATCCATCGATCGGTTGCGAAGATCCGAATTCGACTGCGTTCAGCTGCATGGCTCAGGCGTCGATGTTGGCGAACTGGCCTTGCGCCTTGGGGTTCTTGGGCCCGCTTCGGTCAAGGCCGATGAACAACACGATGTTCTTGGCGACATAGACCGACGAATAGGTGCCCAGAATGACCCCGACGAGGATCGCGAACACAAAGCCGCGGATCACGTCGCCGCCGAAGATCAGCATGGCAATCAGCGCGATGATCGTCGTGCCCGAGGTCATCAAGGTGCGCGACAGGGTTTCGTTGACGGTCAGGTTCATCACGTCGCGCAGCGGAACAGTCTTGTACTTGATCAGGTTCTCGCGCAGCCGGTCGAAAACGACCACGGTGTCGTTGATCGAATACCCAAGGATCGTCAGCAGCGCCGCGATAATCGCGAGGTCAAACTTGATCTGGAAAACAGCGAAGACTCCGATGGTGATGAAGATGTCGTGGACCAGTGCGGCGACAGCGCCGACGGAATACTGCCACTCGAAGCGAAGCCAGATGTAGACAAGAATACAGGCCGTCGCGGCGATCATCGACAGGATTGCGGCCCAGATCAATTCGCCCGAGACCTTGGCCCCGACCGATTCCACCGAGGCGATGGTCAATGCCGGGTCCTGTGCCTGCAGCGCTGCCTCGATGGCGACGATGGTTTCGGCGGGCACCGACTGGGTTTCGCTATCCCCGGCGATGCGGATCGAGGCGACATGCTGGTTGACATCGAAGGTCGGGTCGTAGACCTCGGTGATCACGACATCGCCGAGGCCGAGGCCCGCCAGCGCCTCGCGGTAGACACCGACATCGACGACCTGTGTCGATTGGGTCCGCAAGGTCGTGCCGCCGCGAAAATCGATGCCGAAGTTCAGCCCCATGATCGCCCATGCGGCAATCGCGAGGACGGACATCAGGATCGACCCACCGAACGTGGCCTTCTGCCAGCGGAAAAAGTCGTAGTTGGTCTTTTCGGGAACCAGTCTGAGACGCCATGCCATGGGTTTGTGTCCTTAGACGGTGATGGTTTTCGGGCGCGTGCGGTTGAACCACACAACGACCATGAGGCGCGTGACGAAGAGCGCGGTGAAGACCGAGGTAATGATGCCCACGCCCAGCGTGATCGCGAAGCCGCGCACCGGGCCCGCGCCGAGGGCGAACAGCACCATCGCGGTGATGAAGGTCGTGATGTTGGCGTCCAGAATGGCCGACATCGCCTTTTCATAGCCCAGTTCGATGGCCCGTGCGGGGCCCCGTGCCGTGCGCAGTTCCTCGCGGATACGTTCGAAGACCAGCACGTTCGCATCGACCGCCATACCGATTGTCAGCACGATGCCGGCGATCCCCGGCAGGGTCAGCGTGGCGCCCAGCAGCGACAAGGTGGCAAAGATCATCGCGATGTTCAGCAACAACGCGATATTGGCGATGACACCGAACAGGCCATAGCTGAGCGCCATGAACACCAGCACGGCACCCATCGCGACCATTGCGGCGATCTTGCCAGCATCGATGCTGTCCTGACCCAGTTCAGGGCCGATGGTGCGCTCTTCAAGGAAGGTCATGCCCGCAGGCAGGGCACCCGCGCGAAGCAGGATGGCCAGTTGTGTGCTTTCCTCGACGCTGAAGCGGCCGGTGATGATGCCCGACCCGCCAGCAATATGCGCCTGAATGACCGGGGCCGAGATGACTTCGTTATCAAGGACGATGGCGAAGGGGTTGCCGATATTCTCGGCGGTATAGAGGCCGAATTCCCGCGCCCCCGACGGGTTGAAGCGGAACGAGACGGCGGGGCGGCCGTTCTGGTCGAAATCAGGCTGGGCGTCGACCAGTTGCTCGCCCGACACGACGGGGGTGGCGTCGAGGACGTAGAACAAGCCTTCATCGTCCATCGCCGGGGCAAGGAGCTGGCGGCTCTGGACGCTTTCAGCACCGTCCCGCGTCGTGCGCACGACGGGGTGGAAGGTCAGGCGGGCGGTGCGGCCGATCAGGTCTTTCACCTCTTGCGCCGAACCCACGCCGGGGACCTGAATGACGATCCGGTCGGCGCCTTGACGCAGGATCGTCGGCTCGCGGGTGCCGGCCTCGTCGATGCGGCGACGGATGATTTCCAGCGACTGCGCCATGGTGCGGTCATCGGTGGCGAGGCGCTCGGCCTCGGACAGGGTGATGACGATGCTGTCGCCGTCACGGGTGATGTCCAGATCACTTTGGCCGATCCCGGTGAGCGACTGCATCGGCCGGGCAAGGGTCCGCACCTCAGTCAGGGCCGCGTCGAGTTGATCGGTGTTGGCGATGGTTACCCGCAGGATGCCGGGGTCATCCGATGGCATGCGCCGCACGCCGCCATAGGTGGCCCGGTTCTCGCGCAGAAGATCGCGCACCTCGGGCCAGAGCCCATCGATACGGTCGGCATAGACGTCCGAAACGTGAACCTCGGCCAGCAGGTGCGCGCCGCCGCGCAGGTCAAGCCCGAGGTTCACAAGGTAAGACGGCGCCCAATCGGGCCAGAGACCCCGGTCGGCGGTCAGTTCGGGCGCGGTGCTTCCGGCTTCGATCCGGGCGACGGCATCGTTGTGGCGTTCGACGTTTTCGTAGAACAGGTTCGGTGCCGAAAAGATCACCGCCCCGGCGCAGATCAGAACGATCAAAGCGCGCTTCCAGAGAGAAAATTGCAACATGCCTGGGCCCTGCAGATGCGCGCCGCACGGGCGCGCCGGGTCTTCGAAACTACCGAGTTGCCCCGGTGCCACCGTTTACTGGACGGCGGGTTCCGTCTTGGACAGAACGTTGGTGATCGTCGACTTGATCACGCGGACCTTCACGCCATTCGCGATTTCCAGCTCGATCTCGCCATCGTCCTTGACATGCAGAGACCTTGGCAATGATGCCGCCCGCCGTCACGACCTGATCGCCCCGGCGCAGGCCGTCGACCATGGCGCGGTGTTCGCGCATCTTCTTTGCTGCGGGCGGATCATGAAGAACCACATGATCCCGAGGATCAGCACGAACGGGATGAGGTTCGACACGAGGCTGGCGTTGCTGCTGCCGGCGGTCTGGGCGAAGGCGGGCGAAATGAACATGAGGTTCCCTTGGTCTTGCAGGGGCCCCTTGGGCCCGTGATCGTTGGCGCGCACCCTATATGGGGCCAAGGTGAGATCAAGCGAGACCGGGCAGGCAAAAAAACGGTTCCCGAGACACGTTTTCGGCATTGGCGGCGGGGATGGCCGGTCCCTATCCTTTGCGCTGTTCTCAGGGCGGGGTGAAATTCCCCACCGGCGGTATGCAGCCCTGCTGCGAGCCCGCGAGCGCCTTGGCCTTGGGCCTCGGGTCAGCAGATCAGGTGCGACGCCTGAGCCGACGGTATAGTCCGGATGGAAGAGAACCTGCGCAAGCCCGTTTGCCCCTTGGCGACGGGTCTGTTTGGGTGCGCCCGGTGACGTGTCGTAACCAAGGAAGAGCCATGACACACACCCGATATGCCTTCGTCAAAGCCAACTGGCACGCCGAGATCGTCGATCAGGCGCTTGCCGGGTTTTCCGAGTTGATCCCGCCGTCGCAGATCGACGTGTTCGACGTGCCGGGCGCGTTCGAGATGCCGTTGCTGGCCCGTGATCTGGCCGCCAGTGGCCGCTATGGCGCGGTGGCCTGTGCCGCGCTGGTCGTCGATGGCGGCATCTATCGCCATGATTTCGTGGCGCAGGCCGTGGTTGATGGGCTGATGCGCGCCGGGATGGACAGCGGTGTGCCGGTCTTGTCCGTTTCACTGACACCACATCATTTTCAGCCGACCGAACATCACGTCGCGATCTACAAGGCGCATTTTGTCGAAAAGGGCCGAGAGGCCGCGCGGGCGGCGCTGGCGATTGCGCGGGTCAGGGCGCAACTGGCTGCGTGAAATAGGAAAGCCCCGGCGCGATGGCCGGGGCTTTCGATGTCGAGGGCGGGCGATCAGGCCTTGGCCAAGTCGCGCAGCACATAGTGCAGCACGCCGCCGTGCTTGACGTAATCGACCTCGATTTCGGTGTCGATGCGGCACTTGATCTGGATCGTCTTTGTCGAGCCGTCCTTGAAGGTGATCGTGCATGGCACGGTCGAGAGCGGCTTGATGTCGTCCGACAGGCCGCCGATGCTGACGGTTTCATCGCCGGTCAGGCCCAACGATTTGCGGGTGTCGCCGTTCGTGAATTCGAACGGGATGACGCCCATGCCGACGAGGTTCGAGCGGTGGATACGTTCGAAGGACTCGGCGATCACGGCCTTGACGCCCAGCAGGTTGGTGCCCTTGGCCGCCCAGTCGCGCGACGAGCCGGCACCGTATTCGATGCCGCCGAAGATCACCAGCGGAGTGCCTTGGTCGATATAGGCCATCGCCGCGTCATAGATCGAGGTCTGCTCGCCGTTCGGGCCCTTGGTATAGCCGCCTTCGACGCCGTCCAGCATCTCGTTCTTGATGCGGATGTTGGCGAAAGTGCCGCGCATCATGACTTCGTGGTTGCCCCGGCGCGAGCCGTAGCTGTTGAAGTCCTTCACCGCGACTTGCCGTTCCGTCAGGTATTTCCCGGCGGGGGTGGTCGCCTTGAAGGAACCAGCGGGCGAAATATGGTCGGTCGTGATCATGTCGCCCAAAATCGCCAGCACGCGGGCGTCGGTGATCGGGTTGATGTGGCCCTTTTCCTTGCCCATACCGCGGAAATACGGCGGGTTCTGGATATAGGTCGAGGCCGCCGGCCAGTCATAGGTTTCGCTGCCCGAAACGTTGACGCCTTGCCATTTCGCGTCACCCTTGAAGACGTCGGCGTATTTACGCAGGAACGCTTCGCGCGTGACGGTCTGTTCGACCAGGTCGGCGATTTCCGCGTCGGTCGGCCAGATGTCCTTCAGATACACCGCGCTGCCGTCTTTCGCCGTGCCGATCGGGTCTTTCGACAGGTCGATGTTCATGTCACCGGCGATGGCATAGGCCACGACCAGCGGCGGCGAGGCCAGGAAGTTGGCGCGCACGTCGGGCGAGATGCGGCCTTCGAAGTTGCGGTTGCCCGACAGGACAGCCGCCGCGACCAGATCGTTCTCGTTGATCGCCTTCGAGATTTCCGGGGTGCCCAGAGGGCCCGAGTTGCCGATGCAGGTGGTGCAGCCGAAGCCGACGATGTTGAAGCCCAGGGCATCCAGGTCTTCTTGCAGGTTCGCGGCCTTCAGATACTCCTCGACAACCTGCGAGCCGGGTGCGAGCGAGGTCTTGACCCACGGTTTCGCGGTCAGACCCAGCGCGCGGGCCTTGCGGGCCACGAGACCGGCACCGATCAGCACATAGGGGTTCGAGGTGTTGGTGCAGGAGGTGATCGAGGCGATCACGACCGAACCGTCGCCGACGCTGTAATCCTTGCCTTCGACAGGAACGGTCTTGATGCCCGCCGCGGCGCCCTTCGAGGCGCGGTATTCATCGACGACCTTGGCAAAGGTGGCCTTCGACTCGGTCAGCGGCAGATAGTCCTGCGGGCGCTTGGGGCCCGAGATCGCCGGAACGATCGTCGCCATGTCGAGTTCGAGGGTCGAGGTGTAGATCGGCGCATAGTCATCGCCGCGCCACATGCCGTTTTCCTTGGCATAGGCTTCGACCAGCGCGATGCGGTCCTCGTCGCGGCCAGTCTGGCGCATGTAGCGCAGGGTTTCGCCGTCGATCGGGAAGAAGCCGCAGGTCGCGCCGTATTCGGGCGCCATGTTGGCAATGGTCGAACGCTGAGCCAGCGGCAGGTTATCGAGGCCTTCGCCATAGAATTCGACGAATTTGCCGACGACGCCATGCTTGCGCAGCATCTGCACGACCTTCAGCACGAGGTCGGTGCCGGTGCAGCCTTCGCGCAGCTTGCCGGTCAGCTTGAAACCGACGACCTCGGGGATCAGCATCGATACGGGCTGGCCCAGCATGGCGGCCTCGGCCTCGATGCCGCCAACGCCCCAGCCCAGAACGGCCATACCGTTGACCATGGTGGTGTGGCTATCGGTGCCGACCAGCGTGTCGGGATAGGCGACGGTCGTCCCGGTTTGGTCCTTGTCGGTCCAGATCGTCTGGGCAAGATATTCGACGTTGACCTGGTGGCAGATGCCGGTCCCCGGCGGCACGACGCGGAAGTTCTGGAACGCGGTCTGGCCCCATTTCAGGAACTCGTAACGCTCCATGTTGCGTTCGTATTCCAGATCGACGTTCTTCTGGAAGGCGCGCGGGTTGCCGTATTCATCGATCATGACCGAGTGGTCGATGACCAGATCGACGGGAACCAGCGGGTTGATCTTCTGTGCGTCGCCGCCCAGACCCTTGATGCCATCGCGCATCGCGGCAAGGTCGACCACGGCGGGAACGCCGGTGAAATCCTGCATCAGCACGCGGGCGGGGCGATAGGCGATCTCGCGCGGGTTCTGGCCGCCCTTGGCGCCCCATTCGGCGAAGGCCTTGATGTCATCGAGCGAAACGGTGAAACCGCCGTCTTCGAAGCGCAGCATGTTTTCCAGAACGACCTTCAACGAAGCTGGCAGCTTCGAGAAGTCGCCAAGGCCTGCGGCCTGCGCCGCCGGGATCGAATAATAAGCGATCGATTGCGTGCCAACGGTGAGCGTCTTGCGTGCGTTGGCGCTGTCTTTGCCGACGATAATTGTCATCTCGGGCTCCCTTCGGATGCGGACGGGGGGTGGCTGCGCCAGCATTTGCCTTATCCACTCTGTTCGATCAAGGGGGGTGGGGTCATTTTTGTATACCATTGTGCACAAAAACAACCGAAGGCCGCGTCCAGCGCCAAATTCGGGCCGTGGCGCCGCGTTCAGACTGTCACAAGACGGTGTTTCACAGCGAATCGACTGCCCCGCCGCTTGCACCGCGCTGCATTTGCCGTTTCATTAGGCCAAACGTTGGAGAAGGCTTCCATGCTGAACGCAGTCTTGCGGTCTTTCGGTTCGATCCCTGTCCGCGCGCCGCGCGGCGCGGACGCCATGCTGCATGCCTTGCGCGCGGGCGTGTCGGCAACCGTTCTGGCTATTGCGTTTCCGCTTGCCGTCTGGGCGCAGGATGCCGCGCCTGCCCAGCGCACCGTGTTTCTGGAGCTCTTTACCTCGCAAGGTTGCGCATCGTGCCCGCCGGCGGACGATTTCATGCACCAACTGGCCACGCGCGACGACGTCATCGCGTTGTCGTTGCATGTCGATTACTGGGACTACATCGGCTGGGTCGACACGCTGGCCGACCCCGAACACGCGGAACGGCAGAAGCGCTATGCCCGTCGACACGGGCAATCGACGATCTACACCCCGCAGATGGTGATCAACGGCATCGACTTCGTCGAGGGGTTCCGCACCGCCGAGGTCGATGACGCCATCGCGATGCACCACGCCCGCACCCCCGAGGTCGAGATCGCCTTGCAGCGCACCGAGGCCGGCGCCCTCGAGATCCTTGCGACGCCGTTGCAGGAATTCGCGCCGGCGCTGGCCATGGCTTCGCGCCGCTCGGCGATGCCGGGGGTTTCGGCGATCCTGCGGCCGCGACCCATGTCCGAGGCCGGGGCAGCCGATCTGGCGCCCGTGGCGCGCGGGTTGGTCGAGAATGGCGATTACATCGTGGAACTCATCCGCTATGTGCCCGAAGTGACGGTGGCGATCGATGCGGGCGAGAACGCAGGCCGGTCGGCGGTTTACAACAATGTCGTGACCTCGTGGCGGACCTTGGGTGCATGGGATCTGCAGGCCCCGCTGGCCATGACCGTGGCCCTTGATGGGTCTGATCCGATTGTCGTCCTGATCCAGGAACGCGGGCAGGGCGAAGTGATCGCGGCGGCGCGTTTGCGCTGATTACCCGGTTACCCGTTTCCAGCGTTTGTGAAGCCAGAACCATTGGCCCATGTGCCCACGCACCCGAGCCGCAGCGCTGTCGTTCAGGGCCTGCGTCATCGTGAGGGCGTCGCTGTGGGGGATCGGTTCTTCGACCTCGATGGCAAAGGTCAGCCCGTCAGCATTGCGCGTCGCATAAAGTGGGACCAGAAGCGCGTCGTATTTCAGCGCCAGCTTGGCCGCCGAGGTTGCTGTCATCGCGGGCTTGCCCAGAAAATCCAGCGCCTCGCCATGCGCCATGTAGTGATCGCCCAGCATCCCCAGCATGCCGCCTGCGCGCAGGAACCGGATCATGTCGGCCATCCCTTCGGTGCCGCGCGGGAACAGGGGTCTTGCGATGGATTCAATGGTGCGCAAATAGCGCGCGTTGGCGGCGGGGTTGGTCATTGGCATATAAAGACCTCCGACGCGGAACCCGCGCGCCGTCAGGCCTGCACGCCACGCATCGTAATTGCCGAAATGGGCGCTGACCAGAATCACGGGGCGGCCTTGGGCATGGGCGGCGTCGAGAGCGGGCAGGCCCGGGCCGCTGATCGGCTGATTGGCGGCGTGGCGCGCGAATTCGGGGCCTGAGTGCAGTTCCATGAAGGCCCGTCCGAAATTGTCGCAGACCCCGTGGCAGATGGCGCGGACTTCGGCGGCAGGAAGATCGGGGAAAACATGGGCCAGATTCGCGCGAACGCGCCTGTTCAGCGCCAGTGGACCCAGAACCCAGCGAAACAGCAGCCCCCCCGCGGCGACCCGTCTGGCATAAGGCAACATGCCGAGCGTCCGGATGATTGCGCCGGTGGTGGCGTCTTCGATCCGGTGGCGCACCGTCAGGCGCGGGGCAGGGGCTGGTGGTTTGGGCATGAGGGCCGGACTGGTTTCCGCGTAGAGCCGAGTTCTAGTGCCGCGTCGTGTCCGAGGCAAGCGTGGCAGCCGGAACCGGATGGGACTTCTTGCGCCGGTTGTGCCACCAGACCCATTGTTCGGGGTGGGCGCGCACTTGGGCCGCGAACGAATCATTGAGCGCCTGGGTCATGGCCTCGGGCGTGTCGGGTGCGATGGGGGTGTCGACCCACAGGCGAAAACCGGGCGCGCCCCGGGTCCGGATCGCGTAGATCGGCACCAAGGGGGCCTCGTATCGCAGGGACATCTGCGCCATCGACAAGACGGTTCGCGTCGGTTGCCCAAGGAAATCGAGCAGGACGCCATGCGGGCGGTCGAGGTCCATGAGGATCCCCAGCATGCCCCCCGAACGCAGAAAGCGCACCAGCGCCCGAAGGCCTTCGTTGGTGTCGGGGAACATCGGCTGCCCTGAGGCGCTGACGGCCTCGACATAGCGACGATTCAGCGCCGCGCTGCCCAGTTCCTTGAAGTATCCGCCGATCCGATAGCCGCGTCCGATCAGCCCCAGCCGCCATGCGTCATAATTGCCGAAATGCGCGCTGACGAGGATCGCGGGGCGGCCGTCGGATTTAAGTGCCTCGAGCTGGGCTGCGCCCGGTCCTTCGAGGGGCAGTTCCGCTGCGCGCGGCGCAAGGTCCGCCGGCGAGAGGATTTCGATGGTCATACGGGCAAGGTTGCCGGGCACCGCGCGGGCGATCAGGCGCACCTCGGCGTCGGGCAGATCTGGGCGAAAGTGCCGGACGGCGCGTTCCACCTTGCGGCCGATGCCGGTGATCCGCCCGATCAGGCTGCCCAGACCGCCCGCAACCGCCACACGGGCGCCGAAGGGCAGCAACATCAGCGTGTCGACCAGCCGCAGGGCGAGCCGGTCGCGGAGCTTTTCTGACGAGGCGTCGGATCGGGGCACGCAGGGCCTGCTGGCTGGACAAAAGAACGCGGCCGTCCCGAGGTTCGGAACGGCCGCGCCGCATTCGCTGGCGGGACGGGGCGCGCGCGGTTCAAGGGCCGCGCCGGCGCCCGGCGTCGTCAGACCGCCGAGGAGATGAACTTGACCGCGTCGCCGAAGGTCTGGATGTTTTCGGCCGCGTCGTCGGGGATCTCGACGCCGAATTCTTCTTCGAAGGCCATGACCAGTTCCACGGTGTCGAGGCTGTCGGCGCCCAGATCGTCGATGAACGAGGCGTTCTCGGTGATCTTGTCTTCTTCGACGCCCAGGTGCTCGACCACAATCTTCTTCACGCGATCAGCGATGTCGCTCATGTTCAGTCCTCGTCTTACGGTGGCGGAACCCGCCTGTTTGCTTTCGCTTCAATACGGTGTCGGCCCGTCTGCAATGCACGATGGACCGGACCGGCGCGGGCTTCCCCGGGCTCAATCGAGGCCGCGTATAGCATAAGCGCGCCCGATGGCAAACGCTTTCACACCGCGTTCGGAAATTCGCTCGGAACCTGCCCGCGGGCCTTGAAAAGAAGGCCGACGGGCCGCGGTGGTCAGAGCATCGCCATCC
Source organism: Paracoccaceae bacterium (assembly GCA_041397065.1). Classification (GTDB taxonomy): domain Bacteria; phylum Pseudomonadota; class Alphaproteobacteria; order Rhodobacterales; family Rhodobacteraceae; genus Pararhodobacter. Next base: position 62,592 of record JAWKXG010000002.1, on the reverse strand, counting down.
CGCCGTTCACGTGGATCGTGGCGCCGGTGACATAGCCTGCCTCGGGCGAGGCGAGGAAAAGGACGGCGGCGGCGATTTCCTCAGGGGTTCCCATCCGGCCCGCGGGGATCTGGGCGTTGATCTTGCCTTTCTGGTCATCCGTAAGCTTGTCGGTCATCGGGGTGGCGATGAAACCGGGCGCGACGGCGTTCGCGGTGATATTGCGCGAGGCGACTTCGGCGGCGATGGATTTCGTCAGGCCAATCATGCCCGCCTTGGACGCGGCATAGTTCACTTGCCCGGCGTTCCCGGTCGCGCCGACCACGGAAGAGATGTTGATGATGCGGCCCCAGCGGGCTTTCATCATCGGGCGCATGACGCCCCGGCACAGGCGCATGGTCGAGGTCAGGTTGACATCAAGAACCGACGCCCATTCGTCGTCGGACATGCGCATGAAGATCTGGTCGCGCGTGATCCCGGCGTTGTTCACCAGAATGTCGACGGCGCCCATGGCCTCGATCGCCTGTTTCGGCAGGGCCTCGACCGCAGCGGCGTCGGACAGGTTGCAAGGCAGGACATGCGCGCGTTCGCCCAGTTCGGCGGCGAGGGCGCGCAAGGGTTCTTCGCGTGTGCCGGACAAGCCGACTGTTGCGCCCGCTGCGTGCAGCGCCCGCGCAATGGCGGCGCCGATCCCCCCCGAAGCCCCGGTCACGAGGGCGCATTTCCCGCCAAGGTCGAACATGTCGGTATTCCTTTTCCAGTTTCGTTCACGACCTGCCCGGCTTAATCTGGATGTCACACGCGGCAGGCAATTTCACGGCAACTTGTATCAGCGCCCTGCCGGTTTCGCCAGCATGTCGCACGGTGTTCCGCAGCAGGGGCTTGCCGTGTTTTGTCTCGCGGGGTTTAACAGGGAACGAAGCTTGTGTATCAGGCTGCAAAGCCGAAGTCGGAGCCAAGGTCGGAGGATATCGAATGCGCCGAGTCGTAGTGACGGGTCTGGGTATGGTCACGCCGCTTGCCTGCGGCGTCGAAGAGACATGGGCGCGGCTTTTGGCCGGGCAATCCGGGGCGGGGCCGATCACGCGGTTCGATGCCAGCAATCTGGCGACGACCTATGCTTGCGAGATTCCGTTCGGCGATGGTTCGGACGGAACGTTCAATCCCGACGACTGGATGGAACCGAAGGAACGTCGCAAGGTCGATGACTTTATCCTGTATGGCATGGCTGCGGCGACGCAGGCCGTTCGCGATGCCGGGTGGATGCCCGAGGACGAAGAAGACCGGCTGCGCACGGGCGTGATGATCGGGTCCGGGATCGGGGGATTGCAGACGATTGCCGAGACGGCGATCTTGCTGAAGGAGAAAGGCCCCAAGCGCATTTCGCCCTTCTTCATTCCCGGGAGCCTGATCAACCTGATTTCCGGTCAGGTCAGCATCCGTTTCGGTTTCAAGGGGCCGAACCATGCTGTCGTCACGGCTTGTTCGACGGGCGCTCATGCCATTGGCGACGCTGCGCGCCTGATTGCCTTCGGCGACGCCGATGTAATGGTGGCGGGCGGTGCCGAATCGCCGATTTGCGAGCTGGGCATTGCCGGGTTCAACGCCTGCAAGGCGCTGTCCACCAAGCGCGGCGACGAGCCTACCAAAGCCAGCCGCCCCTATGATTCGGATCGCGACGGGTTCGTGATGGGCGAGGGCGCAGGCGTCGTCGTTCTGGAGGAGTATGAACACGCCAAGGCGCGCGGTGCGAAGATCTACTGCGAGGTTCTGGGCTATGGCCTGTCGGGCGATGCCTATCACATCACCGCCCCGGCCGAGAATGGCGACGGGGGCTATCGCAGCATGGCGGCGGCGCTGAACCGCGCCGGGCTGACGCCGGCTGACGTCGACTATATCAACGCGCACGGCACATCGACCATGGCGGACACGATCGAACTGGGCGCTGTCGAGCGGCTGATGGGCGATGCTGCGGACAAGGCGACGATGTCGTCGACGAAGTCGAGCATCGGGCATTTGCTGGGTGCTGCAGGCGCTGTCGAGGCGATTTTCTGCATCCTTGCGATTCGTGATCAGGTCGCGCCGCCGACGATCAACCTGGACAACCCGGCGGTGACGCCGCGTCTGGATTTGGCGGCGAATGCGGCGCGCAAGCGCAAGATCGACGTCGCGCTGTCGAACTCGTTCGGCTTTGGCGGCACGAATGCCAGCCTCGTGATGGGGAAGGTTCGCGGCTGATGTGGAAGCATATCGCGGCCAATGCGATGACGCTGCTGATCGCGGCGCTGGTGATGATCGTTGCCGTCATCGGGCTGGGCGAGCGGCTTTTCCGGGCTGAAGGGCCTTTGGAATCGGCTGTGTGCGTTCGGGTCGAGCGCGGCGCCACGCTGCGGCAGGTTGCAACCTCGCTGGAACAGATGGGCGCGGTGTCGAACGCGATGCTGTTCCGGATCGGCGCGCAATATGACGGTCGCGACTCGCGGCTGCGCTATGGTGCTTATCTGGTGCCCGCCGGCGCATCGATGGACGAGATCCTTGGCATCGTGACGCAAGGCGGGGCCTCGACCTGCGGGACCGAGATCGTGCTGCGTGTCGGGATCAGCAGTGCCGAATATCAGGTGCGTGAACTGGACCCCGCGACCAGCCGCTTTGACGAGGTCTTGTCATTGCCGCTGGAAACCACCGAGTTTCCGCCGGAATACCGGCAGATTGCCGATGTGGCCGACACGCGCTATCGGATCGCCGTGGCTGAAGGCGCGACAAGCTGGCAGATCTGGAACGCGTTGAACAACGCCGAGTTCCTGACCGGTGATCTGGCGGATGTCCCGCCCGAAGGCACGTTGTCGCCTGACAGCTACGAAGTACGCCGCGGGGATGCGCGGGCCGATGTCGTCGGCGATATGCAGGCGCGACAGCTGGCCGTGCTGACGGCAGCATGGGAAAACCGGGCTGAAGGGTTGCCGCTGGCCTCGCCACAAGAGGCGTTGATTCTGGCGTCGATCGTCGAAAAGGAAACCGGCGTTGCCGAAGAACGGGGCGTGGTCGCCAGCGTGTTCATCAATCGCCTGCGCGAGGGGATGCGCCTGCAAACCGACCCGACGGTGATCTATGGCATCACGCGGGGGCAGGGCGTTCTGGGGCGTGGGTTGCGCCGGTCCGAGCTGAACGCGCGCACGCCCTACAACACCTATCAGATCGACGGGTTGCCGCCGACGCCGATTGCGAACCCCGGTCGGGCCAGTATCGAAGCAGCCTTGAACCCTGACACGACCGATTATCTGTTCTTTGTGGCCGATGGGACCGGGGGCCATGCCTTTGCTGTCACCTTGGCCGAGCACAACGCCAATGTCGCACGCTGGCGGCAGATCGAGGCGCAGCAAGGAAACTAGAGTTTTAGCGATCTGGCGTTGCAACCGGGGCGCGAAAATCTTGACTTTTCGGACGCTTGCGTCTAAGGTCCGTGGCACGCTGGAAAAGCTGCGCAAGCCGCACGGGGGATGCCCCGGGCGGCTTTCGTGCTTTGTTCGCACGGGGCAGGACACAGCGAGCCGATACCATGAAAAAACGCGTTCCCCGCGCGCGGGGCAGGGCGCCTGACCACCTTGTGGCACAGGCAGAGCGGCATCTGGCAGCATCCGGCGCGGCGCTGGATGCCATCATCGAAGACATCACTGCGGGCAATTTCGGGCAGGCCAAGGATCTGGCCGGCGTGATTGCGTCGCTGCGCAAGGCAATGGAGGCCGTGTTTCATGAACGCGCAAGGCTTGGCAAGATCGATCCCGACCGAGGCGGCGACACCCGGGGGGACGGCGCCCTCGACCTCGAAACGGCACGCACCGAGATCCGACGCCGAATGGCTCGCTTGCGCGCCACATACGGTGCAGGAAGCCTTCCTGAGCAGCCTGACCCGTGACGAAATCCTGGCGCTGCCGTGGTTGTTCGATTTCTGGGCTAGCCCGCATCAGTTACCCCCAGAGGGGGAGTGGCGCAGCTGGGTCTGCATGGGGGGGCGCGGCGCCGGCAAGACCCGGGCAGGGGCGGAATGGGTTCGTGCGCAGGTGGAAGGTGCGCGCCCGCTGGACCCCGGCCGGGCGCGTCGCGTGGCGCTGGTTGGCGAAACGCTGGATCAGGCGCGCGACGTGATGGTTTTCGGGGACAGCGGCATATTGGCGTGTTCGCCGCCCGATCGACGGCCTGCGTGGGAAGCGACGCGGCGGCGTCTGGTCTGGCCGAACGGGGCCGAGGCGCAGATCTTTTCGGCCAGCGATCCTGAATCGTTGCGGGGCCCACAGTTCGACCTCGCGTGGGCGGATGAACTCGCCAAGTGGAAAAAGGCGCAAGATGCGTGGGACATGCTGCAATTCGGGTTGCGTCTGGGGGACGCGCCCCGGTGCCTTGTGACGACGACGCCGCGCAACCAGTCGGTGCTGAAGGCGATTCTGGGCGATCCGGCAACCGTGGTGACCCGCGCGCCGACAACGGCCAACAGGGCGTGGCTGGCGCCGTCGTTTCTGCAGGGGATCGAGGCGCGATACGGCGGGACGCGGCTTGGCCGGCAAGAGATCGAGGGCGAGTTGCTTCAAGATGCCGAGGGCACGCTGTTTCCAGCGGCATTGATCGAAGCGGCGCGGGTAGACACGGTGCCGCCGCTGTCGCGGGTCGTGGTGGCGGTGGATCCGGCGGTTTCGGGGCATGCCGGGTCGGACCTGTGCGGGATCGTCGTGGTCGGCGTGGTCAGCGAAGGGCCGCAAGGCTCGTGGCGGGCCTATGTGCTGGAGGACGCGAGCCTGCGCGCCACGAGCCCCACGGATTGGGCGCGCGCCGCGATTGCGGCGATGCAGCGCCATGGTGCGGACCGACTGGTCGCCGAGGTGAATCAGGGGGGCGACATGGTGGCGACGGTTCTGCGGCAGATCGATCCGCTGGTTCCGGTCAAGACGGTTCGCGCGTCACGCGGGAAGGTCGCGCGGGCCGAGCCGGTGGCGGCGCTCTATGAACAGCATCGGGTCGGGCATGTGCGGGGCCTTGCGGCGCTGGAGGAGCAAATGGGCCGGATGACCCGCGGTGGCTATGACGGGCCGGGCAGCCCCGACCGCGTGGATGCGCTGGTCTGGGCGTTGCACGAAGTGCTGATCGACCCGGGAGCGAGCGCGCGTGATGCGCGGATCCGGATGCTCTAGCCGGTGTTGCGCCATCGGTGGGTGCAGCGCGCGCTGCCCCAGCGGAGTGTCAAGATTCGCCTGCGATAACCCTTGCACAGGCCGAGGACAGCGTTGTCCGGCGGGATACGGCAAGGAGGCACCCGATGTTCGATTTCTTTCGCAAGGCGGATCCGGTTCCCGAGGCCAAGGCCTCGGCCGTTGGGCCGCTGACGGCGGGGGTCGCGGGGCGCGCGGCGGCAATCCAGGGGGCACTGGCGCCCAGTTGGACGGCGCGTGACACGGTGTCGTTGACCCGCGCCGGTTTCCAGCGCAACCCGGTCGGGTTCCGGGTGGTGCGGCTGCTGGCCGAAACCGCCGCGGCCTTGCCCATCGTGTTGCAAGATGCGCAGTGCCGGTATGACCAGCACCCGATCTTGACACTGCTGCGTCGGGCGAACCCTGCGCAGGGGCGGGCCGAGTTCTTTGAAGCGGTCTATTCGCAGATCCTTCTTTCGGGAAACGCCTATGTCGAGGCCGTGGTGACCGACGAGGGAGCGTTGCCCAGCGAGTTGCACGTGCTGCGGTCGGATCGCGTGTCGGTCGTGCCGGGTGCGGATGGCTGGCCCGCGGGTTATGAATATGCGGTCGGCGGGCGTAAGCACCGGTTCGTGCAGGGGGGCGCGGCCTCGCCGATCTGCCATATCCGGGCCTATCACCCGCTGGACGATCATTATGGCCTGTCGCCGATCGAGGCGGCGTCGACCGCGATCGACGTGCACAACAGCGCCAGCCGTTGGTCGAAGGCGCTGCTGGACAATGCGGCGCGCCCCTCGGGGGCGATCGTGTATCGGGGGGCGGACGGCCATTCGCAGATGACGCCCGAGCAGTTCGAGCGCCTTCAGGCCGAGATGGAGATCAACCATCAAGGCGCACGCAATGCCGGGCGCCCCATGTTGCTGGAAGGTGGTCTGGATTGGAAACCGATGGGGTTCAGCCCCTCGGACATGGAATTCCACAAGACGAAAGAAGCGGCCGCGCGTGAAATCGCATTGGCCTTTGGTGTGCCGCCGATGCTGCTGGGGATCCCCGGCGACGCGACCTATGCCAATTACCAAGAGGCCAACCGTGCTTTCTACCGGCTGACGGTGCTGCCCTTGGTGGCAAAGGTCACAGATGCCCTGTCGCACTGGTTGTCGGCTTTTCAGGGCCAGCCGGTGGAAATCCGGGCCGATGTCGACCAGATCCCGGCGCTGGCCACCGAACGCGACCAGCATTGGCGGCGCGTGTCGGATGCCGCGTTTCTGTCGGACAGCGAGAAACGCGCCTTGCTGGGTCTGCCGCCCGTGGTGACGGATGCATGAGCATGGCGCGCAAGGCGATCGGCGGGTCGCGGTTTCTGTATGACAGTTTCGACCTCGCGCAGGCCCGGATCGATGCGCAGGAGCGCATCGATGAGGAACGGCGACACGGGCTCGAATACCGGTTGGGCAAGATCGAGGAGGAGCTGGAGCGGCTGGAGCGCCGACTTTGGCTGGCGGTCTATGGCGTCGCTTCCGGTGTGGTTGTGCACGGTGCACTGGCGCTTGTCGCGGCGCGGATCTGAGGGAAAACGATGCAAGGTCTTGAAACGAAATTCCATCGCCTGGGGCTGGAGCAGGGCAAGGATGCTGCCCTGCAGGGGTATGCGTCGATCTTCGGGGTGCGCGATCAGGGCGGCGACATCGTCATGCCGGGCGCCTTCGCTGCCAGCTTGCGCCGACTGGCCGCCCATGGCCGCAAAGTGAGCATGCTTTGGCAGCACGATCAGGCGCAACCCATCGGTGTCTGGGACGAGGTGGCCGAGGACGCCTTTGGGCTGCGGGTGGCGGGCCGCTTGCTGCCCGAGGTGGCGCGAGGCCGCGAGGCCGCGGCCCTTTTGGCGGCAGGCGCCGTGGACGGGTTGTCCATCGGGTATCGCGTTCTGCGGGCCGAGAAGCTGCCACAAGGCGGGCGCAAGCTGCACGAGGTGGATCTGTGGGAAGTGTCGCTGGTGACCTTTCCGATGCTCGCCGAGGCGCGGCTGGGCACCAAGTCCGATGCGCCCGTGAAGCGCCAGATCGCGCAGGCATTGGCCGAGGCCGCCCGCGCCCTTCGCGGGTAGGCGACCAGCCCCGGCAGACCCGGTTCCCACGGGGGGCCCGGGATACCAAGGCGGGTTGCCTGACGCGGCCCGTGCACAGGCAACCATGAAAGGATGGATGTGATGAGCAGCGAAACCCTGCAGGACTCCGCGGGCGATCCAACGGCCGACCTGACCGCCGCGCTGGATGGATTCGTGACGGAGATCAAGAGCTTCCGCAACGATGTGACGACCAACCTCAGACAGCAAGACGAGCGACTGACCATGCTGGACCGCAAGATGACGACCAAGAGCCACCGCCCGATTCTGGCCCAGGCCGATGCCGGCGAGGGGCTGCACCTGAAGGCATTCGACGATTATCTGCGCACGGGCGATGACGATGCCCTGCGTGGCCTCGTGCTCGAGGGCAAGGGAATGAACACCGCCGTCAATTCGGAAGGTGGCTATCTGGCCGACCCGCAGACCGCCTCGCGGATCCGGGGGGTTCTGCTGTCGGCGTCGTCGCTGCGGGCAGTGGCCAGCGTCGTGACCGTCGAAGCGGGCAGTTTCGACGTGCTGGTCGATCACGGCGATGTCGGTTCGGGCTGGGCGACCGAGTCGGGCGCCATCACCGAGACGGGCAACGCGGCCATCGACCGGATTTCCGTCCGGCTGCATGAATTGTCGGCGATGCCCAAGGCCAGCCAGCGTCTGCTGGAAGACGCCGCTTTTGACGTCGAAGGATGGCTCGCCGACCGCATCGCGCAAAAATTCGCGCGCGCCGAGGCAGCCGCCTTTGTTTCGGGCAGCGGCACCGATCAACCCCGTGGTTTCCTGACGCATACCATCGTCGCCAATGACAGCGCGGCCTGGGGTCAGTTGGGCTATGTGCCGACGGGCGCTGCGGGCGATTTCAATGCGGTGAACCCGGCCGATGCGATCGTCGATCTGGTCTATGCACTGGACGCGGCCTATCGGGCGAACGCGACCTTTGTCATGAACTCGAAAACCGCCGGCGCCGTGCGCAAGATGAAGGATGCCGATGGCCGCTTCCTGTGGTCGGACGGTCTTGCCGCTGGCGAACCTGCGCGCCTGATGGGATATCCCGTGCTGATCGCCGAGGACATGCCCGACATCGGCGCTGATGCGCACGCGATGGCCTTCGGTGATTTCCGCGCGGGCTATACCATCGCCGAACGTCCCGACCTGCGCGTGCTGCGCGACCCGTTCAGCGCAAAACCGCATGTGCTGTTCTATGCGACGAAACGGGTCGGTGGCGATGTGACCGACTTTGCCGCGATCAAGCTGCTGAAGTTCGCAACCTCGTGACGCATCGGGCGGGGTGATCCCCGCCTGATCTCGGCGCAGGCCCCGGCCCTTGTCCGGCTCCTCCCCCACCCTCCGTGCGAACGGGGGCCTGAGGGTCTGCGCCCCGCAACCTGCCATTCGACGCGAACGAGGAAAACGATGGACCTGCAAGAGCTTGAACCCGTGGCGACCGCGGCCTTGCCGCTGGACGAATTTCGGGCCCATCTGCGGCTGGGCACGGGCTTTGCCGATGACACAAGCACGGACGCCCTGCTGGAGAGATACCTGCGCGCGGCGCTTGCCACGATCGAGGCCCGGACCGGCAAGACGCTGTTTTCCCGCCGTTTCCTTCTGGTGCTGCCTCAATGGCGCTGGCCCGACGCGCAGGCTTTTCCGCTGGCGCCGGTGTCGGCGATCGAAACGCTGGAAATGCGGGAAACCGATGGCAACCGGACGCCGGTAACGGCTGGATGGCGTCTGGTCCCGGATTGGCACAGGCCGCAGATCGTCGCGACTGGTGCGACGCTGCCGAGCGTGCCGACAGGTGCGATGATCGAGGTCACCATGCTCGCCGGGTTCAGCGCGACCTGGGCCGGGTTGCCGGATGACCTGCGTCAGGCGGTGCTCTTGCTTGCGGCGATCTATTACGAAGGGCGCAGCGGTGGAGCCGAGGGGATTCCGGCCTCGGTCGAGAGTTTGCTCGCACGGTGGAAATCGGTGCGCATCGGTGCCGGGCGGGTGCTGTGATGCGGTATCGGTTGAATCGCCCGATGGTTCTGGAAGAGGCGCAGACGCTGGCCGACGGGGCCGGGGGGTATGCGACGACGTGGACGGCGCTTGGCACGGTCTGGGCGGATCTGCGCGCCGGATCCGGTTCGGATCGGCGGGGGCCAATTGCGCCCGAGGGCCGGATGCAGTTTCGCGTTTACATGCGCGCCGCCCCGCAAGGCAGCCCGCAGCGTCCGCGCCCGGATCAGCGCCTGCGTGAAGGGGCGCGGATTTTCACGATCCTCGCGGTGAGCGAAGCCGATGCAGCGGGCGCCTATCTTCTGTGCCACGCCCGAGAGGAGGTCCCTGCATGAGCTATTCCCGAGCAACTGCTTTGCAGGCGGCACTGTTCGCCAGCCTGTCGGGCGACGCCGAGCTGGCACTGCTGGTGCCGGGCGGCGTGCATGACGCACCGCCCCCGGGCACGCCGCAAGGCACCTATGTCGTGCTGGGCGCGGAAGAGGTGATCGACCGGTCCGATGTCAGCGGGCCGGGGGCCGAGCATCGGGTGCTGATCTCGGTCCTAAGCGACGCAGCTGGGTTCGCGACAGCGAAGGCCGCCGCCGAGCGGGTCGGCGCAATCCTGTCGGCGACGCCGCCCGCGCTGGCGCAGGGGCGGATCGTTGCGATCTGGTTTCACACTGCCACCGCCCGGAAGGATGACGCGGGCAATGTGCGACGTGTCGATCTGCGCTTTCGCGTGCGGATCGAAGCCTGAACAACCCTTATCGAGGAGAGGCCGACATGGCTGTGCAAAATGGCAAGGACCTGCTGATCAAGATGGACATGTCCGGCGCGGGCCTGTTCGAAACCATAGCCGGGTTGCGGGCAACGCGGATCAGCTTCAACGCCGAGACCATCGACGTCACCAGTCTGGGCTCTGAAGGTGGCTGGCGCGAGCTGCTGGCGGGCGCGGGTGTCAAATCGGCGAGCATCTCTGGCTCTGGGGTGTTCCGCGATGCTGCGACGGACGAACGCGCCCGCGCCGTCTTCTTCAATGGGGAGATCCCTGCTTTTCAGGTGATCATCCCGGATTTCGGCACGGTTGAAGGCCCGTTCCAGATCACGGCAATCGAATATGCGGGCAGCTATAACGGCGAGGCGACGTATGAACTGTCGATGACCTCGGCCGGGGTTCTGACATTCGTTTCCGCGACCGAAGGGGCCGCCGATCCGCAGGATTATTCCGGAGACGGGGGCGATCAGCCGGGAACGGTCACGGGGGCGCCCGAGTGATGGTGAACCCGTTGCGCGGCGAGGCTGTCCTTGTCATCGATGGCGAGGAACGCGTGTTGAAGCTGACGCTTGGGGCGTTGGCAGAGCTGGAGGCGTCGCTGCCGTCTGGCGGGCTGCTGGACCTGATCGCCCGGTTCGAAGCGGGGCAGTTCTCGGCCCGCGACGTGCTGGCGATCATTCTGGCCGGGTTGCACGGCGGGGGGCATCCCTTGCGGGCCGCAAACTTGCTGACCGCCGAGATCGCGGGCGGTGCCACCGAGGCGGCCCGCGTCGCAGGGCTGCTGCTGGCGCGCGCGTTCGGCACAGGCGAGGCCCCGGGATGACGCCACGTGGCCTGGACTGGCCGGGAATGATGCGCGCGGGGCTGCACGGGCTGGGGCTGCGGCCGGCGGAGTTCTGGGCGCTGACGCCTGCCGAACTGATGATCATGCTGGGACGAGACAACATGCGACCCGGCTTTTCCCGCGCCACGCTGGACCAGTTGCAGCGGCGTTTTCCCGATCAGCCGAAACCCTCAACCAAGGGGAAAGATGATGACGACGATCACCGATCTGGGTGCTGAACTTGCCCAGCTGGAGGCCCGTCTGACTGAAACGTCGCAGACGGTTGCGGCGCTGGACGGCCAGTTGGACGCGGCGGCACGCACGATGCTGTTCACCGCCCGCGAGATGGACGGGCTGTCTCGGTCGATGGGCACGGGATTGCGCCGGGCTTTCGAGGGGGTTGCCTTTGACGGGATGCGCCTGTCGGACGCGATGCGTCAATTGGGGCGCTCGATGGCTGATGCGGTGTTCAACACGGCCCTGCGCCCGGTGCGATCGGCCTTTGGCGGCGCTCTGGCGCAGGTGCTGGGCAACGCGATGTCCGGGGCCTTGCCCTTTGCGCAGGGTGCCCCGTTCAGCCAAGGCCGCGTCATGCCCTTTGCGCAGGGCGGTGTCATCGGCGGGCCGGTCAGCTTTCCCATGCGTGGCGGCACGGGACTGATGGGCGAGGCCGGTCCTGAGGCGATCCTTCCCTTGTCGCGGGGGGCGGACGGGCGATTGGGGGTGCGGGCGGCCGGCGGCGGGCGTTCGGTCAACGTGACGATCCAGGTTGCAACGCCTGATGTCGCCGGGTTCCAGCGCAGTCAGGGCCAGATCGCGGCGCAGATGCAACGGATTCTGACCCAAGGGCAAAGGTATCTTTGACATGGCTTTTCACGAGATACGGTTTCCGCCGACCCTCAGCTTTGGCGCGCTGGGTGGTCCCGAACGGCGCACCGAGGTTGTCACGCTGGCCAACGGGTTCGAGGAACGCAATACGCCCTGGGCACAGTCGCGTCGGCGTTATGACGCGGGTCTGGGGCTGCGGTCGCTGGACGACATCGGAACGCTGATCGCCTTCTTCGAGGCCCGTCAGGGCATGTTGCACGGGTTCCGCTGGAAGGACTGGGCCGATTTCAAATCCTGCCCCGTGTCGCGCGATGTGGGGGCTTTCGACCAGTCACTGGGTTTCGGTGACGGCGAGACGCGTCAGTTCACCTTGCGCAAGACCTATGTTTCCGGGGCGTGGTCCAGTGAACGCATCATCGCCAAGCCGGTGCGCGGCACGGTGCTGGTCGCCGTCGCGGGCGTCGAACAACGCGAGGGCGCGGCCTGGTCGCTGGATGACACCACGGGCGTCCTGAGCTTTGACACCCCACCGGCGCAAGGGGCCGAGATCACGGTGGGGTTTGAATACGACGTGCCCGTGCGCTTCGATACCGACCTCGTGCAGGTGTCGGTTGCAAGCTTTCGCGCGGGGGACGTGCCGAAGGTTCCAGTTGTCGAGGTGCGCCAATGACCGACGTCACGACCACCTTGGCGCGCGCTTGGTCGTTGCGTCGGCGCGATGGGGCAGTGATGGGCTTTACCGATCACGACCGCGATCTGGTCTTTGACGCGACCATCTTTCGCGCGGGCACAGGGTTGAGCGCCAGCGCGCTGGTGCAATCGACGGGCCTGTCGGTCGACAATACCGAGGCCGTCGGCGCCTTGTCCGACGCGGGTCTGCGCGAAGCGGATATCCGGGCCGGACTTTATGACGGGGCCGAGGTCACGATCTGGCAGGTCGACTGGCGAGACCCCGCGCATCGGCAAGTGCTGTTTCGTGGGACCTTGGGCGAGATTACCCGCGAGGGCGGTGCCTTCCGGGCGGAACTGCGCGGGCTGAGCGATCCGCTGACGCGCGCGCAGGGGCGTGTCTACGGATCGATGTGCCCGGCGGTGCTGGGCGATGCGCAGTGCCGTTTCGACATCCAGTCGCCCGGTTTCGCGGCGGTCGCGCGTGTCCAGCGAACACCCGATGCCCAGACGATCGATCTGCCCCCGCTGCCTGAATTCCCGGCGCATTGGTTCGACGAGGGGCAAGTGAGCGTGCTTGATGGCCCTCGCGCTGGCCTGACGGCGTCGATCCGGCGGGACAATCAGCACGCGGGGGGATTGCGCCTGCACCTATGGCAAGGGCCTGTTCCGTCGATCGCCGAGGGTGATCTGGTGCGGATCCATGCCGGGTGCGACAAGCGGGCGGCGACCTGTCGCGCAAAATTCGCGAATATCGCCAATTTTCGCGGGTTCCCGCATGTTCCGGGCGATGATTGGCTGGTTGCCACGCCCCGGCCGGCGGATGGTCAGGGGGCGGCGAATGCCTGACGTCGCCCTTGCCATCGTCGAGGAAGCGCGACGCTGGATCGGGACGCCCTTTCGCCACCGTGCGTCGATGCGCGGGGCGGGCTGCGATTGCCTTGGGCTTGTGCTGGGGCTGCGGCGCGCGCTGGGCCATGCGGATCCCGTTTCCATCCCGGCTTATGCCGCCGATTGGGGGGCGACAGCCGGGGACGAGGCCCTTTGGCAAGCGCTTTCGCGCTGCCTGAAAGCGGCGGGCCCGGTGGCCATGCCCGGCGATGTGTTGCTGTTTCGCCTGCGACGCGGGGCAACGGCCGGGCACTTGGGCATCCAGAGCCAGAAGGGGGCCGAGCCCCGCTTCATTCATGCCTACAGCGGCCATGGCGTCGTCGAAAGCCCGCTCGGGTCCCCATGGGAACGGCGGGTCGTCGCGCGCTTCTCGCTGATCTGACGAAACCCCACAAGCAGGAGCCACCACGATGGCGACACTTCTTCTTTCGGCGGCGGGGGCCGCCATCGGTGCCAATTTCGGTGGGGCGGTTCTAGGCCTTTCGGGGATGGTGATCGGGCGGGCGGTCGGCGCCGGCGTCGGGCGCGCCATTGACCAGCGGTTGTTGGGCGGTGGCTCGGGTGCCGTGCCGGGGGGCTCGATCCAGCGGATCAGGGTGACGGGCGCGGGCGAAGGCGCGGCAGTGTCGCGCGTCTGGGGGCGTGTGCGTCTGGCAGGGCAGATCATCTGGGCATCGCCCTTCGAAGAAATCCCGGGCCAGACACGGTCGGGCAAGGGCGGCTTCGGGTCTGGCGTCACCGATGCGTCGCGCTATGTGATCTCGCTCGCGGTGGCGCTGTGCGAGGGTCAGATCGGCGGGATCACGCGCCTGTGGGCGAATGGTGACGAGGTCGCTTTGTCAACCCTGAATCTCAGGGTGTATCCGGGCGATGGCGTGCAGATGCCCGACCCCAAGATCGCCGCGATCGAGGGGACCGAGGCAACGCCCGCCTATCGCGGCACGGCGTATGTCGTGATCGAGGACCTCGATCTTGCGCCTTTCGGCAACCGCGTGCCCAGCCTGTCATTCGAAGTCGTGCGCGCCGCGCAGGCCGAGGGCGTCACGACGCTTCAGGACGCTGTGGCGGGGGTGGCGTGGCTGCCCGGGTCGGGCGAATACGCGCTGGCGACCGACCCGGTCGAGGTCATGCCCGAGGGGACCGGGCTTTCCGCCCTTATGGGACGGCGGGTGGTCAACCGCAACAGCCCATCAGGCGAAAGCGATTTTCGCACCGCGCTCGACCGGCTGGGCATCGAATTGCCCAAGGCGAAATCTTCGTTGCTGATCGCAACGTGGTTTGGCAACGACCTGCGTTGCTCGCGCTGCGCGATCAGGCCGATGATCGAAGCCCGTGACCATGAATCGCCGACGATGCCGTGGACGGTCGCCGGGTTGAACCGTCAGACGGCCGAAGCGCTGCCGAGGGTTGACGGTCGATCGGTCTATGGCGGGACACCGACCGACCAGACGGTCATCGAAGCCATCGCCGCACTGAAAGAGGCGGGGCAGGCGGTCGTGTTCTACCCCTTCGTGATGATGGATATCCTGAACGACAACGGGCTGTCCGACCCATGGAGCGGGGCACCCGATCAACCCGCGCTGCCATGGCGCGGGCGCATCACGCTGGATGTCGCCCCGGGCCGCGACGGCACGGCGGACCGCAGCGCATTGGCCGCACAAGAGGTCGACGCTTTCTTCGGCACGGCCAGCGCCGCGGATTTCACGGTTGGATCGGGCAGCGTGCAATACTCGGGCCCGGACGAGTGGCGCTATCGCCGGTTCGTGTTGCACTATGCGGCACTTTGCGCGGCGGCGGGTGGGGTCGATGCCTTCTGCATCGGGTCAGAACTGCGGGGCCTGACCAGCATCCGCGGCCAGAACGACAGCTTTCCGGCGGTCGTTGCGCTGCGTGCCCTTGCCGCCGAGGTTCGGACATTGCTGGGGCCGCAGACCCGCCTCACCTATGCCGCTGACTGGAGCGAATACGCGGGCCATGACGCCGGGAATGGCACGCGGTATTTCCACCTCGATGCGCTGTGGGCTGATGCAAATATCGACGCGATCGGGATCGACAACTACATGCCCTTGGCCGATTGGCGCGACGGGCGCGACCATGCCGACCGCGCGGCGGGATGGTCATCGACGTATGACCTTGACTATCTGAAGTCGAACATCGCCGGCGGTGAAGGGTTCGATTGGTATTACCCCGACGATCAGGCCCGCGCGGTGCAGCGCCGTGTGCCGATCACCGATGGTCTGGGTGCGCCTTGGGTCTGGCGGGTCAAGGATCTGCGCCGCTGGTGGGAGACCGCGCACAGTGACCGTTTCGAGGGGGGCGAATCCCTTGAAACGACGGATTGGATTCCGCGTTCGAAACCCGTCTGGTTCGTCGAATACGGATGCGCGGCGATCGACAAGGGGGCGAACCAGCCCAATGTCTTCTTCGATCCCAAGTCGTCCGAGTCGGCTCTCCCGTGGTTTTCCGACGGGCAGCGCGATGACACGATGCAAATGCAATACATTCGTGCGATGGCGGAATTCTGGGCCGATCCGGAAAACAACCCGATATCTGACATTTACGGTGGCCCCATGCTTGAATGGTCGCGCAGTCATGCCTGGGCCTGGGATGCTCGCCCTTGGCCTTGGTTTCCGGCCTTGGGCGGAACATGGGGCGATGGCGATAATTGGACGACAGGCCATTGGCTTACGGGGCGTTCCTCGGCCCAGCCACTGGCTGCCGTGGTCGCTGAAATTTGCCAGACAGCCGGTGTGACGTGCTTTGACGTGTCCAGTTTGCACGGGGTGGTCCGTGGCTATACCGTGGATTCGACCGCCACAGGGCGCGCCGCGTTGCAACCGTTGATGCTGGTTCATGGCTTCGAGGCCATCGAACGCAATGGATGTCTGACATTCGTCATGCGGGGTGCAGGCGATGCGTTGCCCGTCGATCAGGCAACCCTTGTCGCGCAGCCCGGCGGTGACCTTCAGGCGGTGCGGGCGCCCGCCGGCGAGGAGCCGGGCGCCGTTCGGCTGACCTATCTGGAAGCCGAGGGGACGCATGGCGTGCGCAGTGTCGAGGCGGTGATGCCCGACACGGCTGCGGCAGAAACGATTGATACGGAATTGCCGCTGTCATTGACCGCCGCCGAGGCCCGCGGTGCGGTCAAACGATGGCTGGCCGAGGCGCGGATCGGGCGCGATACGGTGCGCTTTGCCGTTTCCCCCAACTCGGCGCTGGGCGTTGGGGACGTTGTGCGCTTTTTGCAGGACCCACAAGCGCAGACCTTCCGCCTCGACCGGGCCGAACTGGTTGGGCCGCTGATCTTCGAGGCAACGCGGATCGAACTGCCCCTCTATGCGCAACGCGAACGCGACACCGACCGCCCCGACGCCGGGACGACGCGCACCGAAGGGGCGGTTGTGCCCGTGCTTCTGGACCTGCCGATGGTTTCTCTCGACTCCGCACCGCATGTTCTGCGGGTCGCCGCGACGGCGGCGCCGTGGGTTGGCCCTGCGGCGGTCTATGACGCACCCGAGGATGGCACCTTTGCCTTGCGGGGACGGATCGAGCGTCGGGCAACGATCGGGCAACTGGTGGCGCCCCTGTCTGCGGCGCGTCCGGGCCTGATCCAACGGGCCGGCGTGGACATAGCCTTCGGCGGGACTGCGGCGCTGGGGACAATCGATTTCCGGCGCGTGCTGGACGGGGGCAATCGACTGGCGCTGGGCGATGGCACCACATGGGAAATCGTGCAGTTCACGACAGCCGAGTTGGTCGGCCCGAACCTGTGGCGGCTGGGCGGTTTGTTGCGGGGGCAATTTGGCACTGCCCCGCTGATCCCCCCGACTTGGGGGCTTGGCACATGGGCGGTGTTGCTGGATGCATCCATCACCCGTCTGGACATGACGCCCGGCGATCGGGGGCAAACGCGTCGGTGGCGGATCGGACCGGCGAGCCGCCCGTTCGACGACCCGACCTATACCGAGATCAGTGCGGCGCCCCGGTTCACCGGCCTCAGACCGTATGCGCCGGTTCATCTTCGCCAGCGCGATGCGGGCGGAGCGCATCACCTGAGCTGGGTCCGCCAGACGCGACTGGGGGGTGACGCGTGGGATGTCGTCGATGTGCCTTTGGCTGAGGACGTCGAACGCTACCGCGTGACGATCGACGCCGAGGGCGCCGTCCGGCGCGAGATGGTTGTCGATGCACCGGCCTTCACCTATTCGGCCGCGATGCGCGCCAGCGATGGCGTTGCGGGTTCGTATCGCGTCCGGGTGGCACAATTGTCATCGGCCTATGGCGTCGGCCTTGCGGCGGAACTGTTGGTTGGCTGACGCCATGATGCCGGTGCTGATCAATGACGTGCTGGCCGCCGCTGAACGGCTGCTACCGCTGCCGCCACGCCACCGGGAACGCGCCTGTCGCTGCCTGATTGACCGGGCGCGGCGGGCCGATGCCTGGCGGGTGGCACAGGGGCGGGTGCACCCCCGTTTCGGCAATGGCACGCTCGAAGCGGCGGCAATGGCAGGACAGACCCGCAGGGGTGCACGGCGGGGCGTTGATTTCCTGGGGTGTGTTGCCACCGTTCTGGCCTGCTTGTCGCTGGACTGACAAGCGCCGACCCCGAGCCCGCGCCACCGCTGCACTGGACTTTCGCGGGGTTTGGTCTAGCTTGCGCATATCCACTCAGGAGGGCGCCATGGCCGAAACCAGACCCAGAATCGCGACACTGGACATCGTGTGGCAGCGCATCTGCGACGAAGCACAACAGGTTGTGCGGGACGAGCCCCTGCTTGGCGGGGTGATGCACAACAATTTTCTTCACCATGCCAGCTTTGAACGCGCGCTGGCCTATCGATTCGCGCAAAAGTTGAGCTCGGCCGAGGTGGGTGAGCAGATCCTGCGTGAAATCGCCGAGGAAGCCTATGGTTCGGATACCGCGATCCGCGAGGCGGCCCGCGCCGACCTCGTCGCTGTGTTCGAACGCGACCCGGCGTGCCACCGGTATTTGCAGCCCCTGATGTACTTCAAGGGCTACCAGGCCGTGCAGGCCTATCGTGTTGGGCATTGGTTGTGGCAGCAGGGCCGTGTCGACATGGCGCTGCTTGTGCAGATGCGGGTGTCCGAAATGTTCGGCGTCGATATTCATCCGGCGGCGCGGATTGGCAAGGGCATCATGATCGACCATGCGCATTCCATCGTAATCGGTGAAACGGCGGTGGTGGGTGACAACGTGTCGATGTTGCATTCGGTGACCTTGGGCGGCACCGGCAAGGAGGATGGCGATCGTCACCCGAAGATCGGCGACGGTGTGCTGATCGGCGCCGGGGCGAAGGTGTTGGGGAATATCCAGGTGGGGGCGAACAGCCGCATCGCGGCGGGATCGGTGGTGTTGCAGGACGTGCCGTGCTGCAAGACTGTGGCCGGGGTGCCGGCGCGGATCGTGGGCGAGGCGGGCTGTGACCAGCCAGCTTTGTCGATGAACCATCGGTTGACCGACTAGGCAGGCGGGGGGGGGGGGGGGGGGGGGCTGCCGCCCGCACCCCCGCCCCAAGGGGCTCACGAGCCCCTTGGGAAACCCCGTGAGTATTTCAGACAAGATGAAGCGCAAGGTTGGAATTGTGACATTCCACCGCCCTGATTTGGGTTCGCCTTGCTTGGTGACGTTGAGAAATGAAAAGCGGCCGCCCATGGGGACGGCCGCTTTTTCCGTTTCGTTCGCGTGATCAGGCGAGCATCGCCATCGGGTTTTCGAGGTTCTCGATAATGGCGGTCAGGAACTCGGCCCCCAGCGCGCCATCGATCACCCGGTGATCGACCGACAGGGTCATCGACATCACCGTAGCAACGCCGATCGTGCCATCGGCCTGAACGACGGGTTGCTTGATCCCCGCGCCGACCGCCAGGATCGACCCATGCGGCGGGTTGATCACGGCGTCGAAATTCTCGATCCCGAACATCCCGAGGTTCGAGATCGCGAAGGACCCACCCACGTATTCATGCGGTGCCAGCTTGCGGTTGCGCGCCCGGGTAGCGAGGTCTTTCATCTCGGCCGAGAGGGCGCTGAGCGATTTCAGATGGGCGTCCTTGATCACCGGGGTGAACAGCCCGCGATCGATCGCCACGGCCACGGCCACATCGGAGGGCTTCAGGCGCAGCATACGGTCGCCTGCCCAGACGGCGTTGGCGGCCGGGACTTTTTGCAGCGCCATGGCGCAGGCCTTGATGATGAAGTCGTTGACCGACAGCTTTACGCCCCGGCTTTCCAACTGTCCGTTCAACTGGCCCCGGAAGGCCATCAGCGCATCCAGCTGCACCGAGCGTCGCAGGTAGAAATGCGGGATGGTCTGCTTGGCTTCGGTCAGGCGGGCGGCGACGGTCTTGCGCATGCCGTCCAGCTTGATCTCTTCGAAAGCGCGGCCTTCGAACATCTTCATCACGGCGTTGGCGTCTGCGCCCGTTGCCATCGCGGGCTTGGCCGCGGGTGCAGCAGCCGGTGCTGCCGCAGGGGTGCTGGCGGGTTCGCTGCCGGCGGCTGCCGCCTTGGGTGCGGCGGTCGCGCCCTCGACATCGGCCTTGACGATCCGGCCATGCGGGCCCGACCCGGCGATCGCACCGAGGTCCAGCCCCTTGTCCTTGGCGATGCGCCGCGCGAGGGGGGTGGCGAAGACGCGTTCGCCCGATGCCGCGACCGGGGCGGGTGCCGACACCGGGGCGGCGACAGCAGCAGGAGCTGCCGCAACGGCAGGTGCCGTGGCAGCGGCCTTGGGCGCTGCCACGTCAGCGGCGCTTTCCCCGTCACCCAACAGCACGGCGATGGGGGTGTTGACCTTCACGCCTTCGGTGCCTTCGGCGATCAGGATCTTGCCGACCACCCCGTCATCGACGGCTTCGAATTCCATCGTTGCCTTGTCGGTTTCGATCTCGGCGATGATATCGCCCGACGACACGCTGTCGCCTTCCTTGACCAGCCATTTCGCCAGCGTGCCTTCCTCCATCGTCGGAGAAAGCGCGGGCATCAGGATTTCCACGGGCATTGCACTCTCCTCAGCGATAGGTGACTTTTTTCACGGCGGCGACGACCTCGTCGGTCGTGACAAGGGCCAGTTTTTCAAGGTTGGCCGCATAGGGCATGGGCACGTCCTTGCCGCACAGGTTCAACACCGGGGCGTCCAGCCAGTCGAAGGCATGTTCCATCACGACCGAGGTAATGTAATTCCCGACCGACGATTGCGGGAAGCCTTCTTCCACGGTGATCAGCCGGTTCGTCTTGCGTACCGAGTTCAGGATGGTTTCGGTATCCATCGGCCGGATGGTGCGCAGGTCGATGACTTCGGCGTCGATGCCGTCCTTGGCCAGACGCTCGGCTGCTTCCAGCGCATAGGTCATGCCGATGCCAAAGCTGACGATGGTCACATCGTTGCCCGGGCGGGCGATGCGGGCCTTGCCGATCGGCACGGTGAAATCGGCCATGTCCGGAACCTCGAAGGACCGGCCATAGAGGATCTCGTTTTCCAAGAAGACGATGGGGTTGCCGTCGCGGATCGCCGATTTCAGCAGACCTTTGGCATCGGCCGCAGTGTAGGGCATCACGACCTTGAGCCCCGGCACATGCGCATACCACGCCGCATAATCCTGCGAGTGCTGCGCGCCGACGCGCGCCGCCGCACCGTTTGCGCCACGGAACACGATGGGGCAGGGAAGCTGGCCACCGGACATGTAGTTCGTCTTGGCGGCCGAGTTGATGATGTGGTCGATCGCCTGCATGGCAAAGTTGAAGGTCATGAACTCGACAATCGGGTTCAACCCGCCCCAGGCCGCCCCTACGGCGAGCCCGGTAAAGCCGATTTCGGTGATGGGCGTGTCGATCACGCGCTTGGCGCCGAATTCGTCCAGCAGGCCCTGGCTGATTTTATAGGCGCCCTGGTATTCGCCCACTTCTTCGCCCATCAGGAACACGTTCGGGTTCAGGCGCATTTCTTCGGCCATCGCCTCGCGCAGCGCTTCGCGCACGGTGATGGTCTTCATGGGCGTGCCTTCGGGCCAGTCGGGTTCCACCGGTGCCGAAACGACGGGGGCCAAAACAGCGGCAGCGGGCGCCGCCGCAGGAGCCGGGGCGGCAGCAGGGGCAGCGGGCGCGGGGGCTGCAACCGCCGCATCCGCCGATTCACCCTCTTCCACCAACACGGCGATAGGGGTGTTGACCTTCACGCCTTCGGTGCCTTCGGCGATCAGGATCTTGCCCATGACGCCTTCGTCAACGGCCTCGAACTCCATCGTGGCCTTGTCGGTTTCGATTTCGGCGATGATCATGCCCGAGGTGACCGCGTCGCCCTCTTTGACCAGCCATTTCGCCAGTGTGCCTTCTTCCATCGTCGGCGACAGGGCGGGCATCAGGATTTGCGTAGCCATGTTTCGTGCTCCCTTACGCGTAGATGTCGGTCCAGAGCTCGGACACATCCGGCTCAGGGCTTTCGCGGCTGAATTCGGCGGCCTCGTTGACGATGGCCTTGATTTCCTTGTCGATGGCCTTCAGTTCGTCATCCGTGGCGTGGTTGCCCGTTACCAGCAGGTCGCGCACACGGTCGATGGCGTCTCGCTCTTCGCGCATCTTCTGCACTTCTTCGCGGGTGCGGTATTTCGCCGGGTCCGACATCGAATGCCCGCGATAGCGATAGGTCATCACCTCGAGGATATACGGCCCGTTGCCCGCGCGGCACTCGGCAATCGCCTTCTCGGCGGCGGCTTTCACCGCGAGAACGTCCATGCCGTCGACAGCTTCGCCCTTGATGCCATAGGCCGCGCCGCGTTCCCACAGGTTCGGCGACTTGGTCGCCCGCTTGGTCGAGGTGCCCATGGCGTACTGGTTGTTTTCGATCACATAGACGACCGGCAGGTTCCACAGTTCGGCCATGTTATAGGATTCATACACCTGGCCCTGGTTCGCCGCGCCGTCCCCGAAATAGGTGAAGGTGACGTTGTCGTTGCCCTTGTACTTGTCCGAGAAGGCCAGCCCGGTGCCCAGCGGCACCTGCGCGCCGACGATGCCATGGCCGCCATAGAAGTGCTTTTCGCGGCTGAACATGTGCATCGAGCCGCCTTTGCCCTTGGAATAGCCGCCGATGCGCCCGGTCAGTTCTGCCATCACGCCCTTCGGGTCCATCCCGCAGACCAGCATGTGGCCGTGGTCGCGATAGCTGGTGATGCGCTTGTCGCCATCCTTGGCAGCGGCTTCGATGCCGACGACGACGGCTTCTTGACCGATGTACAGGTGGCAGAACCCGCCGATCAGGCCCATGCCATACAGCTGGCCGGCCTTTTCCTCGAATCGGCGGATCAGCAGCATGTCACGGTAGTATTTCAGCAGTTCATCCCGAGAAATGTTTGATTTCTCGGTGGTTTTTCGCGCGGCCATCGGAATCCTCCCGTCGTGCTGCAGAAAGTAGTTTAGCATTAAACAATTATCTACAACACCGGCGCGAAAAAATCCACGACCAAGTGCCCCAATGCTGGCAGGGCACCCTTGCAATTTGGGTATGGCTTACAGGATGGGGTCAGCGCAGGACGATCTCGTCGGACCGCACATACCCCAGAACCTGCCGGGCCTGCTGGTCGAGCAGGTCGAGGTCGAGGTAGCTGTCCGACAATCGTCGTGTGCGGTTTTCGATCTCGGCCAGTTCGGCGGCCAGCCGGTCACGTTCGGCTTGCAGCTGCGCGACGTCGGCCTCGATCTGGATGCTGTTGAAGAGACCGTACTCACCCTGCACGGCAGCAAAGGTGAAATACAGGCCAAAGGTTGTGGCCAGGGCATAGAAAAGGAACGGGCCGAAGCCGGGTCTCTTGCGCTGCATGAAACTGCTCTTTCAGGCCTCTGCTGGGCCCTGTTCCCCTAAGTATGTCACAGAGGCGCTGCGATTGGAATCCCCCTTGTCGCCCGCAATCAACTTGCGCCCGTGACATGGTCCAATGAAAACGACGTCGCGTCGGGCTTGAGGCAGGACATGTTGCGCCCCACAGTCAGGGAGTCCACAGACAGGAGCGCCCATGACACCGTCCCTCCCGCGCAGCGACCTTGGAACGCATGACGTCTTCAATCAGCCCGAGTCCCGCTTTCGCGACCCTTGGGCCGAAGATCGGACCCTGCAGCGGATCCTCGGGCAGGATGAGGGCCTTGCCGTGCTGGGTGCAGCGCTGGCCTCGCCCGAGATCCGCCATGCCGCGCACGAGGCGCAAACCCAACTCCCGCGGCTTCGATCCTTTGATCGATCCGGTCGGCGGCTGGACGAAGTCGTCTTTCACCCCGGCTATCATCAACTGATGGCGCTGGGCCTTCAATCCGGCTTCGCGGCGACGGCGTGGGATGGCACCGGGTCACATCTGCGGCACGCCGCCATCAGTTACATGATGGGGCAGGTTGAACCGGGTGTCGGTTGTCCGATGACGATGACCTATGCCGCTGTTCCGGCCTTGAGGGCCGACCCCGCCTTGGCAGACTTGTGGGTGCCCCGGCTGACGGCGCGCGCCTATGACCCGTCGATGCGCGATGTGGCCAGCAAGGCGGCCGCCACGATGGGCATGGCGATGACCGAAAAGCAGGGGGGGTCCGACGTGCGGGCCAACACCACGCGCGCCATGCGCGACGGTGAAGGCTATCGGCTGCGGGGCCACAAGTGGTTTTGTTCAGCGCCGATGTGCGACGGTTTCCTGACACTGGCGCAGACCGATGCCGGATTGACCTGTTTCGTCGTGCCACGCTGGTTGCCCGATGGCACCCGCAACCCGTTCACCATCCTTCGACTGAAGGACAAGTTGGGCAACAAGGCAAATGCCTCGTCCGAAATCGAATACGATGACACCTATGCGCACCGCTTGGGCGACGAAGGGCGCGGCGTCGCGACGATCATCGAGATGGTCCATCACACGCGTCTGGATACCGCGATTGCGCCCGCGTCGCTCATGCGCGCCGCATTGGCCGAGGCCCTGACATGGGCGCGCGGGCGCTCGGCCTTTCAGCGGCGGCTGATCGATCAACCCCTCATGGCCACCGTTCTGGCCGATCTCGCGCTCGAGGCCGAGGCCATGCTGCTGCTGGGTCTGGATGTCGCGCGGGCCTTCGATGATCCGGCGCGCAAGCCCTATGCCCGCCTTTCCGTCGCACTGGCGAAGTTCCTCGCGAACAAGCGCGCGCCGGGGATGATCGTCGAATGCATGGAGTGTCTGGGGGGCATGGGCTATGTCGAGGATACGCCCTTGCCGATGCTGTATCGCGAAGCGCCGCTGAATTCGATCTGGGAAGGGTCGGGCAATGTGATCTGCCTCGATATCCTGCGCACGCTGGCGCGCGAACCCGAGGCCGTCGCACAGCTTGATGCCCGGCTGAACACGGCGCGCGGGCTCGCGCCCGAATTCGACCGGGCGCTGGAATCCCACCGACGTCGCTGGACGCAGCCGGTGCCTGAAGGCCAAGCACGCTGGTTTGCCGAAAGCCTCGCGCAGTTGTTGGCCAGTGCCGCGATGCTGGAAGGCAGCGCGCTGGGCGCGCAATACGCCGTCACGCGGCTGGGCAGCGACCGGGGCGGGATCTACGGCGCGACGGCGGCACTGGATACTCGGGCTATTCTCGATCAGGTCTGACCGGCCGCGTCATTCGACCGAGATGCCCGCGTGCGGCATCAAAGTCGCGACCTTGATCAGCAGCGACCGGGCCGCCCGGGCGAGGGGGTGGCCGGGTTGTTCGGCGATGGCACGCAGGGCCTCGGCCAGAACATCGGCCTCGTCCTGCGTCAGGGACGTTGCTGGCAGGACCAGCGGCGTGCGCAGCACATAGCCCAGCCCGCGCTCGCCCTCGACCGGGATGCCGGTTGCGGCCATCATTGCCATGTCGCGCCAGATCGTCCGGGGCGAGACACGAAACACCTGCGCCAGTTCGGCAGCGGTATGAAGTTTCCCGTCACGCAGGATCTGCACAAGATCGAACAGGCGTTGGTCGCGTTTCATCGGGGCGGGATCCGGGGCAAAGACGGGGCGGGCGGGTGACTTACTGACAAAATACTGTCAGCAGAATGCGGCGTCCAGTGCCCCCGCCGCATATTTGGGGCTTTGATAGGCCGTGGGCAGGGCCTAGATGTCTGGTCGAAGGGCGCACGTCTTGCGCCGGATTCTGCAGGAGGGCTTGTCATGCTGGCCAATATCGTCACCCCGCTGTTCATCAACAACATCGGCCCCATGGGCATGCTCGTCATCGCCGTGATCGTGCTGGCGCTCTTTGGGCGCGGCAAGGTTGCCGGGTTGATGGGCGAAGTGGGCAAGGGCATCACCGCGTTCAAGCGCGGCGTCCGCGAAGGCTCGCAAGAGCTGGAGAACCAGACCACCGAAGCGTCCGAGACGGCGCGCGACGTGACGCCGAACAACAACCGCGACAACGCCTGATCGGCGCAAGCGCCGTCACGCAGCCCGTCACGCAGGGGGATCGGCATGTTCGATATCGGCTGGTCGGAAATGATGGTCATCGGCATCGTCGCGCTGGTGTTCGTCGGGCCCAAGGACCTGCCCAAGATGTTCCGCACCGTGGGCGAATTCACCGGCAAGGCCCGGGGCATGGCGCGCGAGTTTCAGCGCGCGATGGAAGCGGCTGCCAAGGAATCGGGCGTCGACGAGATGACGCGCGACCTCAAGCGCACGATGTCCGGGCAGGATTTCAAGGACGCCGCCGGGTTCGACGAGATCGATGAACAGTTCCGCTCGATCGGGCGCACCGTCAACGACATCCGCAAACCTTCGAACCTCGTCAAGAAGGCGGTTCTGGGTGACGGATCGCCGGACCCGGGGGCGGAAACCCCCGCCGACGACCTGTCCGCGCGCAACGCTGAAATTGGCGCGGTCGAGGCCGAGAGGATCAAGCGCGCCAAGAAAGCCGCCGAGGCCCGCCGGCAAGCCGCCGACATCCGCGCCCGCCGCGAGGCGGCTGAGGCCGAACAGCAAGCGCAAGCGTGGGAACCTGCCCGGCGCGAGGCTGACGCCCGGGCCACCGCTGCTCCGGCGCCCGCCGACCCGGCATCGGCACCCGACGACGACACCGCACGATAAGGTCGGACATGGCTTCGAAAACCGCCTCTCAAGACACCATCGACGATACCTCGGCCCCGCTGATCGAACATCTGGCCGAATTACGGATGCGCCTCATCTGGTCGGTTCTGGCCTTCGTTGTCGCGATGCTGGTCTGCTTTGCCTTTGGCGACGCGCTGCTGGATTTCCTGCTGATGCCCATCGAAACCACGATGCGCTCGCTGGGCAATCCGAATCCGGTGATGCAGTATACCGCGCCGCAAGAATACTTCTTTACCCTCGTGCAGATTTCGATGGTTGGCGGCTTTGCCTTGGCTTTCCCGGTGATCGCCTACCAGCTTTGGCGTTTTGTCGCGCCGGGCCTCTATCGCAGCGAAAAGAACGCCTTCCTGCCGTTCCTCGTGGCCTCGCCCGTCCTGTTCTTCATCGGCGCGTCCTTCGCGCATTTCGTCGTCGTGCCGATGGCGATGGGGTTCTTTCTGGGATTTGCCGACATTCCCTCGGTGTTCGCGGCCTATTTCACCGACCCGACCGACGCGACGGCGGTTGTCGCGCCGGCGACCTCGGAAAGCGGGATCGAGATCGTGTTCAACGGCAAGGTCAACGAGACGCTGGACATCACGCTGAAGATGATCATCGCGTTCGGCCTGTGCTTCCAGTTGCCGGTCTTGCTGACCTTGATGGGCAAAGCAGGGCTGGTTGCCGCGCGTGGTCTTCGCGCAGGGCGCAAATGGGCGATCGTGGGCATCATGACGCTGGCCGCCATCGTGACGCCGCCGGATGTCATCACGCAAGTGATGCTGTTCACGGTCGTCTATGGCCTGTACGAGATTTCCATCTTCCTCGTCGCCAGTGTCGAGAAGAAGCGCAAGCAAGAGCTGCAGGCCGAAGGTCTGTGGGATGACGAACTCGAAGACGACGCATGACCGACGCCCTGATGACCCGCATTGCCGAGGCGCTCGAGCGTCTCAGCCCGCCGCCCGCAGCGGCCCCAGATTTCGCACAGGCCGATGCCTTTGTCTGGCACACCGCGCCGGACCGGCTGGAGCCTGTCGCACAGGTCAGCCGCGTGCCGCTGTCGCTGTTGCTGGGGATCGGGCGGGTGCGCGACATCCTGCTGGAAAACACGCTGCAATTCGCGCGCGGGCACGGGGCAAACAACGCGCTGCTGTGGGGCTCGCGCGGGATGGGCAAGTCGTCGCTGGTCAAAGCGGTGCATACCGAGGTTCGGGCACAGGGCCTGCCGTGCACGCTGGTCGAAATCCAGCGCGAGGACCTGCCTTCTGTCGGTCGGCTCCTCAATCATCTGCGGGCAGCGCCGGAACACCGGTTCGTGCTGTTTTGTGACGACCTGTCGTTTTCGCATGACGACCAGCATTACAAGTCGCTCAAGGCCATTCTGGACGGCGGGATCGAGGGCCGGCCAGCCAACGTGATCCTGTATGCCACGTCGAACCGCCGCCATCTCATGCCGCGCGACATGATCGAGAACGAGCGGTCTTCGGCGATCAGCCCCTCCGAGGCGGTCGAGGAAAAAGTCTCGCTCTCGGATCGGTTCGGCCTGTGGCTGGGTTTCCATCCCTGTTCGCAGGACGAATATCTGGCCATGATCGACGGCTATTGCGCCGCTTGGGGCATCGAGATCGACGCCGATCGGCTGCGCGCCGAAGCGATCGAATGGCAGGCAACGCGCGGCTCGCGCTCGGGCCGTGTAGCATGGCAGTTCTTCTGCGATCTTGCGGGCCGGATGGGCCGCACGATCGGCTGACGCGCGCCTAGTTCGGCAACCACCGGTTCAGCCGCGCGCGGTTGACGCCCAAGTCCCCATACCCGAACCGCGACCGAGACAGTGCGACGATCCGGGTTCCGCCGCCAACCGGGATAAGACGCACGCTGATGTAATCCGGAAAACCCATGATCAGGGTGCGGACCATCCATGTCGTGAAATCATCTCCACCAGCCAGAACCTGCGCCCCGTCTGCCTGCGCGGCGTCATCGATCGCGCTGCGCGTGGCTTGGGGCGACAGGGCAACGATCCTGTCGACACGGGCGAAATTTGGCCGTCGCGGGTCGGCCAGCCCGACCGGGTCGCGGTGCCAGTATTCGGGCGTGCTGGGGGCGATGCGCACCCAGACAACAGCCGCCACCAGCACGATCACCAGCGCAAAAAGAAGGATCTTGGTGATCATGCCCGCCTCCGCGTCCAGCCGTAAAGGCACAGGATCTCCATCGCGACATGCGCGCCTGCGATCGCCGTGGCCCCGGTCGTGTCATAGGGGGGCGACACCTCGACGACATCGCCCCCGGTCAGATTGATCCCCGCCAGCCCGCGCAGGATCGCCGCCGCCTGCCAACTGGCCAGTCCGCCCCAGACGGGTGTTCCGGTGCCGGGGGCAAAGGCGGGGTCCAGCGCGTCGATGTCGAAGGTCAGATAGCAGGGGCCGTTGCCGACGATCTCGCGCACCTGCGCGGCCACGGCCGCCGGGCCCATCTGGTGAACCGAAGGGGCATCGATCACGTTGACGCCCAGATAATCGTCGCATTCGGTCCGAATGCCGATCTGAACCGAATGCGCGGCATCGACAAAGCCCTGTTTCACGGCCTTGTACATCATCGTTCCGTGGTCGATCCGGCTCAGGTCGTCATCGGCCCAGAGGTCGGAATGCGCGTCGAACTGGATGACCCGGATCGGGCCGAACTTCTCGGCATGGGCCTGCAGGATCGGCAAGGTGATATAGTGATCGCCGCCCAGCGTCAGCGTTCCTGCCCCCGACGCGAGGATACCGGCGACATGGCGATGAAGCGTTGCCGGAAACTCGGACGTCTTCGCATAATCGAAAGCCACATCGCCATAATCGACAATGCTGAGTTCCGACAGCGGATCGAAGCCCCAGCCATAGGGCGGATCATAGGGCTGCAAGGTCGACGCCTCGCGGATTGCGCGCGGTCCGAACCGGGTGCCTGTCCGGTGTGTCACGGCTTGGTCAAAGGGAACGCCGGTTACGGCAAGGTCAACCCCGGTCAGATCCTTGGAGTATTGTCGGCGCAAGAAACTGACCGCCCCGCCAAAGGCATTCTCGAACGCCAGCCCACGCCGCTCGGGGCGGGTGAAAGCGGTGTCAACCTGGGTCTTTGCGTCTTCCAATGCCATGCCGGTCTCCTGCTTGCCAAAAAAAGGGAACATGTTCCGTCGGCAAGCGCAATAGGCGCCGATTTGCTTGTGTTTCAAACTGACATGCGCTTTGAAGTGTTCGTTTCTTGTGCTGCGGTATTCTTTGGGTAAAAGGGCACAATCAGAGCAGGATTTGCACATATGCCTTTAAGTTTGATTTGTTTGGCAGCCGGAATGGGCAGCCGCATGCTTTCGGATCGCTCCAAGGTTCTGCATGCGGTCGGGGGCTTTCCCCTTGTGCTGCATGCCTTGCGTGGCGGTGCCGCCCTCGACCCTGATCGTATGGTTGTCGTGACCGGCCACTGCGCCGAGGAAGTCGGCGCCACGGTCACCGCCGAATATCCCGATGCGATCCTCGCCCATCAGGCCGAGCAACTGGGAACCGGCCATGCCGTCATGCAGGCCCGCGCGGGGCTCGAGGGGTTCTCGGGCGATGTGCTGGTGCTGTATGGCGACACGCCCTTTGTACGCCCCGAGACGCTGGAAGCGATGCGCGAGGCCCGCGCGGCGCATGCCGTGGTGATCCTCGGGTTCGAGGCTGCGGATCCGGGTCGTTACGGCCGTCTAGTGATGGACGGTGACTCGCTGGAACGCATCGTCGAGTTCAAGGACGCCTCGCCCGAGGAACGCGCCATCACATTGTGCAATTCCGGTGTTGTCTGCGCCGACGCCGAACTGCTGTTCTCGTTGCTCGATGATGTCGGGAATGCCAATGCCTCGGGCGAATACTACCTGACCGACATCGTCGGGCTGGCGCGGTCGCGCGGCTTGTCGGTGGGGGCGGTGATCTGCCCCGAATCCGAGACGATGGGCATCAACTCGCGCGCCGAACTCGCCGTGGCCGAGGCCGCGTTTCAAGCCCGCGCCCGAGCCGAAGCGTTGGACAACGGCGTGACGCTGGTTGCACCGGAAACCGTGTTCTTTGCCCTCGATACCGTCATCGGTCGCGACGCGGTCATCGAACCGAACGTGGTTTTCGGCCCCGGTGTCACCATCGAAACCGGCGCTCAGATCCGCGCATTCAGTCATCTGGAGGGTTGCCACGTCTCGCGCGGGGCCCAGGTTGGCCCCTTTGCCCGCTTGCGTCCGGGCGCTGAACTGGCCGAGGGCGTGCGCATCGGCAACTTCGTCGAGATCAAGAACGCGATCCTTGATGAGGGCGCGAAGGTGAACCATCTCAGCTATATCGGCGACGCGCATGTCGGTGAGGCGGCGAATATCGGGGCGGGCACCGTCACCTGCAATTATGACGGCGTGAACAAGCACCGCACCGAGATCGGCGCACGGGCCTTCATCGGCTCGGATACGATGCTGGTCGCACCGGTCACGGTGGGGGCAGATGCGATGACGGCGTCGGGGTCGGTGATCACCTCGGATGTGCCGGCGGGTGCGCTGGCTCTGGGCCGGTCGAAACAGGACAACAAGCCGGGTCTGGCGATCCGGCTCATGGACAAGGCGCGCGCAGCGAAGGCGCGGCGCAAGGCTGCGGCCGAACAGGGAGAACACTGAGTATGTGCGGGATCGTCGGGATTCTGGGAACCCACGAGGTTGCGCCGGTGCTGGTCAACGCGCTTCAGCGGCTTGAATATCGCGGCTATGACAGCGCCGGGATCGCGACACTGAACCATGGCGTGCTGGACCGCCGGCGCGCGGTGGGCAAGTTGGTGAACCTGTCCGACCTTCTGGTGCATGACCCGCTGCCGGGCAAGGCCGGTATCGGCCATACGCGCTGGGCCACACATGGTGCGCCGACGGTGGCAAACGCCCATCCGCACCGCTCGGGTCAGGTGGCGGTGGTCCACAACGGCATCATCGAGAATTTCCGCACCCTGCGCGAGGAATTGACAGCGCTGGGCCTGACCCGCGAAAGCGACACCGACACCGAAACCATTGCCCAACTGACCCGTCATCATCTTGACAAGGGAATGACCCCGCAAGAGGCCGTCGCCGGCACTCTGGCACGGTTGGAAGGGGCCTTTGCACTGGCCTTCCTGTTCGAGGGCGAGGAAGATCTGCTGATCGGCGCCCGCAAGGGGTCGCCTTTGGCCGTGGGTCACGGTGACGGCGAGATGTATCTGGGCTCGGACGCCATCGCGCTGGCGCCCATGACGGATCGCATCACCTATCTGGAGGAAGGCGACTGGGTCGTGCTGACCCGCACATCGGCGGAGTTCTATGACGAACAGGGACGCCGTGCGAACCGGTCGCTGGCGCATATCCGGCTGGACCAGACGCGCGTCGACAAGGCCGGCCACAAGCATTTCATGGCCAAGGAAATCCACGAGCAACCCGCCGTTTTGGGGGCGGCTCTGGCGGCTCATACGACACCCGACGGCACGGCCCTCGCGCTGCCCGAAAGCGTCGATTTCACCCAGTGCGACCGGGTGACACTCGTTGCTTGCGGCACGGGTCACTACGCCACCCAAGTCGCGAAATACTGGTTCGAACAGATCGCAGGCCTGCCCTGCGAAACCGATATCGCCAGCGAATTCCGGTATCGCCAGCCGGTCCTCAGCCCCCGGGGCGTTGGCATCTTCGTCAGCCAGTCGGGGGAAACCGCCGACACGCTGGCAGCGCTGCGCCATGTCGCTGGGCAGGTCGCCCGCATCATCGGTGTGATCAACGTCCCTACGTCGTCGATTGCGCGCGAAAGCGACGTGGCCCTGCAAATCCATGCCGGCCCCGAGATCAGCGTGGCTTCGACCAAGGGGTTCACCGCGCAGCTTCAGGTTCTGCTCTTGCTGGCGCTGAAGGCCGCGTATGATCGCGGCCGCCTGAATACCGAGGGTTTGGCCGCGCATCTCGCCGACCTGCGGATGCTGCCGGGGCTGGTGGCACAGGCCATCGATCGCGAGCCCGAGATCGAGGCGCTGGCCCACCGCATTGCCGCCGCGCGGGACGTCTTGTTCCTCGGACGGGGGACGATGTATCCGCTGGCCCTCGAAGCGGCGCTCAAGCTCAAGGAAATCAGCTATATCCATGCCGAAGGGTATGCCTCGGGCGAACTCAAGCACGGGCCGATCGCGCTGATCGACAAGTCGATGCCCGTGGTTGTGCTGGCACCGCGCGACCACCTGTTCGACAAGACGGTTTCGAACATGCAGGAAGTCATGGCCCGTCAGGGTCAGGTGGCGCTGATCTCGGACCGGATCGGTCTGGCGGAAACCGGCGCGACATGGGCTGCGATCACGATGCCGACGATCCCCGACATGCTTGCCCCGATCGTCTATGCAGTGCCCGCGCAATTGCTGGCGTATCACACGGCCATCGCCAAGGGCACCGATGTCGACCAGCCGCGCAACCTTGCGAAATCGGTGACGGTCGAGTAACGCCCGCCCGGACAACCAAAGGATCGAGGCGACATGACCGAACTGGCCGACGCCCTCGCACAACTCGAAGCCCTCGGCGATGCCGAAAGGGCGGCGCAGATGGCCGCCTATCACAAGGTGCCACGCCGCTATCTGGGGCTGGCGAA
This sequence comes from Paracoccaceae bacterium, assembly GCA_041397065.1. Lineage (GTDB taxonomy): Bacteria > Pseudomonadota > Alphaproteobacteria > Rhodobacterales > Rhodobacteraceae > Pararhodobacter. The sequence continues at coordinate 29,657 of JAWKXG010000002.1, read as the reverse complement.
TGGCCAACTGGATGATCTGGCCCGCCAATGGCGCGAGGATTGCGATCTGGCCGGCCGCGTTGCGCTGGCCGCCGGGCTATGGGACAGCGGCACCCACGAGGGCATGATCGCCGCCGCCAAGCTGCTGACGCAGGCGCGGATTCGCCCCGACGATGCTGTCTGGTCGCTGGTCTCGGGCTGGGCCGAAGGGTTCGAAGGCTGGGCGGTCGCCGACCATGCCTGCGCCGCCGGAAGCCGCCGGCTGGTGGCAGACCCGACACGGCTGGACCATGTCGAAACGTGGACACGGCATTCCAATATGTGGACCCGCCGCGCCGCCTTGGTGATCACACTGCCTTGGGCCCGCCTGCCCAATCCCAAGCCTGCAGATACCGCCGTGCGCGAGCGCGTTTTGGGATGGGCGCAAGGCTACGTCTCGGATCGCGACTGGTTCATGCAAAAGGCCATCGGCTGGTGGCTGCGCGACCTGTCGAAACACGCGCCCGACATGACCCGTGACTGGATCGGCCAGCATGGTGCCGGCCTCAAGGCCTTTGCCCGGCGCGAGGCGATGCGGCATCTCGAACCGTGAGGGAAGGGGGGCGCTGCCCCCCTCTTGGCCTGCGGCCAATTCACCCCCCGGGATATTTTCAGAGCAAAGAGGGGCGGATCATCTAATCGGAAAGATCGATCAATTTTGCCCCGTGATGGCAATTGCTTTTCCTGACGCGGCTTGGTCATAGTAGCGCCAAACCAAGGGAGAGGGCGATGGCGGATCAGGCGCGCGTGGTGATCATCGGGGGCGGGGCAGTCGGGGCATCGGCGCTCTATCATCTGGCGAAGGCGGGCTGGAAGGACTGTCTGTTGCTGGAGCGCAATGAACTGACGGCGGGCTCGACGTGGCATGCGGCGGGCAATGTGCCCACGTTCTCGTCCTCGTGGTCGATCATGAACATGCAGCGCTATTCAGCCCAGCTTTATCGCGGGCTCGGGGCCGAGGTCGACTATCCGATGAACTACCACGTGACCGGTTCAGTTCGCCTTGGTCACAGTGCCGAGCGCATGCGCGAATTCCAGAAGGTGGTCGGCATGGGGCGGTATCAGGGGATGGATCTGTCGATCCTCGGGCCGGACGAGATCCGTTCGCGCTATCCTTTCGTCGAGACCCACGATCTGGCCGGCGCACTTTATGATCCCTATGACGGCGACATCGATCCGGCCCAGCTGACGCAGGCGCTGGCTGCGGGCGCGCGCCAGATGGGCGCCCGGATCGAACGGTTCCGCCCAGTGACGGGGGTGCGGCGCGAGAACGGCGAATGGGTGCTGGAGACCCCCAAGGGCGAGGTGCGTTGCGAGATCGTGGTGAACGCCGCCGGTTATTACGCCGCGCGGGTGGGCGCGATGTTCGGCCGCCGCGTGCCGATGATGGTCATGAGCCACCAATACATGCTGTTCGACACGATCCCTGAACTGGAAGCATGGTCGAAGGAAACCGGCGGCAAGCTGCCCTTGCTGCGTGACGTGGACAGCAGCTATTACCTGCGTCAGGAGAAGATGGGCTTCAACCTTGGCCCCTATGAAAACCCCTGCCGCGCGCATTGGGCCACGCCTGATGACCCGATGCCCGAGGATTTCAGCTTTCAGCTCTATCCCGACGATCTTGACCGGTTGGAGTGGCATATCTCGGATGCGATGGCGCGCGTGCCGTTGCTTGAAAAGGCCAATCTGCAAAAGGTGATCAACGGCCCGATCCCCTATACCCCCGATGGCAACCCGTTGATCGGCCCGATGCCGGGTGTGCCCAACGCCTTCGAGGCCTGCGTCTTTACCTTTGGCATCTGTCAGGCCGGGGGCGCAGGCAAGGTCTTGGCCGAATGGATCACCGAGGGCGCGACCGAATGGGACATGTGGTCGTGCGATCCGCGCCGCTTTACCGGGTTCGAGGATCACGATTACTGCGTCGCCAAGGGGATGGAGGTGTATGGCCACGAATACGCCATCCACTTCCCCCATTTCGCCTGGCCCGAAGGGCGCGGCAAGAAACTCTCGCCGGTGCATGACCGGGTGGCGGCGCTTGGGGCGCAGTTCGGCGCCTATAATGGCTGGGAACGGGCCAATTGGTATGCACGCCCCGGCGACGACACCTCGGACGCCGCGCAACAGACATGGGATCGCGAAGGCCCTTGGTTCAACGCGGTGAAGGCCGAATGCGAAGCGGTGCGCGACGCGGCCGGGATCCTCGATCTGCCCGGTTTCTCGCGGTTTCGGGTGCAGGGGCCGGGCGCGCGCGCATGGCTTGAAACGATGATAACCGGCGTCGTGCCCAAGGCAGGCCGGATCGGTCTGGGCTATTTCGCCGATGAAAAAGGCCGGATCATCACCGAAATGTCGATCATGGCGCTGGACGAGGATTTCTTCTTCCTCATCACCGCCGCCGTGGCGCAAAGCCACGACTACGATTGGCTGATGAACCACCTGCCGCAAAACCATGCCATCGACATCCAAGACGTGACCGAAGGCTTTGCGACGCAGATCCTGACGGGCCCGAAAGCGCGAGAGATCCTCGCTGCCGTGACGGACGCCGATCTCTCGAAGCCGTGGCTGACGCATCAATCGGCGCAGATCGCCGGGCATTGGTGCCAGTTGGTGCGCGTGTCTTTCGCGGGCGAACTGGGCTGGGAAATCCACAGCAAGACCGCCGACACGGCGCCCATCTGGGATGCGGTGATGGCGGCGGGCGCGCCCTTGGGCCTTAAACCCTTTGGCATGTTCGCGCTGAATTCGCTGCGCATCGAAAAAGGCTATCGCGCGTGGAAGGGCGATTTGTCGACCGATTACACCGTGCTGCAAGGCGGTCTGGATCGCTTCGTGAAGTGGGACAAGCCCGGCTTTATCGGCAAGGCCGCGCTCGAGGCCGAGCGTCAGCGCGGGGTCACCAAGCGCTTCGTGCTGCTCACGCTCGAACCCGGCGATACCGATCCGCCCTATATGTCGACGATCTGGCATGACGGGCAGGTCGTGGGCGAAACCACCTCGGGCTATTTCGGCCACCGCACCGGGCAGTGCATCGCGCTGGGCATGTTGCGCGCCGATCTGACGACGCCGGGCACCGAAATCGAGGTCGAGGTCTTCGGCCAGCGCCGCCGCGCCATCGTTCAGCCAGATGCGCCCTTGTGGGATCCCGCCAACGAAAGACTGCGCGCATGAGCATGCCTCATCATCTGTCCTCAAATATCCTCGGGGTGTCCAGAGGGCAGAAAGCCTCTGGCGAGGAGCGCGAGGGCGAGCAGCCCCTCGCACCCTGTGACCTTGCTGGATGGCGGCATGGGGCAGGAACTCATCCGCCGTTCGGGCGAAGACCCGACGCCGCTTTGGGCGACCCGCGTGATGATCGACCATCCCGGCATGGTGCAAGCCATCCATGCTGACTATTTCGCGGAGGGCGCCAGCGTGGCGACCACCAATACCTATGCGATCCACCACGACCGTCTGGTGAAATTCGCGATGGATCACCGGTTTCGCGACCTCCACGACGCTGCCTTGAGCGAGGCCGAAGCGGCACGCGCCGCGCATGGCTCGGGGCGTATCGCGGGGTCTTTGGGCCCCTTGGTCGCCTCTTATCGTCCCGAAACCCTGCCGCCGCACGCCGAAGCCGTCGCCAAATATGCCGAGGTGGCCGCGATCCTCGCACCGCGCGTCGATCTGCTGATCGGCGAAACCGTCGCCTCGCTCGCCCATGCGCGCGCCTTGATCGAAGGCGCGCGGCAGGCCGCGCCGGGGTTGCCGCTGTGGCTGTCGTTCACGCTCGAAGACCGCGATGGCACTTTGCTGCGTTCGGGCGAATCGCTGGCCGATTTCGCGCCGATGGCTGGGCAGGTCGATGCCGTGCTCGCCAATTGCTCGGCCCCTGAGGCGATGGATCAGGCGATGCCCGTTCTGCGCACCTTCGGCAAGCCGTTCGGGGCCTATGCCAACGGATTCCAGATGATCACCTCGGATTTCCTCAAGGACAATCCGACGGTTGACGCCCTGTCCGCGCGGCCCGAACTCACACCCGCCCGATACGCCGATTTCGCGATGGGCTGGGTTGAAAACGGCGCCAGCATCGTCGGCGGCTGCTGCGAAACCGGTCCTGCCCATATCGCCGAACTCGCGCGCCGCTTGCGGGCCGCCGGTCATTCCATCATCTGAGGTCTTTCATGAACCTGCCTTCTCACGCGCGTGTCGTCATCATCGGGGGCGGCGTCTCGGGCTGTTCGGTCGCCTATCATCTGGCCAAGGCCGGGTGGAAGGACATCGTCCTGCTCGAGCGCAAGCAGCTGACCTGCGGCACGACGTGGCATGCCGCCGGCCTGATCGGCCAGTTGCGCGGCAGCCTACGACGCGTCTGGGCCAAGCATTCCGCCGATCTTTACGTCAAGCTCGAAGCCGAAACGGGCATTGCCACGGGCATGCGTCAGACCGGGTCGATCACCGTGGCCCTGACCGAGGCGCGCAGGGAAGAGATCCACGTTCGGCCGGCTGGCGCGCGCTTCGATGTCGATGTGCACGAAATTTCGCCGGCCGAGGTCAAGGCGAGGTATCCCCATCTGAACGTCGGTGACGTCGTGGGCGCGGTGCATTTGCCGCTGGATGGCCAGTGCGACCCGGCCAATATTGCCATGGCGCTGGCGAAGGGCGCGCGGATGATGGGCGCGCAGATCCACGAGGGCGTCAAGGTCACCAAGGTGCTGGACGACGGCAAGCGGGTGACGGGCGTGCAGGTCGACACCGGCGAGGTCATCGCCTGCGAACACGTCGTCAACTGCGGCGGCATGTGGGGCCGTGATCTGGCGGCGCAATCGGGTGTCACGCTGCCCTTGCACGCGGCCGAGCATTTTTACCTGCTCACCGAACCCGTCGAGGGTCTGGGCCGTCTGCCCGTGCTGCGCGTGCCGGACGAATGCGCCTATTACAAGGAAGACGCCGGCAAGATGATGCTGGGTGCCTTTGAACCGAAGGCCAAGCCCTGGGGCATGCAGGGTATCCCCGACGATTTCTGTTTCGACAGCCTGCCCGAGGATTTCGACCATTTCGAACCGATTCTGGGCATGGCGATGAACCGCATGCCGCTGTTCGAAACGGCAGGGGTGCACACGTTCTTCAATGGTCCCGAAAGCTTTACGCCGGATGACCGCTACTACCTCGGGCCGGCGCCAGAACTGGGGAACTATTGGGTCGCGGCTGGCTATAACTCGATCGGGATCGTGTCGTCGGGGGGGGCTGGCATGGCTCTGGCCCATTGGATGACCGAATCCGAACCGCCCTTCGACCTGTGGGAGGTGGATATTCGCCGCGCCCAGCCCTTCCAGCGCAATCGGCGCTATCTGAAAGAGCGGGTGAGCGAGACGCTGGGCCTGCTCTATGCCGATCATTATCCCTTCCGGCAGGTCGAGACCTCGCGCGGGGTGCGCCGCTCGCCGATCCATGAACACCTCAAGGCGCGTGGCGCGGTATTCGGCGAAGTCGCGGGTTGGGAGCGCGCGAACTGGTTCGCCAAACCGGGGCAGGAACGCGAATACCGCTACAGCTGGGGTCCGCAGAACTGGTTCGAGAACCAGAAGGCCGAACATCTGGCGGTGCGCAACGGCGTTGGCCTGTTCGATATGACGTCATTCGGCAAGATCCGGGTCGAGGGGCGCGATGCCTGCGCCTTCTTGCAACGGGTCTGCGCCAATGACATCGATGTGCCCGCGGGGCGGCTGGTCTATACGCAGATGCTCAACGAGCGTGGCGGGATCGAGAGCGACCTGACCGTGACGCGTCTGTCGGAAACGGCCTTCCTGCTGGTGGTGCCCGGTGCGACACTGCAACGCGATCTGGCATGGCTGCGGCGGCACGTGGCCGAGGATTTCGCGGTCATCACCGATGTGACGGCGGGCGAGTCGGTGCTGTGCCTGATGGGCCCGAAGGCGCGCGACGTGCTGGCGCGCATCACCCCCGACCGGCTGGATAACGAGGCGTTCCCCTTCGGCACGGCCAAGGAAATCGAGGTGGGCATGGGCCTCGCCCGCGCGCATCGGGTGTCCTATGTGGGCGAACTGGGCTGGGAGCTGTATGTCAGCGCCGACCAGACCGCCCATGTGTTCGAGAGCCTGATGGAGGCCGCGCCCGAGATCACGCTCTGCGGGATCCACACGCTGGATTCGTGCCGGATCGAAAAGGCCTTCCGCCATTTCGGGCATGACATCACCGACGAGGATCATGCTGGAGGCGGGCCGGGCTTTGCCGTCAAGACGTCGAAGGCGCTGGTCGGCCGCGATGCCGTTCTGCGCAAGCGCGAGGCGGGGCTGAACTGGCGGATGGTGCAGTTCCTGCTGCAAGACCCGGCGGCCATGGCTCATCACGCTAACGAGCCGATCCTGCGCGACGGGCGGATCGCACGGTACGGTGACCGGGGCAATTACGGCCACCATCTGGGGACTGGTCGCGCTACGGGTGTGCCCTGCGAGCCGGGCGAAGATGTGCTGAGCGGGACCTATGAAATCGACATCGCCGGGCGGCACGTCCCCGCACGGGCGTCGTTGGCGCCGATGTACGACCCTAAGGCCGAACGCGTGAAGATGTGAGCGAGGATGGGGCTTCCGCCCCCTGGTCTCGACCAGAGGGGGTTTTCCACCCCCTGACACCCCCGAGGATATTTTTCGACAGATGTGAAGGAGAAGCGGGATGACTGAGGAACTGTGGTGCACCCGCAAGGGCGCGGCGATCGGGGTGGGACGGGCGGCGCGGGTCGCGGTGCGGGCGGCGCCGCTGGCCGAGGAACTGCGTCCCGTTCGTCCGGGGATGAGTGGCGGGCAGTACAGCCCCCGTCGCAGTACCTGTGCTGCGCATCCACGAGGCGGCCTTGCAGGCGCTGGAGGAGATCGGGCTGGCGAATGCCCCCAAGTCCGGGGTCGAAGTCATGACCAAGGCCGGCGCCATCCTCGGCGATGACGGGCGTCTGCGGTTTCCGCGCGCGCTGGTCGAGGACATGCTGGCGAAGGCCGTGCGCGATATCACTCTGTTCGGGCGCGATCCGAAGTATCATCTGGAACTGTCGGGCACGCGGGTGCATTTCGGCACGGCCGGTGCGGCGGTGCATGTCGTCGACCTCGAAACCATGAGCTATCGCGATTCGACCGCGCAGGACCTCCACGATGCGGCGCGGTTGGTCGAGCATCTGGACAACGTGCATTTCTTCCAGCGGATCTGCGTCTGCCGGGATGTCACCGACAATTTCGAGATGGACATCAACACGCTCTATGGGGCGTTGGCGGGCACGAAGAAACACGTGGGCACGTCGTTCAGCGATCCCCGCATGTGGCGGGGTTGCATGGACCTGATCCATATGGTCGCCGGTGGCGAAGATGCATGGCGGAAGCAGCCCTTCGTGAGTATCCAACTGTTTCGTCGCCGCCGATGAAATTCGCCGAGGAAAGCTGCATCGATGGATGCATTATCCAGGCGGTACGCCGGTGCTGCCGTCCGCGGGGCAGGCTGGGGCGACCAGCTCGGCCCCGATCGCGTCAGTGATCGTGCAGGTAAAGAAACGTTCTATGGTGGTCCGCGTGAACGCGATCGCTGGCCATCCGGGCGATTCGGCACGCGGCCTTCGTTGAAGATTCAGGCAACTGCGCAATGTCGGCGGCAGCGCCGAACAGGCCTGCTGAACGCCGGCTGCGCGCAGATGCACCGGTTCTGGCGGTCGACGGCGGCGGCGGGCGGGACTGCCGACAGGCAAACTGCCCGACATGCAGGCGGCTGGGAACAGGCGATATCGAACGCTGGCCGGTCTGTCGGGGCTGAATATGGTTTACGAGTCGGTGGGGATGCACGCCTCGCTGCTGGGTTTCAGCTTGGAGCCCGACGCTGGCGATGACATGCTGGGGCAGGTGCTGCGCTGCGTGCGCGGCATCGATGACCGAGGACACCGTCGTGCCTCGACGCGGATGCGGCAGGTCTGTATCAGGCCCGGGGCATTACCTTGGTCGGACCAGACGCTGAAGCTGATGCAGACGGAATATGTCTATCCGGTCGGGAACCGCATGAGCCCCAAGGAATGGGGCGAGGCAGGCAGGCCGATGCTGTTGGACGGGGCACGCAAGCGCACGGACGACATCCTGCGCAAGGCACCCTGCCAGATCGACGCGGCACTGGACGCGTCGATCCGGCAGAAGTTCGCGATCTATTTCCGCTGAGGCATCAGCGCGAGATCAGGACCGAGGTCTGGGCGTGGCGCACCACGCGCGCGGCGGTCGATCCGATGAAGTAATCGCTGAGCCCCGGACGGTGCGAGGCGATCATGATCAGGTCAGCGTTGTGGATATCGGCGCATTCCAGGATTTGCGCCGATGCCGCGCCATGGCGGACCTCGATCTCGACCTTGCCGGTCAGGTCGCCGGTCAGAACGCCCAGTTCGACCGAGGCTTCGGCAGTGCGGCGCGAGGCAATGTCTTGCGGCAGTTCTGCGGCGATATAGCTGGGGACATCCTCGACCACGTTGAGGACGCGAATGGTGCCGCCCTCGTCGAGAAGGGCGTCCGCCTTGCGCAGCAGGTCGCGGCCTGCTTCGCCGTGGTTCAGGTCGATGGCGACGATGATGTGCTTGTACATGGTCTGGCTCCGCGCATTTGTTTCATGTGGCCTGAATACGCGGAACGGGGTCGGCGGGCGTTGATCTGCATCAAGCCCGTTTGCGGCATCGTTTTGCTTGGATGACGGAGTGGGTTCAGGCGACGGTGCGCGCAGGCCTGCGGCGGTTCAGAAGGCGCGCCAATGCCCAGATCACCGCCCCCGCCAGCGCGAAGGCCAGCACGAGGGCCACGATGTAACCGGCCACGAAGGGCACGCCAAAGCGTCCGATATCAAAGAAGAAATACGGATACGTGCCCGACACGATCCCCCGCACCAGCGCATAGGCACAGTATCCCGTGGGCCACACCAGCCACCACGGCACCTGCCCAAGGCTCAGGTCGCGGTCTCCCCACACCAGCCACCACAGACCCGAGGCGATCGGCGTCACCGTGTGAAATCCGAAGTCGGTCCACCATTGCGCGCCTGCGTGCGGCGTCGCTGGTGCCAGAAGGACGTGATAGACCACGCCCACCATCACAATCGACAGCAAAGTTCCCGCGACCACGCCGCCAGACGGCGGCCGTGAAAGCGCGATGGCGCCGAACACCACGCCGACCAGAAGATTGGTCAGGATCGTGAAATACTGCGCCATATGCCACGCCGCGGCGACAAAGCCTGCGTGCTCTGGTTTGGCGGCGTTCAGGATCAACTGGCCGCCGACGGAAGCGAAGGCGACAAGGGCGATGAAAGCAGCCGCGAGGCGGCAGGGAAGGGACAGGGGCATCGGAACCTCGGGATGGTTTTGTTCAGGATAGCGGTCCTTGGCCAGAAATCACGTTCGATTGCGGGGGATGGGCCCTGTTCGCCTGCTTTCCGTCGCGTCGCCCAACAAAAAAGGACGGCCCCCGGATGGAGGCCGTCCCTGATGTGAAGATCTTGCGTATCAGCCGCGACCGCGACGGCCGCCACGACGGCCCCCGGCAGCGGCGCTGGCCGCGGCCGAAGCCTCTGCAAAGGTGGCACCGTCCTTCATGGCCTCAAGCACCTTGGCCAGTCGGATCCATTCGCCGCCGTTGGCGTCGTGGTTCATCAGCATGTTGGCCGCGCGGATGGCTTCCATCTCCTGTGCGCGCACCGGGTTCATGATGGCCGAGGTCATGCCGGCACCGATCGCCATGGGCAGGAAGGCGGCGTTGACACCGTGCCGGTTCGGCAGGCCGAACGAGATGTTCGAGGCGCCGCAGGTCGTGTTGACGCCCAGTTCCTCGCGCAGGCGGCGGACCAGCGCAAAGACCTGCTGGCCGGCGGTCGCCATGGCGCCGATCGGCATGACCAGCGGGTCGACGACGATGTCATGCGCGGGGATGCCGAAATCGGCCGCGCGCTCGACGATTTTCTTGGCCACGGCAAAGCGGACATCGGGGTCTTCGCTGATGCCGGTGTCGTCGTTCGAGATCGCGACCACGGGGACGTTGTATTTCTTGACCAGCGGCAGCACGAGTTCCAGACGCTCTTCCTCGCCCGTGACCGAGTTCAGCAGCGGGCGGCCCTTGGCGGCCTGCAGGCCCGCTTCCAGCGCGCCCGGAACAGAGCTGTCGATGCACAGCGGCACATCGGTGACGGCCTGAACGGTTTCGATCAGCTGCTTCATCAATGGCGGTTCGACAAAGTTGTTGTCGGCATAGCGGGGGTCTTCGGCCATCTTGTTGGTGAAGACCGCGCCCGAGTTCACATCCAGCACCGTCGCGCCGCAGAACACCTGTTCCAGCGCGTCTTTCTCGACGGTCGAGAAATCGCCGGCTTCCAGTTCGGCGGCCAGTTTCTTGCGGCCGGTGGGGTTGATGCGCTCGCCGATAACGCAGAACGGCTCGTCAAAGCCGATCACGACGGTCTTGGTCGCGGATTCGAGGACGGTGCGGGTCATGTCGGGTCCTTTGCATGGGGCCGTGGGCGCGCCCGTCAGGGCGCGCGAATTCCGGGGGAAGGTCTAGGGCTTTGCGCGCCGGGTGTCACGCGCCCGTGCGCGACGAAACCCAGGTTGCGTTGGTCTTGATGCCGCCAAGCGGGAAGAAGTGCACAGCCTCGATCCCGAAATCCGGGTTCGCGGCTTTGTGCGCCGCCAGTTCTGCGACGAATTCGTCGGGTTCATAGGGCAGCAGCAGCTTGGTCACATCCATCGCACGCTTTTGCAGGACCTTCAGCGAAGGACCCACGCCGCAAGCAATGGCGAACTTGATCAGCGTTTGCAGCTTGGCCGGGCCCGCGACGCCGATATGCACCGGCAGGTCGATGCCTTCGGCCTTCAGACGGTCCACCCAGGCGATGACCGGCTTGGCCTCGAAGCAGAACTGGGTCGCCAGCGCCATCTTGGCATCGGTGCGTTCGTTGAACGCCTGCTTCCAGCGCATCGCCTCCATGACGTTCTTGTCGGACCCGTCCGGGTCGATGTCCTTGTTGCCTTCGGGGTGCCCCGCCACATGCAGCCGTTCGAACCCGTCAAAGGCGCCCGATTCCAGCAGTTGCATGGACGAATGGTATTCGCCCAGTTGCTTTTGCGGGTTCCCGGCAAGGATCAGACCCTGCTTGACGCCGGCCTCGCCCTTGTAGCGGGCGACCCAGTCGGTCAGCATGGCCTTGTCGGCGATGATGCGCGCGGGGAAATGCGGCATCGGCTCGAAGCCTTCATCGCGCAGCCGCTTGGCGGTGGCCGCCATTTCCTCGATGGTGGTGCCCTCGATATGCGCGATATAGACGCGGGTTCCCGCCGGCAGGATCGCGCGGAAATCCTCGACCTTCTCGGCGGTGCGGGGCATCACCTCGATCGAGAAGCCCTGCAGAAAGGCGACAAGCTCGGCCGAACCCGATTCGGGGGCTTCGCTTTCCTTGCGACCGAATTTCAACAGCGCCATGCGGGCCTCCTCATGCTTGGGCGTTCCAGCCATCTTGAGCGATCAGCGTCTTGATCTTGGCTTGGTCGTATTCCTGTTCAAGGCGCGCGGCCTCGGCGCGGGCGACCTCTTCCTGCTCGCCAGCGACATCGTAGGGGTCGCCTTTGCGCCACTCGGCCAGATACGAATCGGTGTCGCGTGCGCCGACCTTCATGGCGCAGCGGTCGATGGCCTGTTCGAAGCGTTCGGACAGCTGCACCTTGGCGCCCCGTCGGCCTTTGCCGACGATGACCTGCGCGGGGATATCGCGCCAATACACGATCGTGACGCTGCTGATGGGGGTGTCTGACATGCGATCCTCGTTCTTTCCGGCTATGCGACTGTGCGGTTTTTCAGGCCCTTCGGGTTCGCTTTTTTCGACCCGCCAGAGGCCCCGAACGACATGGCCCGAAGAAGCCCAGCCGGCAAGGGGGCGAGGCCTTGGCGCTTGCGTTGTCGGGGCGCGCGTTCTACTGTGACAGTAACACGAAATGGAGGGCGGCCATGACGCCCGAGCGTCCCGCAGGCGCGGCGGCGCAGCCCAAACCGTTGAGACCCCCGCGCAAACGCGGGCGGCCTCCGGTCGGAAACGAGCCGAAGCGCCAGACACCCCCCGATGGGGCGGGGCTTTATGCCGCGCTCGATCTGGGTACGAACAGTTGTCGCATGCTCATTGCGCGCCCCAAAGGTCCGCAATTCGAGGTGATCGACAGTTTCTCGCGTGCCGTGGAACTGGGCACGGGCCTTGAGGCGACCGGAAGGTTGGGCCACGGGCCGATGGCGCGCACCGTTCAGGCACTCAGGATCTGTCGGCGCAAGCTTGAGGAACACAAGGTGCGCCGGATGCGCCTTGTCGCGACCGAGGCGTGCCGCCGGGCGCGTAATTCGGCCGAGTTCATCCGCAAGATCCAGCGCGAAACGGGCCTGCGGCTGGAGATCATCCCCGCCGAGGAAGAAGCGCGCCTTGCAGTGATTTCCTGCGCGCCGCTGGTTTCGGCCCAGAGCGAACAGGTTCTGATCATCGATATCGGCGGCGGGTCCACGGAACTGGTCTGGATCGACCTTTCCGACGTCCCCCCGGCCGAACGCCGGACCTCGATCCGTCGATCCGTCTCGATCCGGTGAACACGCCCATGACGCAACCCGTGCCGGGCAAGCCGCGTGTGGTCGACTGGATCAGCGTCCCGCTGGGCGTGGCGACCCTGCGCGAGCAGTTCAACGATGTCGAGGATGACGCCGCGCGGTTCGCGCTGATGAGCTGGCAGTTCGAGGAACAGTTGCACGGGTTCTCGCCCTATCAGAACCCCGCCCCGCGCCAAGGGTTCCAGATCATCGGCACATCGGGCACCGTGACGACGGTCGCGGCCTCGTTTCTGGGGCTCAAGCGGTATGACCGCAACAAGGTCGATGGGTTGACGATGACCTCGGCGCAGATCGATCAGGTGATCCGCGATTATCTGGTTCTGGGGCCAGAAGGGCGGCGTGTCGACCCCCGGATCGGGCGCGAGCGCCATGGGCTGATCATGTCGGGCGCGGCGATCTTGCAGGCGCTCATGCGCGTCTGGCCGACCGATGTCATGTCTGTTGCCGATCGTGGCCTGCGCGAGGGGTTGCTCTATGCGCTGATGAGCCGCGACGGCGTGCTGGACGAATTGTAAGGAGACCTGCGATGGCCAATCCGCCGGGCAAGAACACCTCGGGCCGTGGGCAGCGCGAGCTGCGGGTGAAGGTCAAGACCGCCAAGGGCCGCAAGCTGAGTTCGACCCGCTGGTTGGAACGCCAGTTGAACGATCCCTATGTCGCGCTGGCGCGGCGCGACGGGTATCGCGGACGCGCGGCCTACAAGCTGATCGAACTGGACGACAAGTTCCGCTTTCTGGTGCCGGGGGCACGGGTGGTCGATCTGGGCTGTGCGCCGGGCGGTTGGATGCAGGTCGCAGTGAAACGCTGCAACACGCTGGGCGAGAAATCGGGCAAGCGCGTGGGGTCGGTGCTGGGGGTCGACCTGCAGGAAGTCGAACCGCTGGCCGGTGCCGAGGCATATGTCCTCGACTTTCTTGCCGACGACGCCGACGCGCAGGTCAAGACATGGCTGGGCGGGCAGGCAGACGTGGTCATGTCGGACATGGCGGCCTCGGCATCGGGGCACAAGCAGACCGACCACCTGCGCATCATCACGCTGTGCGAACACGCTGCCTATTTTGCCTTCGATGTGCTTTCGCCCGGTGGCACCTTTGTTGCGAAGGTGCTTGCAGGCGGGGCTGAGGGCGAGCTGATGCACCTGCTGAAGGCGCGGTTCAAGAAGGTGCATAACGTCAAGCCACCGGCGAGCCGGTCGGATTCGTCCGAAAAATACGTGGTGGCGCTGGGCTTCCGCGCCGAGGGCGAAGATGACCCCGAAGACGGCGACGATCAGGGGTGAAAGGGGGGCTTTGCCCCCCTCTTTGCCTTCGGCAAATTCACCCCCCAGAGTATTTTCGACAAGATGAAGGGGCGCGTCCGGGCCCCTTTGCGGGTGTTTCTGGACAAAAGCCCGCGCTTGTGAAAAAGCAGCGGCAACAGGAGTATTCCCATGACCGTGACCCGTTTCGCCCCGTCGCCGACCGGCTATATCCATATCGGAAACCTGCGCACCGCGCTGTTCAACTATCTGATCGCGCGCAAGACCGGGGGCACGTTCATCCTGCGTCTCGACGATACCGATCGCGAGCGGTCGAAGGAAGAATATGCCGATGGGATCAAGCGCGACCTCGAATGGCTGGGGTTGCATTGGGATCGGGTCGAGCGGCAGTCGGACCGGTTGGACCGGTATGCCGAGATGGCGCAATTCCTGCGCGGGGCGGGGCGGTTCTATGAGTGTTTCGAGACACCGACGGAACTGGACCTGAAGCGCAAGAAGCAACTGAACATGGGCAAACCGCCGGTCTATGACCGGGCGGCGCTGGCGCTGGATGACGATGCACGGGCGAAGATGCGGGCCGAAGGGCGCGAGGGTTACTGGCGATTCCTGCTGGATCAGCAGCGCATCGAATGGACCGACGGGATCCTGGGGCCGATCTCGATCGACGCGGCCTCGGTTTCGGACCCGGTGCTGATCCGGGCCGATGGGCAGGTGCTCTATACCTTCGCATCGTCGGTGGATGACATGGACATGGGGGTCACGCATATCGTGCGCGGCGCCGACCACGTGACCAACACCGCGACGCAGATCCAGATCATCGAGGCGATGGGGGGCACGGCACCGTCATTCGCCCATCACTCGCTGTTGACAGGCGCGCAGGGCGAGGCCTTGTCGAAGCGTCTGGGCACCTTGTCGCTGCGCGACTTGCGTGCGCAGGGGGTCGAACGCATGGCGTTGCTGAGCCTCATGGCGCGGCTGGGATCGTCGCAGCCGGTCGAGCTGCGGGCTGACCTCGACGAGATCGCCGAGGGTTTCGACCTGTCGCAGTTCGGCGCCGCGCCGACCAAGTTCGACGCCGAGGACCTGTGGCCCTTGACGCGCGCGCATGTGCAGGCGTTGCCGGTCGAGGCGATGGCCGATGAACTGGCGGCGGTGGGCGTTCCCGCCGACCTCGCGCCCGCGTTCTGGGACGTGGCGCGCGCCAACGTGACGCGGCGCGGCGATGTCGCGCAGTGGTGGGCGCTGTGTCGCGACGGGGCCGAGCCGCTGGTCGATTCCGAGGACGCGGGTTTCATCGCCGAGGCGTTCAAACTGCTGCCGCCGCCGCCTTATGGCCCGACCTCGTGGTCGGAGTGGACCAACGCGGTCAAGGCGGCGACAGGGCGCAAGGGCAAGACGCTGTTCATGCCGCTGCGCAAGGCCGTCACGGGGATGGATCACGGGCCCGACATGGCGGCGCTGATGCCGCTGTTGCAAAAGGTCCCTGGCCGGGGCTGAGCGCCAAGGGGCCCTTGTGGCCCCTTTTTTCTTGCCGGCCGGTCAGCCCAGACGACGGAACCGCGAGGCGTCGCCGGAATTGTCGAAAAACGGCACGCTTGCAGCCGGGCCATCGCGCAGCAGGGCCTCGGCCTCGGCGAGGACAACCTCGGTGATGAAGGGCAGGTCCAGCGTGCGGGCCTGCGTCAGCGGGATCCAGTGCAGGTGCCCCAGTTCGTCGGTCGCCTTCGAGAAATCATCGGGATCCCCCACGATATCTTCGACCATGGCTAGGAAGAAACGCGCGTCGAAGCGGCGCGTCCGGCCCGGGGGTGTCACCGCGCGGAAGATATAGCGCAGCGCGGGGCCGTGCGGCACGAGGCCCGCCTCGGCAAAGGCCTGCCAGTCGCCGGGCACGGCGCCCGACCATTGGCCCGGGCGGGCCAGCATGAAACCTGCTTCTTCCCACAATTCACGGATCGCGGCAGCGGCGAGGGCTTCGGGCGGCGGGGGCGTCGCCGTGACGGGGGCGATGGCAAGGCGCTGGGCTTCGACCGCGGGAAGGGTCAGGGGGACGAGGGCATCGTCAGCATCGACCGCGCCGCCGGGGAACACGTATTTCGACGGCATGAAGGCTGCACCGGCACCGCGTTGGCCCATCAGGACCCGTGGTTCACCCGACGTCGCACCCCGGATGAGGACGATGGTCGCCGCGTCCCGGATGATCTGCGATTTGTCGGGCGCGGCTTCCCCGGTCATGCGTCGTCGCCGAAACCGTGCATCCGGCGCGACCATTGCAGCGCAACCAGCGCGCCCTTGAAGCGCGGCAGAAGATATAACATCATCCCCATGGCGATGGCCCAGCACATTCCCAGCATCACCCAAGGCGAGGGCTCGAACGCGAGATAGATCGCGAGATACAGCGCCATGATGACCTTGCCGACCACGAGGATCGTCAGATAGGCGGGGCCGTCATCGGCACGCTGGGGGGTGAAATCCTCGCCGCAGGACGGGCAAGCGTCGGCGACCTTCAGGAAACCGGCCATCATGTGACCTTCGCCGCAGGCGGGGCAGCGGCGCGACCATCCCCGGCGAAGGGCGGGCCCGACGGGGCGGTCGTCTTCAAGGGGCAGGCTTTGGGTAACGGATGACATCGGCATTCTCGGCTGGATGAATTCGGGGCGCGCGCCAGAACAGGGCGCTGTTTGAAGTGCCTTAGCATATCGAAAGTTCGAAGTTCAGGTTTTTTCGACATCCTGCGACGGAATGCCCGGGGTGCTGCGTTGAATGGGTATCGAAGCAAGGGAAATGACTTCCCGAGCAATCAGACAACGGAGAATGACGATGTCCTTCAAGACCCTCACTGCCGCCGCCCTTGTCCTCGGGCTTGTTCCGGGCCTCGCCGTGGCGCAGTCGCGCATGGGCCAGATGCCGCAGATCGATTTCGCGGCAGCGGATGTCGATGGCAGCGGCGGCCTTTCGAGCGAGGAATTTGGCGCGGCGCTGCAAACCATGATGCAGAACGGTCGCTCGGCCATGATCGCCGAACAGGCCGACGCGCTGATCGCCGCCGGGGATGCCGATGGCGACGGGCTGCTCAGCCGCGACGAACTGGTAACCGGGATGACCAGCTTGGCCGAAACCCGGCAAGCGAACCGCGGCGACCGGATGGGCCGGGGCGGTCCCGAGGGCGGCGATCAGGCTGGACGGGGCCAGCGCGGTGAACGCGGCGAACGCGGCGGCGACCGTGGCGGCGACCGGGCCCAGCAGGGCGGGGGCCGCGGCGAGCGCGGAGGTCGGATGGATCCCGAGCAGCGCCTGACCCAGATCTTCTCGCGCATCGATGCCAACAGTGACGGCGAGATCGACGAGACCGAACTGGCCTCGGCCCGTGAGGCGATGCAGCAGCGCATGGGTCAGCGTGGCCGCGACCGCGCCACGAACTGAACAGGGCGATTGCAAGCACGGGGATCGGGCGCTAGGTCAAAGGCGCGCGGTCCCCACGCAGGATGGACACAGGCCGCATGCCCAGGGACACGACCTTCCGGATGACCGATCAGGCCACGCTCAGCGATGACGATCTGCTCGCGCTCTATGCGCGCGGCGATGCTTCGGCGGCGGCGGTGCTGGTTGATCGCCTCGGGCCCCGGGTCCTGCGTCTGGCCTTTCGCCTGTTGCAAGACCGGGCCGAGGCCGAAGACGTCACGCAAGAGGCCCTGCTGAAGTTGTGGCAGATCGCGCCCAAGTGGCAACCCGGCGCGGCGCAGCCTTCGACATGGCTGCACCGCGTCGCGGCCAACCTCGCGACGGATCGGTTGCGTCGCCGGCGGGGTGTCGCCCTCGACGCGATCGAAGAACCGGACGATCCCACCCCCAGCGCGCTGGACAGTATGATCGCCCGCGATCGTCAGCGCGCGCTGGACGAGGCGCTGGCGCTGCTGCCCGACCGGCAACGAATTGCCGTCGTGTTGCGGCACCTCGAAGGCATGAACAACCCCACCATCGCCGCCACGATGGGGATCGGTGTCGAAGCTGTCGAAAGCCTGACAGCGCGCGGACGACGACGATTGACCGAGCTTCTGTCACCGCGGCGAGACGAATTGGGATATGAACGATGAGCCAGAAATCCACCGACAAGACGACGATCATCGAAACCGACGCCGCGCTGGACGCGCTGTTCGACGAGGCCCGCTTGGCCGAGCCGCCTGCGCTGGACGATGGCCTGCGGGCACGGCTGGTGGCGCAGGCCATCGATGCGCAGTCACAGCGTGCACCTGCGGCAGCACCGGTTCCGAGCCTGCGGGCGCGGCTCTCCGCTTTGCTGTGGGGCGTCGGTGGTGCGCCCGGCTTGGCAGGAATGGTTTCGGCCGGGGTCGCGGGTGTCTGGATCGGCTTTGGCGGAACGGCGACCACCGTTGTTGACCAGGTGATCCAGGGCGCGGTGCAGGCCAGTCCGGCGGTTTCCGCGTGGGTCGGGGATCGCGTGCCTTATGACGATGGCAGCGAAATCCTCTATATCATCACCGGGATGCAGGAGTAACGGCCCATGCCCAGCGACATGAACCAACGCCCTCCCTCGCAACACCGTGCATCGCGGGGCTGCGTCTTACGCTGTATGTTTCGGTGATCCTGAACGTGCTTCTGGTCGGTGTGCTGGTCGGCGGCGCGGTGCGTAATGTGCAGATGGCCGAACTTGCACCGATGCGCCCCGATTTCCGGCAGTTGTGGCGGGCACTGCCCGAAGACGTCCAGCAAGACCTTCGGAACCGCTCGCGCGAGCAGGGCTTTCACGATGGTGGCCGCGATGCGCCGCGCGAAGGCGGCCAGCGGCCCAGCCGCGAAGAGCGCGCTGCGCGTATCGAACAGATGAATGCGCGCGTTCTGACGATCCTGCGCACGCAACCTTTCGACCCCGCCGCGTTCGAGGCGTATCTGGCCGGTGACCGCGAGGCAGCCCAGCAGCGCATCGAAGCCGCGCGCACTGCCTTTGCCGAACGGGTCGCACAAATGACCGACGAGGAACGCGCCGAAATGGCCCAGCGGCTCGAGCGCAATCTGCGCAGGCGCGGCCCCTAAGGCGGGCGCCCTGCGGCGCCCTCAGGCGGCCGAGCCTTCGATGACCTGGTTGCGACCGTCTGACTTCGCGATCAGCAGCGCGGCATCGGCCCGCGCCAAGGTCTCGCGCGCGATCCGTGCGCCATGGGCCGAGGTGTCGAACGCGTCCTCATTGCTGTGAACCAGCGCTGCCGGCACCGCCGGGCCCATTGCCAAACCGACCGAGACGGTGACCGGCAGGCGCAGATCGGCGACCTCGACCGGCGTGTCCGATACGACGTGGCACAGCCGCTGACCGGCCTTGCGCGCGGCGTCGATCGTGGCGTCGGGCAGGACAACCAGAAATTCCTCGCCGCCGATGCGCGCCAGAAGGTCAGTCGGGCGCAGGCTGGCCCGCAGCCGCTGTGCGACCCCTTCCAGAACCGCGTCGCCTGCGGCATGGCCATGCGTGTCGTTTACGGATTTGAAGCGGTCGATATCCAGAACCATCACCGCGAAACCCCGCCCGGACGTCTGGGCCCGCGTGGCGATTCTCTCCATCTGCGCCATGCCGTAGCGGCGGTTGAACAACCCCGTCAGCGGATCGGTGATTGCCAGTTGCAGGCCGGCATTCAAGGCGCGGCGCAGGGCGTCTGCCCGACGCTTGCGTTTCAGGTGCAGGCCAAGGCGCAGCGCGGTTTCCTGCGGATCCAGCGGTAGGTGCAGCATGTCGCTTGCGCCCATGTCCAGCGCCATGGCGGCGGCACGACTGTCCAGAGACGGCAAGACGATGCAGGTCGCGGCATCGCGGCTGCCCGCGCGGGACCGCAGATCCGCCAGCAGGCCCAGCCCCGACCCATGCGCCCCTAGGTCGGCCGCAATCATATACAGATCGGGCGCCCCGCTGGCCGGGCTTTCGCCTAACGCGGCGGCCGGTGTCATGACGGATAGCCGGGCCGACACATGCGGTGCCAGAAGGCTGCGCCACGCCAGCGCGACGGCGGGTTCGGCGGCGATCATGGCGATACGCTCGGGCATGACAAAGACGCCCGGCCCCTCGGCAAGGTCAAGCTGCCCGCAGGCTTCCAGCCGGTGCTGCAATTCGGCTTCCGTCTGGTGCGCCCGCAACAGGCTGCGGATCCGCGCCAACAGGACGACTTCGTTCAGCGGTTTGTTCAGGAATTCGTCGGCGCCTGCCTCCAGCGCGCTGAGCCGGGCCGCGCGATCGCCCGAGGCGGTGATGATGACCACCGGGATGTTGCGCGTGCGCGGGTCCGCGCGCAACTGGCGGCACACCTCGATCCCCGAGATGTCCGGAAGCACCATGTCCAGCAAGATAAGCGTCGGCAGTTCGCGGCGCGCGATCTCCAGTGCTGTGGCGCCATCGGCCGCTTGCAAAGTGTCGTAACAGGCAGCCGTCAGTTTCACCTTGAGTATGATTCTGTTCGTGGCCAGATCGTCCACGATCAAGATCCTGCCAGACATGCAGACTGCCCTTTTTTACGGAACCGGAACCAGAAATGCCTTGTCGCGCCACGCACGACCTCTTAGCAAAACCTTAGCGCGCAATGGTTAACGGAACCTTTCCAAACGCGGGGACTTGGGGCGATGCAGACGACAGCGGCTGAAGCCTTTGCGCTCGAGGTCCTCGGATGGCTGGCCTCGGATCCCGAGCGGATCGGTGCCTTCCTCGGCTGGTCGGGCGAGGCCCCGGGCAACCTCGCGCGACGCGCCACGGACCCGGCTTTCCTGCTGGCGGTGCTCGATTTCCTGATGCTCGACGACGCGATGGTGATCCGGGCGTCCGCCGACCTCGGGGTGGACCCTACTTTTCCCGGCCGCGCGCGACAGGCTTTGCCCGGCGGCGCCGACATGCATTGGACCTGAGCCATGACCGACATCCGTGCGATCCTGTTCGACAAGGATGGAACCCTGTTCGATTTCAACGCAACCTGGGGCGCCTGGGCGTTGGCGCTGCTGCGCGATCTAGGCGACGGCGATGCGTCACGGATCGCCGATCTGGCCGGGCGCATTTCCTTTGACGTTCAGGCGGCACGGTTCGACAGGGCATCGCCGGTGATCGCCGGAACCGGGCGCGAAGTGGCGGAATTGCTGGCGGGTGGGCTGCCGCATCTTGGCCTCGAGGAACTGGAACGCCGGCTTGAAGCCGAGGCGCAGCGCGCGCCTCTGGTTCCTGCCGTGCCGCTGCGGCCCTTGCTGGAACGGCTGCGCGCGCAGGGTCTCAGGCTTGGGGTCGCGACCAACGATTTCGAGGCTGTCGCCCACCGTCATGTCGCCGACGTGCACGACCAGTTCGATTTCATCGCGGGGTTCGATTCGGGGCACGGCGGCAAGCCCGAACCGGGCATGCTGCTGGCCTTCGCGCGGGCCTGTGGCGTGCCGCCGGGGAACGTGTTGATGGTGGGCGATTCACGGCACGATCTGGTCGCCGGACGGGCGGCGGGGATGCGCACGCTGGGGGTCCTGACAGGCGTTGCGACCGCGTCTGACCTTGCCGATCTTGCCGATGACGTGCGCCCCGATATTGGCCACATCCCCGAACTTCTCGGGCTGGGCTGACTTCGTTTTTCGTTAAACCTTTGGCCCTAGGGTGATCCTTGTGCAGACAAGGACGCGATCATGCATGGGCTCATCAACAAGGCCATTCAGGCCTTCGTCACAGACTCGTTCGGGGTGGGAACCTGGCACCAGGTGCTGTCGCAAGCGGGTCTTGCTGCCGATCTGGCGGGCGAGGGGTTCGAAGCCATGCGCCTTTATGATGATGCGATCACCCATGCGACGCTGGCGGCGGCAAGTGCCGTCCTGGATCGTCCGCGCGAATCCCTGCTCGAAGATCTGGGGACCTATCTCATTTCCAATGAACGGCTCGAGGCGTTGCGACGGCTGCTGCGTTTCGGGGGCGTCAGTTTTACCGATTTCCTCTATTCGCTCGAGGATTTGCAGGGCCGCAGCCATATGGCCGTTGCCGATCTGGCCCTGCCCGAATTGATCCTCGATGAGGGCGAAGCGGGTCGCTTTCGGCTGACCTGTCAGGACTGTCCCGACGGGTTCGGGCACGTGATGGTGGGGATTCTGCGCGCCTTGGCGGATGACTATGGGGCGCTTGCCGTTCTCGACCACGAAGGCCGCAGCCCCTCGGGCCATGAAGCGATCGCCATCGATCTGTTCGATCCGTCCTTTCATGCGGGGCGGCATTTCGACCTTGTCGCCGGGGGCTGATGATGGACGGTGATCTGCGCGACGCGGTGCCCGTCGTCGGGCTTCAGGCCTTGGGTGTCCTGATGCCCATGTATCTTTGGCTCGATCTGGGCGGCACGGTGCGCGCCATGGGGCCGACGCTGCTGAAACTGGCGGGGGCCGCTGCGATTGGCCAGCCGCTGACCGACACATTCCATATCCGCCGCCCGCGCGATTGCAGCGCGGTGCTGGACCTCGTGCGGGCGCAGCGTCTGCGCCTGACGTTGGGCGCTGCGCCGCACACGGGTTTCAAGGGGGTGGCGGTCCCCTTGCTGGGGGACGGCGGTGTGCTAATGAACCTGTCCTTTGGATATGCGCTGCGCGAGGCGGTGCGGGATCATCAATTGTCCGATACGGATTTCGCGCCAACCGACCTTGCCATCGAACTCCTCTATCTCGACGAGGCGAAGGCCGCCGTCACCGGCGAAGTGGCCAAGATGGCGTCATGGCTGCGCGGTGCCAAAAGGCGGGCCGAGGAACAGGCGCTGACCGACACGCTGACCGGGCTGGGCAACCGGCGGGCCTTTGAACTGGCGCTTGAACAGGCAATCCGCGGTCGCCAACCCTTCGCGCTTGTGCATTTGGACCTCGATTATTTCAAGCAGGTCAACGACACCCTCGGCCACGCGGCAGGCGATCTTGTGCTGGAGCGGATCGCGGCGCTGCTGCTGGGCAACGTGCGCGCGGGCGATCACGTGGCGCGGGTCGGGGGGGATGAATTCGTTATCCTGCTTCCCGGCGTGCGCGACACGCCACCGGTTGAGCGCATCGCCACGAAGATCCTCGCCGGGCTCGAGGTGCCGATCCTGTATGACGGTCAGCCCTGTCGTATCGGCGTGTCCATGGGGGCTGTGCTGGCGCCGGCATCGTCCGACGCCATGCCCGAAACATTGCTGGCCGCGGCGGACCACGCCCTCTATCGCTCGAAGGCGGAAGGGCGCGGCCGTCTCAGCTTCGCGTCGGGGCCTGTCAGGCCGGCTTGACGAACAGTTCGCCGGGGGTGGTACAGAGCCTCTCGCAGCCTGTGTCGGTGATGAGGATCGGTTCCGTGATCTCGATCCCGCCGTCGTCCAGCCAGAGGGCAGGCATGAAGTGGAAGACCATCCCGGGCTTCAGTTCGGTCTCGTCACCGCGACGCAGCGACATCGTGCGTTCGCCCCAGTCGGGCGGATAGCTGAGGCCGATGGAATAGCCCGTGCGGCTGTCCTTGTGAAAGCCATGCGCGTTGAGCGTGTCATAAAAGGCCGCGGCGATATCCTGGCACTGGTTGCCGGGCTTGGCTTGCGCCAGAGCGGCGGCGCTGGCGGCCTGCACCGCCTCTTCGGCACGACGATACTTCGCGGGTGGCTCGCCAAAGAACAGTGTCCGCGACTGCGGGCAATGATACCGCTTATAGACCCCGGCGATCTCGAAAAAATGCACCTCGCCGGCCTGCATCGGGCGGTCATCCCAAGTCAGGTGGGGGGCGGTGGCATCCATCCCTGACGGCGCCATCGGCACGATCGCGGGATAATCGCCCCAATACCCGTCCGCGCCCAGCGTTCCGGCGCGCAGGATCTCGGCCACCAGCGCATTCTTGGGCAGGCCGGGCTGCGCCACCTCCAGGATCGTGCGATGCATGGTTTCGACGATGCGCGCGGCGCGGCGCATGCGTTCGATCTCGGCTGGCGACTTGATCGCGCGCTGCCAGTTCACCAGCCCCGTGGCATCGACAAGGCTCAAGGTCTCGGACAGGACGGCATGGGCCTTGGCCGAATAATAGTAATTGTCCATTTCGACGCCGACTCGCCCGTTGGCCCAGCCCCGTTCCGCGATCAGGGCGCGCAGGGTCTCCATCGGGTGCTTGGCCGGGTTCTGCACATAGCTGTCGTCATAACCGACGATGTCGTCCTCGGGCATCCAGACAGTGCGGCGGGCGCCCGCGGCATCCATGCCCCGGCCCCACCAGACCGGCGCACCTTCGGGGCCGATCACCACAGCTTGGTGCACATAGAAGGACCAGCCGTCATAACCGGTCGCCCACGCCATGTTCGACGGATCCGAAACGATGAGGGCCCCCAGACCGGCATCGGCCATCGCGGCGCGGATCCGGGCGAGGCGGGCGTCATATTCGGAACGGGAGAAATCTGCACTGTCCATGACGGGCTCCTTGCGGGTTTTTCCGCACGCTCTCATGCGTTTTCCGCCGTTGCCCGCTGCTTTCCGACATTTGAAGCGCGGACGATGCCGTTATTGGTCAATCCAGATCGTCATCGGCCCGTCATTCACAAGGGCAACCTGCATCTCGGCCCCGAACTGCCCGCGACCCACTGGGACGCCTTGCGCTTCGATGTGATCGGCGAAAACCTCGTATAGCGCACGACCCAGTTCAGGGGCCGCCGCGGCCGAGAATCCGGGCCGGTTCCCGCGCGATGTATCGGCCGCCAGCGTGAACTGGCTGACCACCAGCACACCACCCGCCGTATCGCGCAGGCTCAGGTTCGTCTTGCCATCGGCATCACGAAACATGCGCAATTTCAAGATCTTGTCGGCCAGCGCCCGGGCTTTCCCCTCGTCGTCGCCTTGCATCGCACAAACCAGAATCAGCAGGCCGGGCCCTGTCTGGCCCACCTCGACCCCATCGACGCTGACCGAAGCCTGCGTGACGCGTTGGATCAGGGCCCGCATCAGCGCATCTCGCCGAAATAGACATAGGCGGCGACGGCAGCGGCCACCAGCAAGACCGCTCCGGCGATCTTCCATGCCGACCACGGGCGTTCGCCTTGCACTTCGCCGGTCTGGCCATTGACAATGAAGCGATAGGTCTTGTCACGATACTTGTAGGCCGCCATCCAGATCGGCAGCAGAACGTGCTTGAATTTCTCGTGCTCGTGCAGGGTGTTGACAGAATGCACGCGCTGCTCGTCGCCGCCAATGTCGCGCCGGACGTCGCTGCGGATGGTTTCGTCCATGCGCTCGACGCCGCGCGCGTGCCCGTCGGGCAGATCGACGGTATAGGCCTCGGCCCGGAAACCCGACAGGAATTGCGGGTTATAGGGTGCCAGTTCCGACAGCATCCAAGGTTCCAGCGCCTCGGCATAATGGCGGGGCAGACTGGTCGAGGCGACCACCAGAACGTCGCGAAAATCGCGTTGCACACGGCCGGAAACCGGGGTCCAGCGGATCTTGCGCACCCGTTCGGTCGTTGCCTTGCCGTCGCGGGTGACGGTGCGGGTCTCGTAATAGGCATCGCCGCGCTCGCCGCGATAGGTGCTGCGCGTGTCGCTGTCGAAGGTCCAGTAGGGCACATAGAGTCCGTCCAGCCGGCTGCCATCCGAGCGAGCATAGTCCTTCAGTTTCGACGGCGCGAACCACAGCCGGCCCAGCCATTTGCGCATTTCGGCATGTGCGCTGCGTTCGTCCAGCTTGAAGGGCAGGACAGCAGCGGGTTTGATATGGCGGTTTACGCCCGTATCCGTGACGACCGGCGTGCCGCAAAACGGGCATTGCTTGGCGTGCTGGGCAGGGTCGAATTCGACCTGTGCGCCGCAGCTTCCACAGCCGAGGACGCGGGTCTCCTCCATCGCGTCGGCGGGCAGGTGGTTCGCCAATGCCTGACGCAAGGGCAAGGCCACCAGAGCGGCGTCGCGGTCGGCGTCACTGTGCGGGATGTCCTGCGCATGGCCGCAATATTGGCATGTCAGGCTTTGCTGGCCCGGAGAATAGCGCAGTTTCGCGCCGCATTGGGCGCAGGGAAATTCATGGCGTTCGTCGATCATGGGCGCATATCGTTTCGATGGACGGTGTCGGCGCCGAACAGGGCGCCAGAAGAAAAAACGCAGGGCAAAAAACGGACCGGGGGCTTCAATACACGCGCCCCCGGCCTTGATCGTGTCCGGTGTCAGCCAGCGGGCGGCGGGGGCGGGGGCATGCTGGCAAAAAGCTGCGCCAGAGCGGGAACCTCGCGCGCGGGCTTCCAGCCGTCCATCCCGGCGGTCCAGACGGTGCTGTCGCGGCTGAACTGGCCCTGGCCCATCATCTGCTGCAATTGCTGCACGCTGAACGGGCCGGTCGTCTGTCCATTCACCGCCACATGGAACTGCGGTGCGGCAGGGGGCGGCGGGGGCGGGGCCATTCCGGCGGCAGGTTGCTGCGCCGGTGCGCCACCGCCCATCGCGTTGGCCATGGCCTGTGCCATGCCCATACCCATCCCCATGCCCATACCGGCGCCCATCGCGCTGTCACCACCGGCACCGGCTGCCGTCTGCATCGCCTGCGCGGCCGAGAACTGAGTGTATTTGTTCAGATCGCCTGCAATCCCCATCGAGGTGCGCTGGTCCAGCACCTTTTCCACCTCGGGCGGCAGCGAGATGTTCTCGATATACAGTTCCGGCATCGACAGGCCGTATTCGGTCAGCATCGGATCGATCGCCTCGCCGATGATGCGCGACAGGTCATGCGTATTCGCGGCCATGTCCAGAGCGGGAATGCCGCTGGCGGCCAGCGTCTGGCTGACCTTCTGCACCACGATGTTGCGGATCTGCCCGGAGATTTCATCCTCGGTGAATTCGCCATCGGTCCCGACGATCTCGGTCATGAACTTGCCCGGATCGGCGACGCGGATCGTATAGCTGCCAAAGGCCCGCAGGCGGATCGGCCCGAATTCCGGGTCGCGCAGCATGATCGGGTTCTGCGTGCCCCATTTCAGGCCGGGGAAGCGGCGGGTGTTGACGAAATAGATTTCCGACTTGAACGGCGAGTTGAACCCGTGGGTCCAGTGCTGCAGGGCCGTCATGATCGGCATGTTGTTGGTTTCAAGCTCGTACAAGCCCGGTCCGAAGATATCGGCCATCTGCCCTTCGTGGATGAAAACCGCGGCCTGCCCCTCGCGCACGGTCAGCTTGGCACCCATCATGATGTTGTTGCCATAGCGTTCGAAGCGATAGACCAGCGTGTCGCGGCTGTCGTCCAGCCACTCGATGACGTCGATGAACTGGCCTTTGAGGAAATTGAAAACCATCTGGAACTCCTGAAGGAAATGCCTGCTGGCAATGTGGGGTCAAGTTTCGCCCGGCACAAGCGTCGAGGCAATGGAAAAGACGATCGGCCGCGCTTCGGCCTCGGTCATGCCGGGACGCAGGCGCGGGTCATAGTGAAGGCGTAACAGCAGCAGGTCGTGCTGGGTCAGCGTCGCGAACTCTTGATCATCGTTGAAGACTGACGGGCGGGCCGACGGGCTGTCGGATGCCAGTCCAAGGCCTTGGGCCAGTTCCTCGTGGATGCACGAAAGCCGCGTGAGGTCAGGGTGTTCGGCGCGGATCACGGCCACGGCTTCGGTATACGTGGCACCGCCGCCGCGCGAAAACGCCATGGCGAGGCACAATGTTTCGGTGCCCAAGCCGGTGATCAGGTCGATAGCCGCGTTGCCGATGCCGGGCACCAGTTGGCGCAGCAGGGGCGCAGCGTTCTGCCGTTCCCCTTCCGACAGGATCAGCACGTGGAAATTCCCGCCCGGTTGTCCGACGGGCAGAACGCGCATCGGGTGGCCGGTGGCGCCTGCCATTCGGCCCACCACGGCGCCGATGTTTGCCAAGTCGCCTTGCCGCTGTGCCGCGGGAACAGATTCGCCGAACCGCACGTCATAGACCACGGGCGCTGTCCATCGCCGAAGCACACTGGGCGCGCCGCCGGGGCTGGCGTGTTCCTCGCGCAGGGCGATGGCAAGATAATCCGTGGCCAGCCGCGTCGCGCTGAACGGGGCGTCAGCCGGCGCCGCTTCGGTGCGCATCAGGCGGCTGGCGACGCGATCGTTTTCCAACTGCGTGAAATGCGCGCGGATCTGCGGCGAATAGGGATGCGGAACGCGCGCCGTCGAGGTGTCCGCAGGGGCCTGTCGCGCCTGCGGAACAAAGCGCGCCGGGGCCACCGCGCAGCCTGCAAGGACAAGCCCTGCCAGAACACCCCAGACCCCCGCGCGCATCGCTTTCTTGTCCGGTCAGGCCGCGGGTGTCGTCGTTTCGCGGGCCTTGGCTGCCGCCAGCGAGTCGCGCAGTTCCGCTTCCATCTTGCGCAACTCTTCCTCGGCAGCGGCACGCTTGGCCTTGCCCGCATCGGCGATCTGCAGGCTGTCCTGGATGGTGGCGATCAGTTGCTCGTTGGCATGCTTCACGGCCTCGATGTCGAAGACACCGCGTTCCATCTGCTCGCGGACCGTCCGGTTCGCTTCGCGCAGGTTGTCGGCGTTGGCGTTCAGCAGCTGGTTCGTCAGGTCGTTGGCATCCTTGATCGCGGCAGCAGCCTCTTTCGAGCGCTGGATCGTCAGCGCCTGCGCCAGCTGGGTTTCCCAAAGCGGCACGGTGTTGACCAGCGTCGAGTTGATCTTGGTCACCAGCGATTTGTCGTTTTCCTGCACCAGACGGATCGACGGAAGCGATTGCATGGTGACCTGACGCGTCAGCTTCAGGTCATGGACGCGGCGTTCCAGATCGTCGCGTGCCGCGCGCAGGTCGCGCAGTTCCTGCGCCTTGATGATCGTGTCGTTCTCGCTGGCGGCGGCGACTTCGGCCTCTTTCGCGGGGATCGTCACGCCGTCCAGTTCGCGCAGCTTTTCCTCGCCCGCCGTGATGTAAAGCGCCAGTTCGTTATAGAAATCGAGCGTCTTCTCATACAGCACGTCCAGCGACTTGATGTCCTTGAGGAGCACGGTCTCGTGGCTGAGCAGGTTTTCGGTCACCTTGTCGATCTGGCCCTGAACGGTTTCGTACCGGGCGATGAACTTGGCAAAGGGCGCGGCCTTGCCGGTCAGGCGTTCCCACCAGCTGCGCTGGCGCCGCGTGTCCAGTTCCGACACCGAGAACCCGCGGATCGTCGTGACGATCTGCCGGAGGCTGTCGCCGGCGGGGCCGATGTCCTTGTTGCGCACGTCGGCCAGCATCTGCTGGCTGATGGTTTGCAGTTCCAACTGCGCGCGCGAGCCGAAGCCGATGATCGAGCTGGTGGATTCCATGTCGATTTCGGACATCCGCGTGCGGATCGCGTCGCTGGTCGGGGCGTCGGCCGCTTCGAGGGTGATCAACTCTCCGGCCGGTTCGGGCAGACTCAGTTGGGTTGCCTCGGCGATGGCGGTCGTCAGGGTCGCGGCCTGTTGGCGGATATCATCGGACATGAACGTTTCCTTTCTGGAAGAAATACTCGGCAAGTCAGGGTGTCTTGGTCTCGTTGGGGCGCAGCCCTTCACGTTCGAGCCGTTCGCGCAGAACGTCGATCTCGATGTCGAGGCTCTGGCGCTCGGTGTCCTTCAGGGTCTCGATGCGCAGCAAATAGTTTTCTTCGAGATCGTCGAGCAGCGCGAAATAGTCATCCCGCGCGACCTTGTCGCGGCTGGTGCCATACAGATCGGCGAACTTGATGGTCGCATCGCGCGCGCCTCGCAGATAGACGCCCAGATACCGTCGCGCCGCTGTTAGGCGCGAAGGATCGTCCTGCACCGCGCGCAACAGGTCGCGCAC
>JAWKXG010000001.1:0-260663 GCA_041397065.1 Paracoccaceae bacterium | reverse complement strand
CAAGCAGGCGGTCAGCGGCAAGATCGCCTCGGGCCAGGCCTCGCTGATGCTCGAGCTTGAGCCGACCGAGAAAGTCATCGACATGGCGATGAACGCGGGCGGGGCGATGCACACGGTGGCCTTCAAATACCTTGAAGGGGTCACCGAGGAAGAGCTGATCCGCGTCGCCGCCAAGCGGCTCGATCGCTGCGGGCTTGTTGTCGCCACGCGCGGCGAAGACACCCGCGGCACCGAACAGCGCGCCTTGATGGTCACCCCGGGTGGCGTGACCCCGGTGGACGACAAGCGCGCGATTGCCAGTGCGATTGCCGATTACCTCGAAGACCTCGCGGGGCAAGCCGCCCTGCGCAACGCGGCTGAATGACAGGGGCGGGGGCGGCAAACGCCCCCGCTCCGGTTACCGCGATCAGATCATCCGGATCACGTCTTTTTCGACCGTCAGCTGATAGCCTTGCCGCGTGATGTTGCGCACCAGCAATTCGGTGACAAGCTGGTTGCCAAGGCTATCACGCAACCGCTTGATCCGCGTGGCGCCCGAAGCCTCGTCGCAATCGCTTTCGCGCTTCCCAGAGATCACCGATTCAAGCTGCGCGCCGGTCAGCGTGTCGCCATCCATCCGCGCCTCGGCCAAGGCTGCCAGCGTTTCGACAGCCGCTTCGGTCAATGTCAGTTCGATGTCGTTCAGGTAGACCTTGCGCTCGGCCCGGCTGATCACCAGCGAGAACACCTGAATCCCGGCCTTTTGCACGACCGCAAGCTTGCGATTGAGACGAACGACAACCACGATCAGCAGCAGCGCGGTGATCAGCAGCAGCGTGGCGAAGACCATCAGAACGAAGATCATCGCCCTGTAGCTGACCAGAACCTTGGCAAAGATCGTGCCCGATTGGGCAAGGATTTCCAGCAGCCGCAGTTCGGCATTCTCGGTCAGGTTGGCGTTGTCGGCAAAGAGGCGCTGGATATTCGCCTCGAACTCTGCCGAATCGGGGAGGTTGAAAAACAGCAGGACGCCCGCCAGCGCAAGGATCACCGCAATCGCGATCAGGCCGAACAGGATCGCCCTCGACCCGCCCCGCGTCAGGTCAGAATCTGAGAAAATATTGCCCGGCACGTTGTCTCCTCGAGGCCAGACCCTCATCCGTGAATGTGGACAGGACATCCACCAATGTCCAGCCATTCTGGCCAAGGCGCGAACCCAGTTCCTGCGCGGCGGCGGCTGGGTTCCCGCAAGACGAGTCGGCGATCTGTGCCACGCCCACATGAAACTGAAGGGGCGAGGTCTTTTGGGCGCGATACTCGGCATAGCAGGCAGCCGACGCCGGCAGCGCCGCGACAACGGCAAACGCAGCGGCAAGCGCGAAGGTTTTCAAGGTCATGTCAGGGTCCGTCATGAAGCGGTGTTGATGGCAGGGACAATGCGAATCCTTGCGTCGCTATGCAATGACAAGCCCGGCGATGCAGGGCCTGAAGGCGATGTTATCCGATATCACGGGGCCGATATTGCTTGGCGGCGGTGTTTGAACCCAGGGTTTCCCTCAGACGACCCATCCACAAGCCCGACACGCCGGATCCCCCGGCGCCAGGGACACAGCCCCAAGAGGTGATTCCATGACCCTGTCATTTTCTTTCATCGCTTCCCGTCGCCGCGCGCTGTCGCGCCGCCTGACCAGCTTTGTCGGCGCCAGCGCGCTGATCTTCGCGGGCATCGCCGCCAGCACCCAACCCGCCCGCGCAGATTTTGACGGCAACGACCTGTTCCGCCTGTTGGCCGGCGCGGTGGTTGTCGGCGCCATCGTCAACGGGATCAACAGCAGCGAACAGCCGCATTACATCAGTGGCACCGAATTGCCCAGCGCCTGCCTTCAGACCATGCGCGTCAATGGTCGTAACTTTGACATGTATGACCGCGGGTGCTTGCGTAACGCGGGCTATCGCAACCTGCCCCAGTTCTGCACGACACAGATCCGCGTGGGGCATCGCCTTGTCGAAGGTTATGTCGCCGATTGCCTTTATTCCGAGGGCTATCGCGCCGAACGTCGGGGCTCGCATCGCCCGCAATGGGAAGACGACCGCGGTGGCCGCACCTCGGACCGCCTGCCGTCGCGCTGCGAGATGACCTATCGTCAGGGGCGCCAGCGCGTCGATGGTTACTGGGGGCAGTGCCTCGCCAGCGAAGGACTGCGGAACCTGCCGCGCAGCTGCCGCTTCAACACCACCGACGGTGAAAGCGTCTATAACGCCGACTGTCTGCGCGACGCGGGCTATCGCGCCGGGCGCCGTCGGTAACGACCTTCGGGCCAGCGTGCGAAAGAACCGGGGTTTCAGCTTTCATCACCAAACCCTTTTCCCGGTTCGATCCAGGCAGGTGCAGCACGCGGGCCAGAAGACCTCGGCCCCCCAGCCGAGGCCCGGGGCAGGTCGAAAGACCTGCCCCTCTTTCTTTTCGTGAAGGGGGCGGCAGGTCGAAAGACCTGCCCCTTTCTGTCAGGGGCAGGCACGTGTATCAAAACACCATGATCCGGATCCGCCCCGACTTTTCCTTGGAACAGACCGCAATCGACTCGGGCGCCTTGCGTGTGGCCGGCGTGGACGAGGTTGGGCGGGGGCCTTTGGCCGGGCCCGTGACGGCAGCGGCCGTCATCCTTGATCCGCGCCGCATTCCCGATGGGATCGACGATTCAAAGAAACTGAGCGAACGCGCGCGCACCGATCTTGCGGCACGCATCAAGGATTGTGCGGTCTGGGCCATCGCCCATGCAACTGTCGCCGAGATCGACGCTCTGAACATTCTGCAAGCCAGTCACCTTGCCATGAAGAGAGCACTGCAAGCACTTGATCCACAGCCAGATTTCGCGCTGGTCGATGGGAACCGCCTGCCGCGCGACCTGCCTTTTCCCGCGCAAGCCATCGTCAAGGGTGATGCGCGCAGCCTGTCGATCGGTGCCGCATCGATTGTTGCCAAGGTCGAACGCGATCGGATCATGCGTGAACTGGCACGGGAACATCCCGAGTTCGGTTGGGAACGCAACGCCGGCTACCCTTCGGCACAGCATCGGGCGGCCTTGCAACGTTTGGGCCCGACCCCACATCATCGAAACAGCTTCGCGCCCGTGCGCAAGATGTTGTGTGAAGAAAATTAAATAATGCGCTGATTCAAAAAGAAATTGACGCCGACTCGTGTTTGAATCATCTTACCGTCAACGGAGCGCCACCTAAAAAATCAAACAGGCGCCCGAACGAGGCAGTTATGGCGACGAAAACCCGGACGCAGGAGGCGGCAACGCTTCCCGTGGATCAGATTCTTGCGGGCGATTGTATCGAGATCATGAACAGCCTGCCGGAAGGCAGCGTTGATCTGATCTTTGCAGATCCCCCGTACAACTTGCAGCTCAAAGGTGCCCTGCACCGGCCCGACAACTCGCAGGTGGACGCGGTCGATGACCACTGGGACCAGTTCTCCAGTTTTGGGGCCTATGACCAGTTTACCCGCGAATGGCTGAAGGCCGCGCGCCGTCTTCTGAAACCCAATGGCGCAATCTGGGTCATCGGCAGCTATCACAACATCTTCCGCGTCGGGGCGTCCTTGCAGGATGCGGGCTATTGGATCCTGAACGACGTCGTGTGGCGCAAATCCAACCCGATGCCCAATTTCAAGGGCATGCGGCTGACCAATGCGCATGAAACGCTGATCTGGGCATCGAAGTCCGAGCAGGCGAAATACACCTTCAACTATGAAGCGTTGAAGGCCCTCAACGAAGGCACGCAGATGCGGTCCGACTGGGTGCTGCCGATCTGCACCGGGCATGAACGCCTGAAGGACGAGAACGGCGACAAGGCACACCCCACGCAAAAGCCCGAGAGCCTTCTGCATCGCGTGCTGATCGGCACGACGAACCCGGGCGATGTCGTGCTTGACCCGTTCTTCGGCACCGGCACCACGGGCGCCGTGGCCAAGATGCTGGGCCGGCATTTCATCGGGATCGAGCGCGAGGAAAGCTATCGCAAGGTGGCAACGGCACGGTTGGCCAAGGTGCGGGCACTGGATGCGTCGGCTCTTGAAATCTCCAGCTCGAAGCGCGCCGAACCGCGTGTACCCTTCGGCCAACTGGTCGAACGTGGCATGCTGCGCCCCGGCGAGGTTCTGATCAACGCGCGTGGCCAAGCGGCCAAGGTACGCGCCGATGGCTCGCTGGTATCGGCCGAGCATCGCGGATCGATTCATCAGGTGGGTGCGGCGCTGGAAGGCGCGCCCTCGTGCAATGGCTGGACATACTGGCAGTTCAAGCGCGACGGCCAGTTGATCCCCATCGATATCCTGCGTCAGCAGGTCCGGTCCGAGATGGCCCGCGCTAACTGACGCATTTTTGTTTACCGCCAGCGTCTGAAACCCCAAGCTTCGGACGCCACTTATCCCCCGCCCTAGTGGCGGGGGCTTTTTTATTCGGTGAAGCTGCCCCGCGTCCGGTTCGCAAAGTTCACGAGGCTCAGCATGACCGGCACCTCAACCAGAACACCGACCACCGTCACCAGCGCCGCGCCGGAATCCAGGCCAAAGAGACCGATTGCCACAGCGACAGCGAGTTCAAAGAAGTTTGACGTGCCGATCAGGGCACAGGGCGCGGCAACGCGATGCGGCACCTTCCACAGCCATGCCCAACCATAGCCCAGCGCAAAGATGCCATAGGATTGGATGAGGATCGGCACAGCCAACAAGGCAATCAGCAGCGGGTTCCCAAGGATCACCTGCCCCTGAAACCCGAACAGCAAGACCACCGTCAGCAGCAAGCCCAACACCGAAAACGGCTTGATCCGGGCGGTGAAATTGTCGACCGCCTGCGGGGTGCCCAGCGCGCGGCGTGTCAGCAACCCCGCCACCAGCGGGATCACCACATACAACACGACCGACAGGATCAGCGTTTCCCATGGCACGGCGATGTCCGTTACGCCCAGCAACAGCGCAACGGTGGGTGCAAAGGCAAAGACCATCATCAGATCATTCACCGACACTTGCACCAGCGTATAGGTCGCATCGCCCTTGGTCAGGTGTGACCAGACAAACACCATCGCCGTGCAGGGTGCCGCGCCCAGCAGGATCAGCCCGGCAATGTATTCGCCGGCGGCTTCGGCATCGATCAGCTCGGCGAAAACGTGGCGAAAGAACAGCACGCCGAGCGCCGCCATGGTGAAGGGCTTGATCAACCAGTTGATGACCAGCGTGATGATCAGCCCCTTTGGCCTCTGCCCGACAGCACGCAGGCTGCCAACATCGACGGCGATCATCATGGGATAGACCATTGCCCAGATGAGCACGGCGACGACGATATTGATCGACGCGAGTTCCAAACTGGCAAAGGTCGCAAACACGCCCGGCAAGAGCGTTCCAAGGGCCAGCCCGGCAATTATGCACAGCAAGACCCACAGCGACAAATACCGTTCAAACGCCGACATGGCCAAGCCTTTCATTCGGGCGCGGACGCCGTGTCGGGCCGTGCAACGCGTGTCAAACCTTCAGCATCCGCAAGCGGAATGCCATTTACTCGGGCGGGCTGGGTTGCAGAAAACAAGATGCCTCCCGGTCGGTCAACCGGATTGGCGATTACTCGCGTGCGAGTTCGTGCTGATATCGAAGCCGCGCGACTTCCTCGTGGCGGTCGGCCTTGCGAAGATCGCTCAGGGTCGTTTCGACATAGCTCATGTGCGCTTCTGCGGCGTGACGCGCACCGTCGGAATCGCGCGCCTGGATCGCGGCATTGATGGCGCGATGCTGTTCAAGCAGCTGATCACGGGTGCTGCGCTGCCGGAACATTTGCTGGCGGTTGTAGAACACACCAGCCCTGAGAAGGTCGAACATGGCACGCATCATATGCAGCATGATGATGTTGTGGCTGGCCTCGATGATGGCCAGATGGAACTCGGCGTCCAGTTCGGCCTCGTCAGCCGGGTTCCTCTTGGCATGCGCGGCGACCATCTTGTTGAACACCGTGTCGATCACCTTCAGATCGGTCTCCGACCCATAGCGCGCGGCGCGTTCCGCCGACATGCCCTCGAGGTCGCGCCTGAAACTGACATAATCGAACACCGCCTCTTCATGCGTGGCGAACAGCTTGGTCAGGGCTTCGGAAAACGCCGAACCCAGCATCTCGGCCACGAAGACGCCCGCGCCCGCCCGCGATACCAGAAGGCCGCGTTCCTGCAACTCGGCGATCGCCTCACGCAGGGACGGGCGGCTGACGCCCATCCGCTCGGCCAGTTCACGTTCTGGCGGCAGCCGCTCGCCCGGGCGCAGCAGGCCGCGCAGGATCAACTGTTCGATCTGGCGAACAACGCCATGAGACAGCTTCTCTTGCTGAACGGGTTGAAACGGCATGGCCCCTCCTGTGATTGGTCAAAAGATATGACCACTTGCCCCGCAGAGCAACTGCCGTTTCACAAAGCCCGGTCAAATGGGCGTACCGGCAAAGAGGGTGCAGTCATGGTTGCCGCACGCTTTGCACCTTTGGTCCGCTGGGGATGACCGGGCCAAAAAACGCCGGGCCGGGCGACACCGCGCCCGACCCGGCTGTGATGATGTCGATACGATGGCGACCGATCAGTTCGGGCGGATCGTGATCTCGACCCGGCGGTTCTGCGCACGCCCGTATTCGGTATCATTCGACGCGACCGGCTGCGTTTGACCTGCCCCGCGCGCCATGATCCGCCGTGGCGGCACGCCGGCGGTGATCAGGACACCGGCGACGGCGTCGGCGCGGCGCTCGGACAGGCGCTGGTTATATCCCGCGGTCCCGGTCGAATCCGTATGCCCGGTGACCAGCACGACGCTGTCGGGATAGCGTTGCAGGTTCGCGGCGATGGTCGTCAGGTCGGCCCGCAGGTCAGGGCGCAAATCGGCGCTGTCGGTTTCAAAGAGGATGTCCTGCGGCATCGTCACAACGATCTCGCTGCCGGTGTTCACCACCCCGACGTTCGACCCCAGCGACCCGCGCAACTCGGCCGCCTGCCTGTCCAGATGCGACCCGATGGCCTGCCCGGCGACGGCACCGACGCCAGCGCCGATCAGCACTTCGGGGAACCGGTCGCCACCGCCGTTCGCCGCCCCGACCAACCCCCCTGCGAGTGCCCCCATCAACATCCCGGTGCGCGAGCGGTCAAGCTCGCCGGTCGAGGTCGAGGTGCAAGCCCCCACCAATGCGAGGATCCCCAGAGGGGCGATTGCCTTGAAAATGGTCATGCGGAAACTCCTGCAAACATGCGTAGCGCACAGTATCCCGCCGCCACGGCGCGCGACAGGAGTCCATTCTCACGTTCCATTGATCTCGGCGGGATCATGCCACGTCGGCGCGCGCCGCCTCATAGGCCAGCATCGCCCGCTTGACCGGCAAGCCCCAGTGATACCCCGCCAGCGCCCCGGATTTGGCAAGGGCACGATGACAGGGGATCAGCCAGCTGATCGGATTGCGCCCCACCGCCGTGCCGACGGCCCGCATCGCGGTCGGTTTTCCGACCGTGCGGGCGATTTCGGAATATGTCGTGACCTGCCCGGACGGCACGCTCAGCAAGGCTTCCCAGACCTTGATCTGAAACGGCGCGCCGATCAGGTGCAGCCGGGTTTCTCCGCCACCGAAAGCCGTTTCGACCAGCGGCAGAATGGCTTCGCGATTCTCACGGAAACGCGCGTTGGGCCAGCGACGCACCATGTCGTCGAATGCTTCCGCTTCGCCCATGACCGAGCCGAACCCCAAGCCACAGATCCCCTTGTCCGTCGCCATGACGATCGCCGGCCCGAACGGACTGTCGAACCAGCCCCAATCGATCACCAGCCCGGCCCCGCCACGCGCATATTCGCCGGGGGTCATGGCCTCCCACCGCAGGAACAGATCGTGCAGGCGGCCCCCGCCGCTCAGGCCGGTTTCCAGCGCGGTATCCAGCACGGTGAACCTCTCGGCCAGCAGGCGCTTGGCATGGCCCAGCGACAGGTATTGCTGGTATCTCTTGGGCGAGACGCCAACCCACTGGCTGAAGACCCGCTGGAAATGCGCCGGGCTCATGCCGAGGCGTGCCGCAAGATCGTCCAGGGCGACCCGCTCGCCCCCGGCCCTGTCGATTTCCGATATCGCCCTCTCGATCACCCGGTAATGATAGGCCTTGTCATCCGGCATCGTCCCAGCCCCTCTTTGCTCTGAAAATATCCTCGGGGGTGAATGGGCCGCAGGCCCAGAGGGGGCAGAAGGCCCCCTTCCCCGCTGCCACCCTATCGCGCGGGAAGGACTGTGCCGACCCGCTTCCTGCGCATTACCCTGACCACCAGTCGCGCGGCTTCAACCGCGCGGCGCGGCGGCTGCGATCATCCCACCACAACGCCAGACGCCGAAACGGCGACAGCGCCAGACGCAACCACAGCCTGTTCAGCAGGCGCGAGAAGTCACGGTTGAACGGGCAGACGCGCATGCAGATGGCGCAGTCGCTTTGCAACTTGGCCCAATAGCCGAAACAGGCTTCGGCATCCGACGTCCATTTCACCACGCCCCGGATCGCGCTGCGATTGGGCACCGCGTCCGAAGGCGGGCCGAAAGGCAAGGCCTTGACCGGGCAGGCGTCGGCACATCGGGTGCAGATATCGCATACCTGCCGGACGCCCAGCGCCCGGGGTGCATCATGGGCAAGGGGCATGTCGGTAAAGATCTTTGAAAACCGCAGCCGCGGCCCGAATTCCGGCGTGATCACCAACTGGTTGCGGGCGTATTCGCCCAGCCCCGCCTTGATCGCATATGGGATCACCAGCGCCGTGTCGTTCATCGACGCAACCGCCCGATAGCCAAGGTTGCGGATATAGGCGGCGGTCTGCATGACGATCGCCGCCTCGTGGCTGTACTCGCGCCCCGTCGCGGCCCCGGCCAGCGCGCTGGGATAGGTGCGCACCAGGTCATGATCCATGCCGTGCCCCAGCACGATCACCGATGTCATCCCTTCGGGCAGATCGACCGGCGCCTCGGAGAAGTCGCGCGTGTCGACCTGCGTCCTGTAGGTCCAACGCGGATCATAGGCCGTGACCCCGCAGAGATCGGCACCGAAGAACCGCGCGATGCGTTTGATCTCGGCGGCCTGTTGCGCAGGGTCATCGACCGGCACCTGCACCGGGGCGACGGGCGTGTCGGCTGCGATAGGTGCCTGAAACCCTTCGCGCCGACCGGTGTCATTGCCCCGGTTCGAGACGATGTCGCTGACCAGCCATGCGGCATTGCGCAGGGCAAAGTCCTTTTGCTGGAACCCGTCCCCCTTTCGCGGGGTGGCATCGATGCGATAGCTGGCAAAGAACCCGTCGGTGCTCTTGCTGCGCACGGTGTCGTCCCAGAAGGCGCGGGTAAAGATATCGTCCCGCTGCCGGAAAGGTTCGAAATCGGCCGTGGTCACGATCCCGGCGGCACGATCGAGGTCGGGATCGGGCGGGTTGTTGTGGCCGAGGGGTGGCGCGGGCGACATGAAACCTCCATTCCTGTGTGCAGGCTAGAGAAGCGGCGGAAAAGGTCAACAGATCGGCACTGGACGATCCCGACGGATCGCGCCACAGTGGCTCAAACACCTTCGGAACGACGACATGGGCCTGTTCATTTCCTTCGCGGCGCTCTTCATGTCGGTTGCCTTGTTGCAACTTGGTCTGGGCGGTGTGGTTCCCCTTGATGCGCTGTCGGGCAAGGTTCTTGGTTTTTCCGACCAGCACATCGGGATGCTGGGGTCGGCGCATTTCCTCGGGTTCTTCATCGGCTGCTGGTGGGCGCCGCGTCTGATGGGCGACGTGGGTCATTCCCGCGCTTTCGCGGCCTTTGCCGCGGCGGGCACGGCGGGCATCATCGGGCACATGATGGCTGCCGATCCGTGGGCTTGGGCAGTGATGCGCGGGGCGTCGGGACTGGCGGTTGCCGGGTGCTACACGATCATCGAAGCATGGATGCAATCGAAGGTCACAAACGAAACCCGGGGCCGCGCGATGGGCACCTATCGCGTGGTCGACGTGGCCGGGAACCTTGGCGCGCAGGTGCTGATCGCCTTCCTCG
Source organism: Paracoccaceae bacterium (assembly GCA_041397065.1). Classification (GTDB taxonomy): domain Bacteria; phylum Pseudomonadota; class Alphaproteobacteria; order Rhodobacterales; family Rhodobacteraceae; genus Pararhodobacter. The sequence continues at coordinate 250,614 of JAWKXG010000001.1, read as the reverse complement.
AACCGGCACAGTATTTCAGCTATAACCTGCTGGCGCTGTTCACCTGCGCCGCGCTGTTCCCGCTGCTGCTGACCAAGGCACAGGCGCCCGAAACTGGCGCCGCGCCACGTCTGCGCCCCAAGCTGGCGTGGGACAAATCACCCTTGGGGGCGGTTGGCGTCGTGGTATCGGGGATCACCGGGGCCGCGTTCCGGATGGTGGGGCCCCTCTATGGGTTGGCTGTGGGCCTCGAAGCGGAAAAGATCGCCCTATACCTGTCGGCCTATGTCGTTGGCGGGGCGTTGGCGCAGTTTCCGGTGGGCTGGGTTGCCGACAAGTTCGACCGACGGCAGGTGTTGATTGGCGTGTCGATCGGATCGATCCTTGGGTGCGCGGGGATGGTCGCCGGGGCACAGGGCAACGTGATCACCATTTTCTTGGCCGCGGCGTTCTTCGGGTTCACGACCTTTCCCATCTATTCGATCTCTACCGCGCATGCGCACGACTTCGCCGAGCAACACGAGCGTGTCGAACTCAGCGCGGCGCAGATGTTTCTCTATGCGGTGGGTGCCATTGCGAGCCCCTTGATCGCGTCGTCGCTGATTGCGGCGTTCGGGCCGGCTTCGATGTTCGCATTCATCGCGCTTGCCCATGTGTTGCTGATCGTCTTCGGGCTGATCCGCATGCGCGCCCGCCCCGCCCCATCCGAGCGCATGGCCTACGTCTATAACCCGCGCACATCGTTCCTGATCGGGCGGCTTTTGAAACGCGGCAAGTCTGAGTGACACTTGCCCTTCGGGGCCCGGCTGTGCGAAGGGAAGCCATGGCCAAACAACTGCCCTATTCCACGATCCGAGAGATCTTTGCACGCTTTCAAGCGGCCGAGCCCGAGCCGAAGGGCGAGTTGCACCACGTCAACGCCTATACGCTGCTGGTCGCTGTCGCGCTGTCTGCGCAAGCGACGGATGCGGGGGTGAACAAGGCCACCGCCAAGCTGTTCGACATCGCCGACACGCCCGAAAAGATGCTGGCGCTGGGCGAGGAAGGGCTGATTGAACACATCAAGACCATCGGCCTGTTTCGCAACAAGGCCAAGAACGTGATCAAGCTGTCGCAGATCCTCGTCGACGAACACGGCGGTCAGGTGCCCAGTTCCCGCGCCGCGTTGCAGGCGCTGCCGGGGGTGGGGCGCAAGACGGCCAATGTTGTGCTGAACATGTGGTGGCACATACCTGCGCAGGCGGTCGATACGCATATCTTTCGCATCGGCAACCGCACCGGCATCTGCCCCGGCAAGGATGTCGACGCGGTAGAGCGCGCGATCGAAGATCACATTCCCGCCGAGTACCAACAGCACGCGCACCACTGGATGATCTTGCACGGCCGGTATATCTGCGTCGCGCGCAAGCCCAAATGCGGGGCCTGCCTGATCCGCGACCTCTGCCCCTTCGAGGAGAAGACCCTGTGAGCTATCAAGTCATCGGCATCGGTAATGCCATCGTCGACGTCATTTCCCATGCCAACGACCTGTTCCTCGATCAGATGGGCATCGAAAAAGGCATCATGCAGCTTGTCGACCGCGAACGGGCCGAGCTGCTTTATGCCTCGATGAAAGATCGGGTCGAGGCGCCGGGCGGTTCGGTCGGCAACACCATCGCCGGGATCGGCGCGCTGGGGCTGAAAACCGCGTTCATCGGCAAGGTCAAGGATGACGCGCTGGGCCGGTTCTATGCGCAGGCGCTGGAGGCTTCGGGCACGGCCTTTCCGTTGCCGCCGCAAAAGGTGGAACTGCCGACCTCGCGCTCGATGATCTTTGTTTCGCCCGATGGCGAACGGTCGATGAACACCTATCTGGGGGCGGGGGCTGATATTTCCTCGGCCGACGTGCCCGATGTGTTCGAGGGCGCGCAGATCCTGTTCCTCGAAGGCTATCTGTTCGACAAGAACGAGGGTAAGACTGCCTTCACCGAAGCCGCAGCGCGGATCAAGGCGGCGGGCGGCAAGGCGGCGATCACGATTTCCGACCCGTTCTGCGCCGACCGTCACCGCGCCGATTTCCAGCGCCTGATCGCGGGCGATGTCGATATCGCCATCGGGAACGAGGCCGAGTGGAAGACGCTCTATGAAACCGACGATCTCGAGGCCGCGCTGGCGCGCGCTTCGGCGGTTTGCGAAACGGTGGCTTGCACGCGTTCGGGCGATTCGGTCTGGGCGATCCGCGGCGGCCAGCGGGCCGAGGCCCCGGTGCAGCGCGTCACCCCGGTCGATGCCACGGGGGCGGGCGATCAGTTCGCGGCGGGTTTCCTGTATGGGCTGGCCACGGGGCGCGACCTTGAAACCGCTGCCCGCATGGGCGTGATCTGCGCCGCCGAGGTGATCGGGCACATCGGCCCGCGCCCGCAAGCCGACATCATGGGGTTGTTCAAGGCCGCAGGGCTGGTCTGATCCTTGCAGGGCGACACAGCACCCCCCATATTCGCGTTGACCGATGGAGGGTGCCAATGGGCTATGTGAAAACCGCGATCCTGATGGCGGCGATGACCGCCTTGTTCCTGGGCATGGGCTATGCGCTGGGGGGCACGGGCGGTGCGTTGATTGCCTTGGCAATCGCGGCGGCGATGAATGCCTATACATGGTGGAATTCCGACAAGATGGTCCTGCGGATGCACAACGCGCATCCGGTCGATGCACATTCCGCGCCCGACCTGCAACGCATGCTGATGGATCTGGCACGCCGCGCAGACATGCCGGTGCCCGCGCTCTATATCATCGAAAGCGACCAGCCGAACGCCTTCGCCACCGGGCGCAACCCGGACAACGCGGCGGTGGCGGTCAGCCGGGGCCTTCTGCAACGACTGACGCCCGAGGAAGTAGCAGGCGTGGTCGCGCATGAGCTGGCGCATATCAAGAATTACGACACGCTGACGATGACGGTCACGGCGACCTTCGCAGGCGCGATTTCGATGCTGGCGAATTTCGCGATGTTCTTTCGCGGGGGCGATCGTGAACGCGCGAACCCCATTGCCATGATCGCGATGATGATCCTCGCACCGATGGCGGCGGCGCTGGTGCAGATGGCGATCTCACGCTCGCGCGAGTACGAGGCCGACCGCGTGGGTGCCGAGGTCTGCGGCAACCCGCTCTGGCTGGCCGATGCCCTGCGCAAGATTCAGGGCTATGCCGAGCGGATCGACAACGATGCCGCCGAAAGGAACCCGGCCACGGCCCATATGTTCATCATCAACCCGCTGCATGCCTTCGCACGCGACAAGCTGTTTTCGACCCACCCGGCGACCGAAAACCGCATCGCACGGCTTGAGGAAATGGCAGGCACCGTGCGTCAGCCCGCGCCGAGGAAGCGGCGAAACGGCCCTTGGGGCTAAGTCCGCTTTCCCGTCTGTCGAATTGCAGCAAGCAGGCGCTTAGTCGTGCTGACCCAAGGTCGGCGCAGGGCCTTGCGATGCACAAGGCTCGCCATCAAAGACGAACGGCGACCGGATCCCTTTGTGGACCCCCAGATCGAGTTCCATGCCACGCGCCACGACCTGCGGATCCGAGAAAACCTCGTACATGTCGTTGATCGGCCCTGCGGGGATACCCTCTTGTTCGCAGCCCGCCAAAAGCGCGGCCTTGGTCCAGGTGCGTGTCGCGGCGGTCAGTTCATCCGATAGCGCGTTCCGGTTGGCTATGCGGTCGGCATTCGTCAGATAGGCGGGCGCGGTGATCAGCGGTTCCAGCCCAAGCAGGTGACACAGCCGATGATATTGGCCGTCATTCCCGGTGGCGATGATGATGTGGCCATCGGCACATTCGAACACCTGATAAGGCACCAGATTGGGATGCCCGTTGCCCGTTCGCGCCGGCGGCACGCCCGAGGAAAGGTAGTTCATCGCCTGATTGGCCATGACCGCCACACCGCAATCGAGGAGGCTCATGTCGATATAGGCGCCCGTGCCAGTGCGGGCACGTTCGTGCACAGCGGCCAGTATCGCGGTTGTTGAATAAACGCCGGTGAACAGGTCGGTCAGGGCAGTACCGACGCGCTGCGGCTCGCCGTCGGTGGGGGCGTGTTGATCGACATCGGGCCGCACATTCCTGAATGATATAGTCATAGCCCGCACGGTGGGCATAGGGGCCGTCCTGCCCGAACCCGGTGATCGAGCAATAGATCAGGCCGGGGAACTCATCCTTCAGGCTGGCGTAATCCAGACCGTATTTCTTCAGCCCGTCGACCTTGAAATTCTCGATCACGATATCGGCGGTCGCGATCAGGGCGCGGGCTTTGGCCTGCCCCTCGGGGGTGCGGAAATCGGCGGTGACCGATTTCTTGCCGCGATTGGCCGAATGGTAATAGGCGGCGACCTTCACGCCATCGCGGTCGATGAAGGGCGGGCCCCAGCGGCGGGTGTCGTCACCCTCGGGAGCCTCGACCTTGATGACCTCGGCGCCCAGATCGGCAAGTGTCTGGCCCGCCCAGGGACCGGCGAGAATGCGCGCCAGTTCGACGACACGCAGCCCGGCAAGCGGTTTCGTGGACATTACCCCTCCAGCAGCGGGTCGATGATCGCCTTGAACTCGTCGAACGACATGTTCGAATAAAGCGTGCCATTGATCACGAAGGACGGGGTCGAGTTGATGCCGAACTCCTCGACGCCATTCTGATAGACCTGCATCATCGCCAGCGCGGTATCGCGATCCGTGAGGCAGGCGCCAAGCTGCTCGTCGGTCATGCCAGCACGGCGGCCGATGCGGCGCAGGTTGTCGGCCACGGCGTTGGCGTCGTCGCCATGCGCCCATTCGCGCTGTTCGGTGTACAGGATCTCGGCGATGCCGAAATAGCGCATCGCCCCGCCGCAGCGTGCGACCATCCCCGCCCACAAGCCGTAGGCATCGAAATACACCTCGCGCTTGACATAGCGGACCAGACCGGTGTCGACATAGGCGGCTTTCAGTTCGTGATAGACCGTCTGGTTGAACCGCGCGCAATGCGGGCAGGTGAAGGACGAGAATTCGATGATCGTGACCGCGGCATCGGGGTTGCCCTGCGCCATTTCCTCGACGCGCGAGAGATCAACCTCGGCCGGCTGGTCCGTCGATTGGGCGTTGGCCGCGCCGGGCAGCAGCAGGTCATCGGCGATCGAACCGCCGGGGGTAAAGGTCCGCAAGCCAGCATAGCCAGCCAATGCGGCAACGGCAGCACCCGAAAGAAGGAATGCGCGTCTGTTCATCATGAGTCCTTTCATTGACGCGGCGTCGGGGGTAAGCCCGCGCCGTCCGTGATTGCAGGCGTGTCGCGTTCCGCGCGCGCCAGAACATTGTTGGCCAGCCGTTCGAGGGCGGCCTTCAACCCGGTGTCCGCCACATCGTCCGTCAGCGCCGAGACCACCGCGCGGGCACGGGCGCTGCGCTGTGGGGACACCGGGGCGATGTTGTCCATGACAAATGGGGTGTGGCCTTCGGAGAAGCCTTGCGCAGCCGTCTGGGTTACCCGGATCCGCGAAATGGCGGCATAGCCATAGATCGCGTTCACCTTGTCACGCAGTCGGTCGAGCTGCATCTGCACAAGGGGCGCCGCAGCGCCGGACGCGAGGACGGTCAGCGTTGCCCCAAGCCCGCCGTTCTGCGCATAGCTCACCTTTACCGGGCGGCACAGCGGGGCAAGATCGGGACCGGCAACCTCGGGCCAGTGAGTGAGGAGACGCGCCACGGCAAAGCCGCGCGACTCGCCCGCCTTGCGGATCGGCTCACGCAAGAGACCCGCCGCGGATTCAAAACCGCGCAGGCGCCGCGCACGGGGCACGGCAGTCCCTTTTCCGGGCTGATCCTTGGTGCTGGTCATCGGGTCTCGCGTACTTACCTGTGGTTTGAAACTATTCTAGAGAGTTCCTAGGCCATGGCCAGTGGGCTTGGAAGGAGAGGCGTCAACAATGCGTGACGATTTTGACGGTGCGCCGGTCGCCGAAGCCCTGCTGCGCTGGTATGACGAGGCGGCGCGGGTCTTGCCTTGGCGCGTCCCTCCGGTCGAAAGTCGGGACGGCGCGCTGCCAGACCCCTATCATGTCTGGCTTTCCGAAGTGATGTTGCAGCAGACGACGGTCGCGACGGTGCGCAGCTATTTCCAGCGTTTCACTCAACGCTGGCCAACGGTGCAGGCCTTGGCGGCAGCCGACGAAACCGACGTGATGGCCGAATGGGCGGGCCTTGGGTATTACGCGCGGGCGCGCAACCTGATCGCCTGCGCGCGCGTGGTGACCGATTTGGGAGGCTTTCCACGAACGCGCGAGGAACTGAGGGCGCTGCCGGGGATTGGAGACTATACCTCGGCCGCGATCGCTTCGATCGCCTTCGGTCAGTCAGAAACCGTGGTCGACGGGAATGTCGAACGCGTGGTGTCGCGGCTATTCGCCCATGATGAACCCATGCCGAAGGCGACGTCCGCGTTGGTCCGCCTTGCCGGTCGCCTGACGCCCGCGCAACGGGCAGGCGACTTTGCGCAGGCGATGATGGATCTGGGTGCTACGGTGTGCACACCGCGCAATCCGCGATGCGCCGTTTGTCCGCTGGGTGGGTTTTGCAAGGGCTTCGCTGCCGGAATTGCCGCCGAATTGCCGCGCAAGGCCCCCCGCAAACCCAAGCCGACGCGGCGGGGCTTTGCCTATGTCGCCACCCGAGAAGATGGCGCCGTGCTGCTGGAGACCCGCGAACCGCGCGGGTTGTTGGGCGGAATGCCCGGTTGGCTCTGTTCTGCGTGGGTCGAGGACCTGCCGGAACCTGCGCCCCCGTCGATGCCCGCTGGTCAGAAATGCCGGGTGTAGTGCGGCATACCTACACATTTCCACCTTGAACTGACGGTGATGGTGGCCCGCATCCCTCATGGCGTGCCGATGCGGGGCGACTTCAGGCCCGCGCCCGATCCCGACAGCCTGCCGACGCTGATGCGCAAGGTGTGGGATCACGCGACCGCTGCCGATCTTTTCGCGCCGCAGCAAAGACATAGACTGGGCGAAACACCAAGGATGCCGTCATGCGCCTGACCTCCGCCCTGCCGTTCTCGTCGTCGTTGCTTGGCATGCTGATCGCGCTGGGCGCGGTCTGGCAGGGCATTGGTGGCTGGCGCTGGCGCCTCTGTATGCCTTTGGCCTCGTGACGCTGCTGGATGCGGTCACCGGCCTCGATACCCGAACCCCGATCCCGAAACCCGCTTGCGCAACTGACGTGGTATCGGGCGATCACATTGATCTGGGCGCCGATCCAACGGCCTGATCTTCGGTTTGCTGTGGTATGTCAGCCGGACGTCGCACCTCGCCGTGCACGAAATCCTGATCCTGTTCTACGGTCGGCATTGCCTCTGGCGCGGTGGAATCGTGTATGCGCATGAGTTGATGCATCAGAAATCATCCTACGAGCGTTGGCTGGGCGACATTCTGATGGCGTCGGTGCTGTATGGGCATTTTCGCTCGGAACACCTGCGGGTGCATCATCTTTGGGTCGGCACCCCGCGCGACCTCCGTCACCGCGCGGTATAACGAGGGGTTCTGGCGCTTCTTCCTGCGCGTCCTAATAAGCTGCCCGGTTTCCGCTTGGCAGGCCGAGGCTGCGATGCTGGCGCGCGCCGGTCGCGGCCCGCTGAGCCTGTCGAACCCCTTCTGGCGCTATGGTCTGTTGCAGCTTGCGATGCTGATCGCGGCCTATGCCGTTAGTGGATGGGTCGGCGTCGGGCTGTTCGTCTGGCAGGCCTTCGTCGCCATCTTGCACCTAGAACTGACGAATTATCTGGAACACTATGGCCTGACCCGCCGCCACCTTGGGAATGGCCGATACGAACCCGTCCGCCCGCATCACAGCTGGAATGCCTCGCATCGGGTGTCGAACTGGTTGCTGATCAATCTGCAGCGGCATTCGGATCACCATTACAAGCCCGACCGCCGTTTCCCGCTGTTGCAGACTTACGACCCCGCCGCGGCGCCGCAATTACCGATGGGCTATCCGACGATGGTCATCGCTGCCGCGATCCCGCCGGTGTGGCGGCGCCTGATGAACCCCGGGTTCGCGCGTGGCGCAAGCAGTTCTATCCCGATATCGATGACTGGTCGGCCTATAAGACGGGGACGAACCCGCGTCCGCAGGGCGCAGCCTAGGTCGTGCACGCCCCGCCGGACGGCAAACCCAAAGCTTAGGCCGGCGCAGAACGATATACGGCAACGAGAAGACCGAAGAGCCGCAAGGCTTCTTTCGCTTGCGCGTCCTTCAACGCCACGGTGATTGGCAGGAATCGCGGGCCAATTTCGACATAGACATGCGCACCGATCATCACGTTGCGGGGCACCCCCACCGATAACGGATCGACAACGTCCCCGCCATGGCTGCTCAGACCATAGGACACGATGTCTGCATAAGCATACCGCTGCTGGCCAGACTCGAGAAATCCGCGCGAAAACCGGATCTCGAACGGTCTGGAGCGCCACCCGATGTGCCATGTCAGCCACAGAACACCGACAGCCGCCGAGGCCATGACGACGACCGTCAAATAGTTCGAGACCGACACGCCATAGGCGGCAAGCAAAAGCGCCCCGAGGGATACGAAACCCCCGACGATAAGGGCGATCTACGATACGACCGGGTTGCGCGCGAAAATCGTCAGAGTTGCGCTGTCATCGCGTTGTTCGACGGTGATGTCCGAGCGTGTTGAAGAAATGGCCACGCGCGCGCCCTCCGATGCTCATTTGTCTTCCAATACATGGGGTTGCGGGCATGGCAATCAAGGGACCCCGTGCGCGGCGCATCAACGCCGCGCGCCCCCCAGCCAGCCGCGCCGCCAGAACCACAACGCCAACCCCCCGGCCAGAAGCGCCATGGACGCCATCACCACCGGATACCCCCAGCGCCAGCGCAGCTCGGGCATGCTCAGCGGGCCGGCATCGGGGCTGAAATTCATGCCATAGACGCCGACGATAAAGGTCAGCGGAATGAAGATCGTGGCGATCAGCGTCAGCACCTGCATGATCTCGTTGGTGCGGTTCGCCATGCTTGACAGGTGAATATCGACCAACCCCGACGCGATTTCGCGATAGGTTTCGACCATCTCGATCAACTGAAAGCAGTGATCCTGACAATCGCGCAGGAACACCTTGGTCGCCGCCGACAGGTGTGGCGCATCATCGCGCAGCAAGGTTCCCAGCAGGTCGCGCATCGGCCATACTGCGGCGCGCAGGGCCATCAACTCGTGCTTGAGTGCGTGGATCTCGCCGATATGGGCCGGTGTCGGTGCGCCCACGACCCCGGCTTCCAGCGTTTCGAGCCGCTCGCCCAGTGATTCAAGCGCGGGAAAGAACGCGTCTGTCACCGCGTCGATCAGCGCGTAGGTCAGGTAATCGACCCCCCGCTCGCGGATACGCGCGCCGGGCGTGCGCAGGCGGCTGCGCACGGGGTCGAACACATCGCCCGGCTCTTGCTGAAAGGTCAGCACGAAGCGCTCGCCCATGCACAACGCGATCTGCTCGGTCTCGAACCGGGGCGTGCCCGTGCGCGGCATCCGCAGAACGATGAACAGGTGCGCGTCATAGGTTTCGGCCTTGGGCCTCTGGTGCGCGTTCACCACGTCCTCGAGCGCGAGCGGATGCAGCCCGAACCGTGCCGCCAACGCCGTAAGCAGGGTGGCATCCCCCAGCCCGTCCACGTTCAGCCACAGCACGTCGGCTTCGGCGGGATCAGGCACATCGGCCAATGCCGTTTCGGGGATCTCCCGCAGCGCCCCCTCGTGCAGCACAAAGGCAGACAGGTGGCTGGGACCCGCCGCCGGATCGACCGTCACCGTTCCCGGCGCAGTGCCCGGCGGGTTCCGGCGTCGGCGCGCATACTGGCCCCCACGCGGTTTCATGCTGCAGGCGCAGAACCGGACTTGGGCTTGGCCGGTGCCGCCTTGGACAGCTGCACCGCCAGAATCCCCGCCATGATGATCGCAACGCCGATTACATCGCCCAGGCCCAGGCTTTCACCCAGGAATACCGCGGCGACGGCAACCCCGAAGAACGGGTTGAGGAAATGGAACGTCGCGCCGCGAATGGCTCCGATCCGCTGGACCAGCAAGAACCAGACCCAAGTCGCCGCCAGTCCCGGAACCAGCGTCGTATAAGCGAAGGCAAGGATCAGGCGCGGCGTGACGTTGACCACGAGATCTTCGGTCAACAGGGCGGGCAAGGTCAGAGTCGCGGACCCGATCAGCATCTGAAGTCCGACGATCATCATGACATTGCCACCGGACGACGCGCCGCGCACCATCAGCGTGGCGACAGCGAGGGCAATCGCCGCGATCACGCACAGGCCCAGACCCACGAAATCCATGTCACCCGAAAAGCGCGCGCCCATGATGATCAGCACCCCGCCGAAGCCCGCGACCATTCCGGCGACGGCCAAAGGTTTGAGGCGGTCACCAAGGAAAAGACCCCCCATCAACGCGACGATGAGCGGCATGGTGGACGCGATGATCGAGGCGATCGAGGCCTCGACCGTCTGCATGGCCACGAAATTCAGCCCCAGATAGGCTGCGTTCTGGCAAACGCCAAAGATCAGGGTTGCTCGCCATTGTGCCGGTGTGAGGCGCCAAGACTGGCCCATGGCCCTTGCGATGGCGATCGCGATCGTTCCCGAGATCAGGAACCTAAGCGTCAACGCATACAGAGGCGGGGCATCGACAACGATCATACGGGCCGAGGTGAACGCCGAGGACCACATGAAGGCGAAGGCCAGACCCATCGCCAGTGCCTTGAAATCCATCGCCCGGTCCCCCTGAGTCCATCTGCCCTAGGGGATGGATAGCGGGGAACGAGGGCGGTTGGAAGGGTGGGCCTCAGAGATTGCGCCAGGCGTTAAGACCGCCCGCGATGTAATGCGCGTTGCGATAGCCCATGTCCCGAAGGCTGGCTGCAGACAGCGCACCGCGGTTATTGGCGTTGCAATAGCACAGGATCACGGTGTCGAGGTCGGGCAGAATGCCTTCGACATTCATTTCCAGCTTGCCGCGCGAAATATTGACTGACCCCGGGATGTGACCGTTTGCATGTTCGTCGGGGTCGCGGATGTCGACGGCGACGGCGCCAGCGGCCAGCATGTCGGCCACCTGCGCGGCCGGGATGCCCGGAACCCGGGCTTGCGCGGCGTCGGCGAGGGCTTGGAATTTCGAGGTATAGGCCATGATCGGTGTCCTGCTCAGAAAAAAGTCTCCCGACAGCTAGGCGAGGGCGCGGCTTGGGGCAAGAATATATTCCACATTTTGTATGTGTTTATTGCCGCACCCGCATGTCGCACCCCATCGCCGTTCACAATGAAAAAGGCCACCCCGAAGGGTGGCCTGCGTTCCGTAACCACAAGGGCAGATCAGCCGATGGCCGCGTCCTTGAGGGCCTTGGCGATGACGACCTTGACAGTGCGATCGGCCGGTTTGGTCATCTTTTCGCCCGTCGCCGGGTTGCGCACTTCGCGCTCAGGGCGCGCGCGGCACACGATCTTGCCGATGCCCGGAAGGGTCACGGCGCCACCGGCAGCGACTTCACGCGTCACGAGAGCGGTCAGCGCGTCAAGAGCAGCGGAGGCCGTCTTGCGGTCAGCACCCATGTCCTCGGCGAGGGCGGCAACGAGCTGGGTCTTGGTCATCGGCTTGTTCATGGCTTTCTACTCCATTTGTTTGTTCTGCACCTACAAGCATGCCTACCGGGTACAAATCTGATTGGCGTGTAATGTCTTGGGTCGGGCGAGACAATCGCAAAGGGAGGTGTTTCGACCCTGAAATGTGCAAAAAAGACGCGACGTTTCGCGTGCTTTGCAATCACAGGAAGGCGGTCTCGTCGAAGCTTCGCAATTTGCGGCTGTGGATGCGGTCCAAAGGCATCTCGCGAAGACGCTCCATCGCACGAACCCCGATCTGCAAATGCCGGGCAACCTGCGTCTTGTAGAACGCGCTGGCCATGCCGGGCAGTTTCAGTTCGCCATGCAACGGTTTGTCGGACACGCACAGCAGCGTGCCATAGGGCACCCGGAACCGGAACCCGTTGGCGGCGATGGTGGCGCTTTCCATGTCCAGCGCGATGGCACGCGATTGCGACAGGCGCTGCACCGGGCCGGACTGGTCGCGCAGTTCCCAGTTGCGGTTGTCCACCGTTGCCACCGTGCCGGTGCGCATGATTCGCTTCAGTTCATAACCCTGCAACTGCGTCACTTCAGCCACGGCCTCTTGCAGCGCGATCTGGATCTCGGCCAAGGCGGGGATCGGCACCCAGACGGGCAGATCGTCGTCCAGCACCTTGTCCTCGCGCAGATAGGCGTGGGCCAGAACGAAGTCGCCAAGGCTTTGCGAATTGCGCAGCCCGGCGCAGTGCCCGACCATCAGCCACGCATGAGGGCGCAGCACGGCGATATGGTCCGTCGCTGTCTTGGCGTTCGACGGGCCGACGCCGATATTCACCAGCGTGATCCCCTGCCCATCAGCGCGTTTCAGGTGATAGGCCGGCATCTGTGGCAGACGCGGAAGGGCCCCGATCGGTTCATCGGGTATGGTGATGATGGCATTGCCGGGCGCCACGAAGGCGGTATAGCCGCTGGAAGGATCCGCCAGCGCGGCCCGGGCCAGCCCTTCGAACTCGTCGACATAGAACTGATAGTTCGTGAACAGGACGTGGTTCTGGAAATGCTCAGGGTCGGTCGCCGTGTAATGCGCCAGACGCGCCAGTGAATAATCGACGCGCTGCGCGGTGAACGGCGCCAGCGGGATCGAGCCATCGGCGTTGCGCACCCCCTCGCCGTTGACGATGTCGTCGTTCGTCGTCGACAGATCCGGCACGTCGAAGGCGTCGCGCAGGGAGAAGGTCAATTCGCCCGACATCGCCACATCGTCGCGACCGGCCATGGCGAAATGCAACGGGATCGGCGTGTCGGAAAAGCCGATCACCACCGGAACGCCGTGGTTCTTCAACAGAAGGCCGATTTGCTGCTCCAGGTAATTCCCGAAAAGGTCGGGCCGGGTGATCGTGGCCGCATAGGTGCCCGGTTCGGGGACATAGCCGAAGGACAGGCGGCTGTCGGGCTGGTCAAAGGTGGCCGTGGTCAGCCGGATTTCTGGGTAAAACGCCCGCGCCCTCACGCTGGGCTGACCGTCAGCCAGAACCTTGCGAAAGGCCTGCGCCAGAAAGTCGGTTGCCTGCGAATACAGCGCCTGCAAATGCGCGACGGCTGCCTGCGCATCGGTAAAGGATTTCGGCGCCACCGCGGGCGCGCTTTCGATCGGGAGAGTTCTGTTTTTCGGTTTCATTATGCTCTCAGTGTTTGTGCCAACCCCTGCCCTGCCGCATCGGTGCGACGGGAGTGTGACGGAATGAATGGGGGGTTGGTGTCTCCATGACGCAGAGTGCCAGAGGGAGGCAGAGGGGGCAAGAGGGTCAGGTTCGATGGCGCGGGCGTTCGCGCAGCACAGCCATGGTGCGCAATTGTGGCCGGATCCAGATCGCGGCCTTTGGATTCAGCCAGGATAGAAGTTCGAGCGTAGCGCGATAATCTTCAGTAATGTTTCGCTTGAACATCGGCTCGTGATGAAAAATGCGGTTTCGCAATGCTGAAACACGGTCGCATTTTCGTGACAGGTCGTCATAGGTTGTCCCCGAAGGAACATCTGGAAAAGCTGATGAAAGCGGTGACCAGAAATGCTCCTCGTATTTCGCTAGCAGCATGTTCGTCCAGAAACCGAACGTCAGTTCCGCGACCATGCAACCGTGTGAGACCCGGCCCTTTTCGTCTTGCCGCTTGTTACGAGCACGAAGAACGATCCCTTTAGCTTTTCGACCTATCGTTGTGTGAAATTCGTCGCGTTCCCACCATTCATCGCCATAGATCTGCCTAATCCGTGCAGAAACAACGTTCCGCAAGACGATTTCAGTGGTGCTGAGCAACGGATAAAACGACTCGCTGAGCCGAAGATTCCAAGCATAGAGCGCAAGAGCGGCTTGCTCATGATGTCCGGTTTCAACAAGGTAAGGCGTCAGCCGCTCATTGGACAGCGCATTTATGACCAAAGTTTTTCTGCCGCACTATATGTTGAAAACTGAGTCGCATTTTCAGTAAACAACCAGCAGAAGAGTCAAGAAAAAACTTGCTCGCAACCATCGTCGCAGCTATATGTCTAACGGTCGAGGGCATCCATAAGCCCTCAATTTGTTAGAGCCCCGCGACAGCCGAAAGGTCCTCGCGGGGTTTCGTCTTTTCACGCGCGCTTCGCCCCGATACTCGCCACGCCCAGCACGGCCAGAACCTTCGCCTCGATATGGTCGGCGTTCAGGCAGGCCATGTCATACATCTCGCGCGGGCTGGCCTGATCGATGAAGCTGTCGGGCAGGATCATAGACCGGAACTTCAGTCCGTTGTCGAACACACCCTCGTCCGACAACAGTTGCGCCACATGGCTGCCGAACCCACCGACCGAGCCTTCTTCGATAGTGATCAGCGCCTCGTGATCGGCGGCGAGCTTCAGGATCAGATCGCGGTCCAGCGGCTTGGCGAAACGGGCATCGGCCACGGTGGGCGTGATGCCACGCGCTTCGAGGGCCTCGGCGGCCTTCAACACCTCGGCCAGACGGGTGCCGAACGACAGGATCGCCACGCGCTTGCCCTCGCGGATCATGCGGCCCTTGCCGATCTCCAGCGGTTGCCCGCGTTCAGGCATTTCCACGCCAACCCCCTCGCCACGCGGGAAGCGGAACGCGATGGGGCCGGTGTCATACGCGGCGGCGGTGGCGACCATATGCACCAGTTCGGCCTCGTCCGCGGCGGCCATGACGACCATGTTGGGCAGGTTCGCCAGATAGGCGATGTCGAAGGATCCTGCATGCGTCGCACCGTCTTGGCCCACCAGCCCGGCGCGGTCGATGGCAAAGCGGACGGGCAGGTTCTGCAAAGCGACATCATGCACGACCTGATCATAGCCGCGCTGAAGGAAGGTCGAATACATCGCGCAAAACGGCTTGAGGCCCCCGGCCGCCAGACCGGCGCAGAAGGTCACGCCGTGCTGTTCGGCGATGCCCACGTCAAAGCACCGCTTGGGGAACCGTTCCGCGAACAGGTTCAGCCCGGTGCCATCGGGCATTGCGGCGGTCACGGCGACGATCTTGTCGTCGTGCGACGCTTCGGCAATCAGGCTTTCCGCGAACACCTTGGTGTAGCTAGGCGCATTCGACGGGGCCTTTTGCTGTTTGCCCGTGATCACGTCGAACTTGGCCGTCGCGTGGCCCTTGTCGGCGGCAGCCTCGGCCGGGGCATAGCCCTTGCCCTTTTTCGTCAAGACATGCAGAAGAACCGGCCCCGTCGCCCGGGCGTGAACCGTGCGCAAGACGGCCAGCAAAGATTCCATGTCGTGCCCATCGATCGGCCCGACGTATTTGAAGCCCAGTTCCTCGAACATGGTGCCGCCGATGGCCGCATGCTTGAGCATCTCTTTCACGCGATGCGCCCCTTCGGCAAAGGGCGGTGGCAGAAGGCCCAGCGCACCCTTGGCGGCGGCTTTCAAGTCATGCAGCGGTTTCTCGGCATAAAGGCGCGACAGATACGACGACAGCGCGCCGGTTGGCGGGGCAATCGACATCTCGTTGTCGTTCAGAACCACGAACAGCCGCTTGCCCAGATGGCCCGCGTTGTTCATCGCCTCGAAGGCCATGCCCGCACTCATGGAACCGTCGCCGATCACCGCGATGGCATCGCCCAGCGCAGGGTCGGGCGCCCCGCCCAGATCGCGCGCCACCTTGAAGCCCACCGCCGCGCTGATCGAGGTCGAGGAATGCGCCGTGCCGAACGGGTCGTAGATCGATTCCGTGCGCTTGGTGAATCCGCTGAGGCCGCCCTTGGTCCGCAAGGTGCGGATACGGTCACGGCGCCCGGTAAGGATCTTGTGCGGATAGGACTGGTGCGACACATCCCAGATCAGCCGGTCGCGCGGGGTGTCAAAGACGGCGTGCAGCGCAACGGTCAGTTCCACGACGCCAAGGCCCGCGCCCAGATGCCCCCCCGTTTCGCTGACCGCGCTGATGGTTTCGGCGCGCAGTTCGTCGGCGACCTGCTTCAGCTGCGCATCGCTCAGCCGTTTCAGATCGGCGGGTGAATTCACCTGGTCCAGAAGCGGGGTCGCGGGGCGGTTCTGGGTCATGGTCACTTGTCCCGGTTGATGACGAAGCGTGCCGCTTCGCGCAGGGCGTCAGCTTTGTCGCCATAGGGCGTCAGCGCGGCGCAGGCCTCGTCGATCAGGTCGCGCGCACGCTGCCGCGCGGGTTCAAGGCCCAACAGCGACACGAAGGTCGCCTTGCCTGCCTCGGCATCCTTTTGCAGGCGTTTGCCGGCAGTGGCCGCATCGCCTTCGACATCCAGGATGTCGTCGGCAATCTGGAACGCAAGGCCCATCTTCTCGGCATACTCGGTCAGTGCGGCGGCATCCTCGCCCGCCATCACGGGACCAGCCGCGCAGGACCAGATGAACAACTCGCCCGTCTTGCCGTGCTGCAAGCGGGTGATCTGTTCCAGCGTCAGCGGCGTCGCTGCCGTCTCGGCCTCGATATCCATCGCCTGCCCCAGCACCGTGCCCGCCGCACCGACACCCCGCGCCAGCCGATACACCAGCTCGGCGGCGTTCGGCACACCGGGTGTCGCGCACAGTTCAAACGCCAGAGCATGCAGCGCGTCACCGGCCAGAATCGCGGTGGCCTCGTCGAAGGCAATGTGAACCGTGGGACGACCGCGGCGCATGTCGTCATCGTCCATCGCAGGCAAGTCGTCATGCACCAGCGAATAGGCATGCAGCGCTTCGATGCCGGCGGCGACGTTCAGCGCCGCGTCACGGTCGACACCGTGTAACGCCGCGCTTTCAAGCACCAAAAAGCCGCGCAGGCCCTTGCCGCCATGCACCGCGTGGATCATAGCCTCGCGCACCCGGCTGGGCGGCAGGTTTTCAAGCGCCGCGCCGAGGCGGGCATTCACCGCATCGGCGGCCGATTTCAGGATCAGGGGAAAACTCATGTCGCATCAAAAGCCGTAGTGCCGTTGGGGGTGCCCCCTTCGGCCAAAGTGATCTGTTCAATCCGGGCCTGCGCCTGCGATAGCTTTGCCTCGCAGTGCTTTTTCAATTCGGCCCCGCGTTCGTAGATCGTGATCGAACGCTCGAGGTCCACGTTGCCCGATTCCAACTGCCCGACAACGCCTTCAAGCTCGCGAAGGGCTTCTTCGAAGCTCATTTCGGCAACGGGTTTCATCGGGCGCGCTCCATCAAGACCTTCACATGCGCGGCAGTCGACTCGGCCAAGGCATCCAGATCATAGCCGCCTTCCAGCACCGAAACCACGCGTCCGCCCGCATGCCGGTCCGCTATGTCGCAGATTCGTCCAGTAATCCAGACGAAATCCTCAGTTTCCAAGGCAAGCTGGGCCAATGGATCGGCGCGATGTGCATCGAACCCGGCCGAAACGAGGATCAACTCCGGCGCGAACGCTTCCAGCCGGGGGAACACGTCTCGTTCCCATGCGGCCGAAAATTCCTCGCCGTCGGTGCCGGGCGACAGCGGCACGTTGATCACGTTGTCCGTTGCGCCGGTCTCTGAACGTTCGCCGGTTCCCGGCCACAGGGGCATCTGGTGGCTGCTGACGAACAAGGCGCGCGGCTCATGCCACAGCAGATCCTGCGTTCCGTTGCCGTGGTGCACGTCGAAATCCAGCACGGCAACGCGGCTCAGCCCGTGATGATCCAGCGCACGTTTCGCCGCGATGGCAACGGTGCCGAAGAGGCAGAAACCCATCGGTTTCGCCGTTTCGGCATGGTGCCCGGGTGGGCGGATTGCGGCAAAGGCATTCGACGCGCTCCCCTCGATCACGGCATCCAGCGCGCCCAGCGCCGCGCCCAGCCCCATCAAGGCCGCGTCCCAGCTGCCAGGCGAAACATGGGTGTCAGGGTCGATCTGCCGTGTCCCGCTGGCCGGAATCGCAGCGCGGATAGTGTCGACATATTCTTGGGGATGACAGCGCAGCAGTTCTGATTCCGCAGCCCGCGGGGCCGACCGGCGGTCCAGCGCGGCGAAGGCTGGCGCGTCCAACGCGGCAAGGATCGCCCGCAGCCGCGCGACCCTTTCGGGATGCCCGTCGGGGGTTACGTGATTCAGGCAGGCGGGGTCGGTGAAAAACGCTGTGCTCATGGCGCAAAACTAGGGCCAAGATGGCGCGCCGACAAGCATGCGCCTTTGCCACCGATCGAAAAACTCCGTGTCTCTTTGCTCTGCAAATGTCCTCGGGGGTGAATGGCCGAAGGCCAGAGGGGGCAGACAGCCCCCCTTCAGGTTGTCGGCGGGATCGTCGCGGCTGGTGTCCAGCCAGTCGCAAACCGTTTGCATCGTTTGCGCCCCTGCCGCTAGGTTGGCACAAACTTGTCAATTGGGAGACGCCGATGAAAACCCGTGCCGCTGTCGCATTCGAAGCCAAGAAACCCCTCGAGATCGTCGAACTCGACCTCGAAGGCCCCAAGGCGGGCGAGGTTCTGGTCGAAATCATGGCCACCGGCATCTGCCACACCGACGCCTACACCCTGGACGGATTCGACAGCGAGGGGATCTTCCCCTCGATCCTCGGCCATGAAGGCGCGGGCATCGTGCGCGAGGTCGGCGCGGGTGTGACCAGCGTGAAGCCGGGCGATCACGTGATCCCCCTTTACACCCCCGAATGCCGCCAGTGCAAAAGCTGCCTCAGCGGCAAGACCAACCTGTGCACCGCAATCCGCGCCACGCAGGGCAAGGGCCTGATGCCCGATGGCACGACGCGGTTCAGCTATAAAGGGCAGCCGATCTATCACTATATGGGCTGCTCGACTTTTTCGAACTTCACCGTGCTGCCCGAAATCGCGGTCGCGAAAATCCGCGAGGACGCGCCCTTCGACAAGGCCTGCTATATCGGTTGCGGTGTGACCACGGGCGTTGGCGCGGTGATCAACTCGGCCAAGGTGACGCCGGGATCGAACGTCGTGGTCTTCGGTCTGGGCGGGATCGGCCTGAACGTGATTCAGGGCGCGCGGATGGTCGGGGCCGACAAGATCATCGGTGTCGATATCAACCCCGACAAGGCGCAATGGGGCAAGATGTTCGGCATGACCCATTTCGTAAACCCCAAGGAAGTGTCAGGCGACATCGTCGCGCATCTGGTCGAACTGACGGAGGGCGGCGCCGATTACACCTTTGATTGCACTGGCAACACCACTGTCATGCGCCAGGCGCTCGAGGCCTGCCACCGTGGCTGGGGCGTTTCCACCGTGATCGGCGTGGCCGAAGCGGGCAAGGAAATCAGCACCCGCCCGTTCCAATTGGTGACGGGCCGCGTCTGGAAAGGCTCGGCCTTTGGCGGAGCGCGGGGCCGGACCGATGTGCCGAAGATCGTTGATTGGTACATGAACGGCAAGATCGAGATCGACCCGATGATCACCCATGTCCTGACGCTGGAGGAGATCAATAAGGGCTTCGACCTGATGCACGAAGGTAAGTCGATCCGCTCGGTGGTGGTATTCTGATGGAGAGGATCAATCGCTGGCGCGCCCATGGCGGCTGGCAGGAAGTCTGGCGCCATGACAGCGCCGAAACGGGAACGCCGATGGAGTTCTCGATCTTCCTGCCCGATGGCGCGGGGCCGAAACCTGTTCTGTGGTATCTGTCAGGTCTGACCTGCACTTGGGCCAATGTGACGGAAAAGGGTGAATACCGGGCCGCCTGCGCGCGGCACGGGATCATCTTTGTCGCGCCCGATACCTCGCCCCGCGGTGAAGGCGTGCCGGACGATGCCGACAAGGCCTATGACTTCGGTCTGGGTGCGGGGTTCTATGTCGACGCGACACAGGAACCGTTCGCGCGGCATTACCGGATG
Organism: Paracoccaceae bacterium; assembly: GCA_041397065.1. Classification (GTDB taxonomy): domain Bacteria; phylum Pseudomonadota; class Alphaproteobacteria; order Rhodobacterales; family Rhodobacteraceae; genus Pararhodobacter. Next base: position 230,722 of record JAWKXG010000001.1, on the reverse strand, counting down.
CGGTCCTATGTCGAGACAGAATTGCCCGCGCTGATCGCGGCGCAATTCCCCGCCGACATGACGCGGCAGGCGATCACCGGGCATTCGATGGGCGGGCATGGCGCGTTGACGGTTGCGCTGCGCAATCCGGGGCGGTTCCGGTCCGTCAGCGCCTTTGCGCCGATCGTTGCGCCCAGCGAATGCCCATGGGGGCAGAAGGCGCTGGGCGGGTATCTGGGCGATGACCGCGCCGCATGGGCCGAATATGACGCCTGCCGCCTGATCGACTCCGGCGCGCGCGTGCCTGCGCTGCGTGTCGATCAAGGGGCCGCCGACGGGTTCTTGGAAACGCAACTGATGCCAGACCGCCTGCGCGCTGCCTGCGGCGCGGCTGGGCAACCGCTGGAACTGGGTCTGCACGAGGGCTATGACCATTCCTATTACTTCATCTCGAGCCTGATGGAGAGTCACGTCGACTGGCATGCCCGTCACTTGTTGGCGTGAAAGGTTTTGCCCTTGGCCCCCGACAATATTTGAGGGGCAAAGACCCCCGCCAAGGCCCAAGCAGCCTTGGCCAGCCAGCGGCGAGTTGCTAGGGTATCGACGCGTTCAAGGGGAGTGTCGCGATGAAACGTATCGTTCTTGCCGGTGTCCTTTCTGCGGTTCTGGCCGTGCCTGCCATGGCCCAGTCCGTGCCGTGCGGCGGAAGCTGGTCCACGTTCATTCGCGATCTTCAGGCCGAAGCCGTCCGGGGCGGGCTGCCGCAGGACGTGGCCGACCGCTTCTTTCGACGGTTGCAGCAAAACCAGACCGTCCTGAGCCGGGACCGCGGGCAAGGCTTTTTCCAGCGGCCCTTCGTCGATTTCTCGCGTCGGCTGATCAGCCAGAACCGTCTGGACCGCGCGCGCCAGCTTCTGAACCGCGAGTCGGCGCTCTTCCAGCGCCTTCAACGTGATTACGGGATCAGCCCCGGCGTGATGCTGGCCTTTCTTGCCTTCGAAACCGACTTTGGATCGGTGCAGGGCGATATCAACACCGCCGATGCACTTGCGACGCTGGCGCATGATTGCCGCCGGCCCGAGATCTTCCGGCCGCAAATCCTTGCGCTCGCGGAACTCTACCGGCGCGGCGATATCGATCCGACGACAACGCAGGGCGCTTGGGCCGGGGAAATCGGCATGGTCCAGATGCTGCCGCGCGATATCCTCAACCTTGGGGTCGATGGCGATGGCGACGGTCACGTGGACCTCCGGCGGTCGCTGGCGGATGCCGTCTTGTCGGGGGCGGCGCTGTTGCGGCACCACGGATGGCGCCCGAACGAGCCTTGGCTGATCGAAGTGACGATCCCCCGCGACCTCGAGCTGTCGCAGACCGGCCTGCGCACTGAACTGAGCGTCAGCGAATGGGCCCGGCAAGGCGTTCAGGCACGCGGCGTATCCATGCCTTCGGGGTCGCTGCGGGCCTCGGTTATCCTGCCGCAGGGGCGCAATGGTCCGGCCTTCATGATCTTCAACAATTTCCGCGTGCTGTTCGAGTGGAACCAATCCTTCACCTATGTGGTGACAGCGGGCTATTTCGCGACCCGGATCGAAGGCGCGCCGGTTTATGACGCGGGCAATCCCGACAACGGGTTGGATCAGAACCAGATGCGTGATTTGCAGCGTCGGTTGCAGGCGCGCGGGTTTAACGTCGGCGCGATCGACGGGATTCTGGGGGCCGGAACGCGTGCGGCGGTTCAAGACACGCAGCGGCAACTGGGCCTTCCGGCAGATGGCTGGCCGACACAAGAATTGCTGCGGCGCCTGTAAGCGGGGCGTCAAAGCGCCTGAGCGGCGGTTTTGACACGTCTGGGTCGGTTTTTCCCCCTTGCGGGCGAATCGATGCGGGTCGTAACCTTCTGGGGCAAGGATAACCTGAATTCAGAGGGGAGATGCCAATGGGACGCCGTGACGAACTCATTGCGAAATACGCCGACGACCTGCGCAACAAATGCGGGATGGAACCCGACATGGCGCTGCTGACCAAGGTGACGATCGGCTGCGGTCCGTCGATTTATGACGCGGACGCCTGCACCGTTGCGGCCAGCCAGCCCAGCGAACTGGAAACCGTGAAGCGGAATTTCCTTGTCAAGAAACTGGGCCTCGCCGATGGCCCCGCACTCGACGAGGCGATCAAGGCCGTGATCGAAACCTATGGCAAGTCCGAGCGCAACAAGTACCGCGCCGTGGTCTATTACATGCTGACCAAGCATTTCGGCAAAGAAGCCGTCTATGCCTGATCGGGCGCCCGGCATTTGAGGAAAATGCCGGGTATTCGCCGCTGGCAACGCACGCACGGATATGAGACGGTTTGTCATGGGCCAGGATGGCCCGGGACATATCCGGTTTCCCGTGGTGCGAAGGGCGCGTGGGAAGATGGGGGGTTCCGGGTCTCGGGCCCCCCATCGCCATAATCGTCAGGGCGTTCTGTCAAACCCGAAGGTGTCGTAGTCGCGCTGATAAGCGCCTTGGCACAGATCGGCGATTTCATCATCGAGGATCAGCGCCAGCAGCGGGTCGTGCGGCGCCATCCGGGGAGTCGGGCATTCGGGCCGCCCCACTTGGCGCGCCAACAGCGCCAAGCCGTCGATCATCTGATCCTCGCGCAGGATCATGTCGGGCAGCGCCGACTGAGAAAACCCCTGAACCAAAGCTGCCTGCGACGCCCAGATCGGCCACGGCTGGAGGCCGGTCTGTCCGGACAGGCTGGCCGCGGCGAAGCGCAGGAACGCCTTGAAGGCGCGCTGATGTTCGTCGGGCGGCAGCGGGGTGCCGGGTTCTGGCAACGGCATGGCAAACAACCGCGCCATATGTTCGCGCACGGGCTCTATCGGCGCGTTCAGGACCCTTTCAAAGGCGACATGCGCGCGGCGCAGCGGATGCCGCAGCACGGTGAAGCCCCTGCTTCCGGGGTGCGCGCGGCGCCAATCACGCAGTCGCCCCGCATCAAAGTCGCGCGGAAGCGCCTCGCGCGGCACCTCGTCCAGTGCTGCAAGCCATTCGATGACCTCGCCCTCGGGCGCACCACGGGTTGGCATGAACAGCAACGGAACCGTCTTTCCGCCGTGCCACGCGTCCAGCATCGGCCCGCGACGAACCTCGAAATTCGGGGTGCGGCCCAGATCGAACCGGTCCAGCCTTGCCAGCCCTGCGGCAAGGGCCTGCGGATTCGTCAGCTTGCTTTCCAGCGGTTCGGGATTTTGCTTTTTCACGGAGCGCGGCAAATCATCGAGCTGCCCGTGCACCCCCAGCCAGCGCGCCATGCCATTGAGAACCGACAGGTCGTTCAGGTCGTCATAAGCCACATAGAACGCGGATTGCCCCGTCTTCTGCAGCGTGTTCAGAATCTGGATCTGCGTGGCCTGCAGGGTCGAAACATGGTCTTCGAACTCGATCGGATCGAATTCCACCTGTGCCGCCTTGCGATCCTTGACGTTGTGCAGCCGCCATTGATTGGTGGCCGCCGCGATCTTGCGCGACACGTAACTTTCGAGAGGGTTGCGCGTCAGAACGATCTTGGCACAGCCCGTGTCCGCCAAGACATGCGCCAAGATACGGGGATCATGGTTGTGAAACAGGCGAAAGCCCACCATCCGGGGTCCGGCCGCGCGGACGGCCTGCAGCAGGGCAAAGGGATCGGCGTCGCGCTGTTCAAGCGTGACACCGTGATATTCGCGGGTGCCGGCGGTGTTGATGAAGCCGGGGTTGAACAATTCGCCATGGCAGGCAATCCCGTCAAAGGCGTCGAGATTCGATTCGAGCAGGTTCGACCCCGTGCGCATTTCGGCGAGGATCACGAAATAGTCGAAGGCCATGGTCATTTCATCCGGTGACTGGGGTCAGGTGTGGCAGGAGCCTGCGGGAAATCGCCCATCAGGACGGGTTGCATGCCCAGATTGCGCAGATCCTGAAGAAACGAGCCAAAGCCCGACAGGTCGACCCGGTCGGGCATGCGCAAAAGACGGGCCTGTGAATGAGGCGCGATCTCGTCGAAAAGGGTATGCAGGGGCTCGGCCGGGTTCTCGAGGAATTCGGCGGTTGACCAGATGCGGATCCGGGCCCGCGTTTCGGGCGATTGCAGGATCTCGATCATACGGGTCTCGATGCGTTGCAGGCGCGCGGCTTCGGCACGCAACTCGGATGCGGGCCGCCCCGAACGATAAAGCGGAACCGCCCATGCCCCGGTGATGACCGAGATCTGCGCGTTGGAATCGGTCGCCATGAAGGTCAGCAGGTCAAAGTTCTTGCCTTGGGTATCGCCGGGCCCGAACTGAAAGCACTGCCTCTCGCCCCGTGTTGCCCACAACAGGTTGGTCAGGAAGGCCCGCGGGTTGTAATCGCGCAGCTTTGCGTTGTCGGACAGGCCCCCCGCAAAGATCCGTTCGCGACCAGCGAACTCGGCCTTGTGGGGGGCAAAGAGGTGCCCGTGGACACGGCAATTGGTCACCGCGCCCAGCCAGCCTTCGAAATCCTCAAAGAGTTCGCTGAACCCTTGAAACACGGAGTAGGGTTCGGCGGTCTTGCCGTTCTCTCGGTTCTTGCCGGGAAAACGGCTGGCCATATACAGGCCCGCCCTGCCCCGGATCCGCTGCGCCGTGGCGCGCGCAAAGTGACGGTCGATACGGCTGGGTTGCGGCTCGGCGGTCGAGGGTTCGCCATCGCGCGGGGCAAGGAAGTGTTCATACAGGCGATTGGCGCCGGGCCAGACCTTGCGCGCAACAAAGCAATCCGAACGCCGGAGCAGCTGCAAATGGTCGTCATAGAATACGTGCGGGCGGCCCATGTGGTCGAACTTGCCCAAGGTCGGCGACCGGCATTCGATCCGGTCGGAATGCAGGCGGACAAGCGTCTGGAAATAGCTTTCGTCGGGGATCCAGACGCCGCGGAAATATCGTTCATAGGTGGGTCGGCGCGGATCATCGAGGATCTTTTCCAGCGTTGCCCGCGTCAGGCACCACCACTGCGACCCCATATGCGGCACCAGCCCCGCCGGGATGGATCGACGGACCCGCAGAAGGCGCTGCGCGTCGACCAGCCGATCAAAGAGCCACTTGTTGCGCTTGAAGGCCACCGGGAAGAACAGCGAGAACCGCTCGTCGGACAAGCCGCCCTTTGTCCAGTTCACGTCGGCGACATTCACGGACTCGATGAAATCGGTGCCCGGATGCTTGTCCAGCCAAGCAGCAAGTTCGTCGATCGGGCGCAAGGGCAAGCAAGCCCCCGACATCGCATAGACCCGTTCGACGGCTGGGTACTCTGTCAGAAGCTGGCGCGATGCCGTCTGCATGGCGGCCACGATCGACCAAGTGCCCCATTCGCAGGCGTGGCGTTTGGAAAACCGAATCCCCTCGACCCCGTCGAGGACACGTCGGAAATCGGCGACATCCCCTGCGGGAACCCGAGCATCGAGGTGAATCATCACCGGGCTGCCGGATCCGGCAAGGAACCGCGCGACCTGCGCGGCACGCGGCAGCGCGGTATGCGCCAGAAGGATGAAACCCAGCCGGCCACTCATGCCCAGTTCCCCTTGGACATCAGGCCAATGATCTCGAGCTGGCGCCAGTTGATATACCGCTCGGACCAGCTGTTCCACAGATCGGTGCGATCACTCGAGACGCGGGCATAGGCCCGATACTCGCGACCCTGCGCGTAATGCTGGCGGCGCTCGGCCTCTTCGATGGCCTTGTCCGCCAGCGTTGCCAGAAACTTGGCATGCAACAGGATCCCCGAGGCTTTTTCACCCCCCAGCGTGTCGTAGGTGAAATTCAGGCCGCGCGGTAACAGCATATGGGTCGAGCTGGCATAGACATAACTGCGATGCCACTTGACCAGCGGAATCTTGTTCAATGCGGGTGCCGCGCGGGGCTTGTCGGCGAAGAACGCCCGTGCTCGCGGACCGCCCTGTATCCACAGGTTCCGATGCTGCGCGTTGCGACTGATCGAATAATTGGCGCTGTCGAACCAGCAGGCAACCTCGAACGGGTTCTGCCCTTCGATGCAAGGATGATCGGCGACGGGGCCGCGCGGATACATGTCCAGCAACAGCGTGCCGAAGCTGCGCAAGCCGCTGTCGTCCAGCCAGTCGGTCAGCGCACGCAGCGGGCGGCTGTCGCAAAAAGGATAGATGAAGAACTCGTCAGGATCGACCACCAGAACCCAACGGTCATGGCCATGGCGTCGCAACAACGCGTTGATCCAATCGACGCCAAAGCGGGCAGAACGATAGGGGGCATCGGTCGACCACAGCGAAACATCGGGCTGGGCGGCGAGGAACTCGCCGCTGCCGTCATCCGATCCGTTATCGACGAACAGGAAATGATCGACACCCAACGCCCGGTAATACGACAGGAAATAGGGCAGTCGTGCCCTTTCGTTCCGCACGGTGGAGAACAACAGGTGGCTGCGCGGGTGCAAAGTGTCCGTGCGGTCGATCACGGACACCAGTTCGCGGGATTTGCGCTGGGCACGGATCAGCCAGCGCTTTCGCATCCATCGCAATCTATATGACGACAAGACGCCCAAGACACCATCCGCACTGCTTCGAGTTGCATGTCTGCAGTATCGTTTTCTGACCCTTTCGCGCAATCAAAACCCGCCATCCGCGGGTGATGCAGCGCGATTTGCCTGACGCCGGCGCAAGAGAACGAATCGAAAGGCCTGTTTGTTGCCCGTTGGCGTGCGATGTGGGGCGTCGCGGCTTGCGATCCAGTCGAAATCCTCGGCGAACTCGCGCGCCAAGGTTGCCGGGGAATACCGTTGAACCGGCAACCCGCTGCATTTCGCGGGGCCGTCCAGCGCGAATGTCCCGATGATCGCATGTCCCCCGGGCTGCAATGCGGCAGCGAGGGTGGTCCGATAGGCCGTTCGCGCGGCGTCGGTGATCAGAAAGTGAAAGACAGCGCGATCATGCCACAGGGCGAATTGCCGATCAGGCTGCCAACAAGTGACGTCAGCCGCGATCCATCGCACCGCCGGGGCGCCGGCGTCGATCTGCGCGCGCGCAACGGTCAGCGCCGTTTCTGACAGGTCCAGCCCGGTCAGATCGGCGAAGCCTTGAGCCTGCAGTGTCGGCAAAAGGGTGGAGGCCCCGCATCCGACATCGATCACCGTGTCATCGAGAGCGACGCCAGACATACGGATCAAACCCAGCGACACGTCTGGCACCCGTTGAAACCATGTCAGACGGTCTGCCGGGCGGCTGGCATAAACATTGTTCCAATGGCTCGTCGCATCGGCCGTCATGCCCATCCCCCGGCAGAAAGAAGACCTTCGGATTCCAACGATCGCCAGCCCCGATAGGGGCGCGCATAGGGATGCCAAAGATCGGGCGACGCAATCAACGCATCATAATAGGCGTCGAAATCCCCCGGCGCGCCGAAATGCTGGCGACGCTGCTTTTCCTCGGCAGATTTCGCGGCGATTTCGGGCAGGAATTTCGTGTGCAGCAGAACGCCGGTCGGCATTTCGCCGCCATCCGTCGCATAGATCTGGTTCAACCCGCGCGGCAAAAGCGTGTGGGTCGAGTTCAGATAGACATAGCGCCAGTGCCATTTCACCAACGGCACTTTCGTCAAGGTCGGCCCGCGTTGGGGATCGTCGGCAAGAAAGGCGCGTGAACGGGGCCCGCCTTGAATCCATAGCGCGCCCAGATCGGGTTTCGGCGTTATCGTGTAATTCGCTGCATCGTACCAACCCAGCGCCTCGGTCGGGTCGTCACCCGGGCGGAACCGCACCGACGACAAGGGTCCCTTGGGATAGAGATCCAGCATCACGGCGCCCATCATCGCATGCCCGCCAGACCCGAGCCATTCGGTAAGCGCGGGCAAGGGGCGCGTCTCGTGATGGGCATAGACGAAAAGCTCGTCGGCATCGACGGTCAGGCACCAATGGCCATTCCCATGCCGCATCAGCAGCGCTTGCAGCCAGTCCATGCCAAAGCGCGAGGCGCGATAACTGGCCGTCGTATGCCACAGCGACACATCGGGCGCATCGATCAGCAGATCGGTCGATCCATCGGTGCTGTCGTTGTCGACGATCAGGAAGTGATCGACGCCCAACGCCCGATAGTGCCGCAGGAAATGCGGAAGGCGGTTGCCTTCGTTGCGAAGGGTGCAGAACAGCAGGATGTCCCCGGCACGGATCGAACCCGACCGGTCGGATACCGCCACCAGTTCGCGCCGTTTGCGCAGCGCGCGCGCAAGGCGCGACTGGCGCCGCCGACGCCACTGCAATGCTTCCCACGCCCGAAGTGTCGCGCCCATCGTCGATCCCGTCCTGTGCCAGCCATTGTGACGCAAGAGATGGCAAACGGGAATCGCGAAATGCAGAGCGGGGAGCCGAGGCCCCCCGCGTCTGGTTCTTCAATTGGATGCGGTTATTCCGCAGCCTGTCGCATTGCCATCATGTCGAAGATATAGCCTTCGAGTTCGTCGCGCAGATCGTTGCGGGCCAGACCAAAGGCAACCGTAGCCTGCAGGAACCCGGCCTTCGAACCGCAGTCGAAACGCTGACCCTGGAAGCGATAGCCGAAGACATTGTTCGACTGTTCGATTTCCTTGGCGATCGCGTCGGTAAGCTGGATCTCGCCACCCGCTCCGGTCTGGGCGTTGTCGAGGTTGCGCAGCACCTGCGGCGACAGGATATAGCGGCCGATCACGGCAAGGTTCGACGGTTCGGTGCCCGGCGCAGGCTTTTCGACCATGCCACGCACCGGCATCACCGGGCTGATCGACGGCGGAACATCCAGCACGCCATAGCTCGAGGCCTTTTCGCGCGGGACTTCCATCGCCGCGACCATGTTGCCCCCGACTTTCTCGTAGGCTTCGACCATCTGCTTGAGGCACGGCTTCTCGGCGGCGATCACGTCGTCGGGCAGCAGCACGGCAAAGGGTTCGTCGCCGATCAGATGACGGGCGCACCAGACCGCGTGGCCAAGGCCCAGCGCCTGGTTCTGACGGACATAGGCGATGGCGCCAGAGTCCATGCAGGTATCGTTGTAGATGCTCAGAAGGTCGGTCTTGTTTTTCGCCTTGAGCGTCGCCTCGAGTTCAGGCGCACGGTCGAAATAGTCTTCCAGCGCGCTTTTCCCGCGCGAGGTGACGAAGATGAACTCGGTAATCCCGGCTTCGCGCGCTTCGTCGATCGCATACTGGATCAACGGGCGGTCGACCAAGGTCAGGATTTCCTTGGGGATCGACTTTGTCGCCGGCAAGAAACGCGTCCCCATACCTGCAACCGGGAAGACGGCCTTCGTTACTTTGTGCTGCATTTGGTAATCCACTGCTTGAGATTGCGTTAACCCCTCGGTAGGAGACTTCTGCAGGTTGAGTTGGGCTTGTTTGTGTCGGAATCCGGGGCTTTTGGTGCTTTTTTAACTGTTTACCGCAACAGTGACGCACCAGCCGCGCGCTGTTTCCGGCGCGGAAACGAAGCGGGTCTTTGGGGGCTGATTCTCCCATGGATTGTGCGCTTTGCATCGAAACCTCTCCGTTGCACCCTCGATCTGACAGGGGAATCGTTTCGATAAAGTGAAGCGTTTGCCGCGCGCTTGGCGTGCTGTCCGTTCCCCGGGCGATTGATTGGCCGGCGGGTTGGGCGTATCGTGCGACAAGGTCCGGGCAGGCTGCGCGGCGCAAGGCAGATCGCGAACAGGATTTCTGATGAGCGACTACATCTACAGGGAATCGCGTTTCGTGAAGGTCTATACCCTTCTCGAACTGATTTTTCATTCCGCCGTCCGCTCGGTGCGCAAGTCGCACGGGCACGCGCTGATCGGTCTGATCATCAACGTGCTGCAAACGGTGCTGATCGTCGCGGTGTTCTATGGGTTCATGCTGTTCATGGGCGCCGACCACAGCGAAATCCGCGGCGACTTCATGCTGTATATCATGACCGGCGTGTTCCTTTACATGTGCCACGTCAAGACAGTCGGGGCTGTCTCAGGGGCCGAAGGGCCGACCTCGGCAATGATGAAGCACGCACCGATGAACACGATCGTCTCGATCGGGGCGGCGGCATTGGGCGAGCTGTATATCCAGATCCTGTCGATGATCGTCGTGTTGTTCTTCTATCACGCGATCTGGCAGCCCATCTCGATCTACGATCCACTTGGCGCGCTGCTGATGTTCCTGCTGACGTGGTTTTCGGGCGTGGCGCTGGGCACCATTTTCCTGGCGATCCGCCCTTGGGCGCCGGGGGTTGCCGCGATCCTGACGCAGACCTATTCGCGGTTGAACATGTTCGGTTCCGGCAAGATGTTCGTCGCCAATGGTCTTCCGGGGTTTCTGTTGCCGCTGTTCACGTGGAACCCGCTGTTTCACATCATCGATCAGGCGCGCGGCTTCACCTTCCTGAACTATCGGCCCTATTACACCGATCCTTGGTATCCTCTCTATATTACCTGCGGGATCATGCTGGTCGGGCTGATGGGCGAATTCTACACAAGGCGTCAGGCATCGATCAGTTGGGATGCCAAGAACTGACACGAGGGTGCGCATGCTCCGAACCGTGATCTTGATTCTGGGCTTGTTTGTCGCAACCTGTGCGACCGCGCAGCAATTGCCCTCGTTATACCGCGTCGAAGGCGTGGCGACGGGCGATGTCTTGAACGTGCGGGCCCAGCCTTCGGCCCAGTCCGAGATCGTCGGCGCCCTGCCGCCCGGCACGCGCAGGGTCGAGGTGATCGGTCTTTCCGACGACGGGCGCTGGGGCTGGATCCGCAATCAGGAAGGCATGGGATGGGCCGCGATGCGGTTTCTTGCGCCCGAGGACGCAGCACCATGGCACGAAGCCGCAGCCCCGATGAGCTGCTATGGAACGGAACCTTTCTGGTCGCTGTCCCTCGACTTTCCGTCGACCAAAGCCACCTTGCGCACCCCTGATTCCGAGGTGCTTCTTTCGACCCCCGTGCCACACCTTCCATCCACGCGGTTCCCGCCGACCTTGGCAGTGCCGTTCCACGGCGCACGCAATGGCATGGCTGTCGTTCGTGCGACGCTGTGCAACGATGGCATGAGCGACCGGATGTTCGGGTTCGAGGTGCAGGTCTATTTCACCGACACCGCCGATGCATTGTCGGGGTGTTGTCAGATCGGCGACTGAGGGACGAGATCGGGCGCGCATTCAAGGCTTGTAATCACGACTTGCGGCGACAATAGTTGCACCTGTTAACAAACAGGCCCCAGATGACCCTTGTCCGCCGTCGTTTCGCCGACCGATCCCCGACTTTCATCGGCGGGATGTGCACCATCGGCGCCTCGGTCGCTTTCACCATCAATGACATGTCGGTCAAAAGCCTCAGCGGCGGCTATCCCCTGCACGAAGTGATCCTGATCCGTTCGCTGGTTGCCTTGGCGATTGTGCTGGGTGTGATCATGCCGCTGACCGGCGGGTTTGGGCAGGTGCGGACGAAGCAGATCCGCCGGCACCTGATCCGCGGTTGCTTCGTCGTATTCTCGAACATCGTCTTCTTCAGCGCACTTGCCTCGATGCCGTTGGCCGATGCGACGGCTATCTTCTTCGTCGCACCGCTGATCATCGCGGCGTTTTCGGTCATCTTTCTGGGCGAGGTGGTCGGACCGTGGCGCTGGGGTGCGATCGGCGTGGGTCTCGTCGGTGCGATATTCGTCATTCAACCGGGTTCGGACAGCTTTACCGCGATCGCCCTTCTGCCGTTGCTGGCGGCGACAGCCTATGCGGGCCTGCAAACCATGACGCGCTTGATGGGACCCGGCGAAAAGGCGACCACGATGGCTTTCTATATTCAGGTGACTTTCCTGACTTTCAGCCTTTTGTTCGGGCTGATCTTCGGAAGTGGATGGATGGACACCAGCGACAATCCATCGATCTCGTTCCTGATGCGGCGATGGATATGGCCGGATCCGTCGGATATGGTTTTTTTCCTTGGGGCAGGATTGGGGACGGCTTTTGGGGGCTGGCTGATTTCACAGGCCTACCGGCTTTGTCAGGCCGCAATAATCGCGCCTTTGGAATATGTTGCTATGCCGATGGCAATTCTCTGGGGCATCGTTATCTTCGGCGACTTTCCGAACAGTCTGACATGGATTGGTATTTTTCTTATTCTCGGGGCGGGAATTTTCCTGATTATTCGGGAAACCCGGTTATCCCGACGGTAGCTTTGCATTTTGCAGTTGACCTGTCAGTCAAAGATGTGCCAACAGTTTTTCAGCGACCCCTGCTTTCCAATTCGGACCCTGAAATGATCGATCTTGAATCTCTCTCCCTCAAAGACCTCAAGCAGCTTCAGAAGAATGTCGAAGCTGCGATCGCGGATTATACAGACCGCGAGAAACGCCGCGCCTTGGCCGAAGTCGAAGCCTTCGCGCGGGAACGTGGGCTTTCTCCGGCGGATCTGGCGGGGATCATGACCAAGCGGACGCGCAAGCCGGCGTCGGCCAAATATGCCAACCCTGCCGATGCGTCGCAGACGTGGTCGGGCCGTGGCCGTCGCCCGCGCTGGGTCGATGCGGCTTTGGCGTCGGGCAAGGCGCTGGACGATCTGGCGATCTGACCGACCGCGCAGGCGGCCGGGGCCTCAGCCCCAGGTCGGGTGAAACCGCCCAGCCGGGGAGAGTGTGAAAATCTCGACCCCGGTTGCGGTAACGCCCACGGAATGCTCGAACTGGGCGCTCAGCGATTTGTCGCGGGTCACGGCGGTCCATTCGTCGGCAAGGACCTTGGTTTCCGGTCGGCCCAAGTTCACCATCGGTTCGATGGTGAAGAACATCCCTTCTTCCAAAACGGCTTCGCGCCCCGGCTTGCCATAATGCAGCACGTTCGGCGGCGCATGGAAAACCCGCCCCAGCCCGTGGCCGCAGAAATCGCGCACCACCGACATCCGCTGCGCCTCGACATAGGTCTGGATGGCGTGCCCGATGTCGCCGAAGGTTTTGCCGGGTTTCACCGCCTCGATCCCCAGCATCAGCGCGTCATGGGTCACTTGGATCAGACGCTCGGCCTTCCGGCTGAGGTCACCCGCAACGTACATGCGGGAGGTGTCGCCGAACCAGCCATCGACAATCACGGTCACGTCGATGTTCAGAATGTCGCCATTCGCAAGGGTCTTGGGCCCGGGAATTCCGTGGCAGACGACGTGATTGACGCTGATACAGCTGGCATGCTGATAGCCCCGATACCCGATGGTTGCCGAAACGACGCCGCGCTCGTTCACCATTTCCGTGATCAGGCGGTCAATCTCGGCCGTGGTCTGGCCCGGAAACACATGCGGGGCAATATCGTCAAGGATCGCCGCTGCGACCTGTCCAGCCTTGTGCATCGCGGCGAAATCGGCCGCTTCATGGATTCGGATGCCTTCGCGGGTGATGCGGCCTGCGGTATCAGTCACGGGTCTGTCCTTTGTCTTGCAAGGCCTAGATAGGGCGGAAATTCCCCGATGGCCAGACATTGCGATGCACGGGGGCCACGTCTGCCGGGAAAGCGGAGTCGAATTCTTGCGAAGATGGCGGGTTTCGGTATGGTTGCGCGATCATGCGTAAAGGGGCTGTCGATGTCGTTTCGGGGAGTGAATCGCTGGTTCAAGGCCGTTTTCTTGGTTGCGGCCCTGTCGGCGGAAACCGCGACGGCGAACGGCTTTGAAATCGAAACGGGGATCGAACGCCTTTCGTCGCCGCAAACCCTGATCGAAGGGCTTCACCGGCTGTATGTCGGCCGGCGCGTCAATGACCGGTTCAGCTTTGGGCAAGGGATCTATGGCGCGGCGATGGGCGACGCCGGCGGCGCGTTCTTCTGGGGTTTCGAGGGTGTTTTGCGCCAACCCCTGACGGACCGGCTGTCGCTGTCCTTCGCCGGGTTTCTGGGCGGCGGGGGCGGTGCTGCTCAGGTCAACGGGCACGGGACAATGGTTCGCGCGGCGCTGGGCCTCGATTACCGCGTATCGCCGCATTGGGACCTGCAACTGACCGCCTCGCGCGTGCGGATTTCGGGCGCGCCCATCGACGGCGGGGCGTGGGGCCTCGGCCTGAGATACCGGTTCCACGCCGACCGCGCGGACAGCCGGCGGAATCCTGAATTCGACTCGGTCGCGGTTACGGCGTCGGGCTTGCGCGCGGCATCCGGGGTGCGGCTTCGTTCGGGCGGTGCGCAGGGCGCGTTCATCCTGATGGGTGCCCGCGCTTCCTTTGATATCAGTCCTCGGACCAGCCTGTCGTTCAGCGCGGCAGGCGCGGCGCAGGGGGCACAGGGATACATGCACATCATGGGCGCGGCGCGGCGCAACATGGCTCTGCGTCGGCTCGTGTTCTTCGCCGAAGGCAGTCTGGGTCTGGGCGGCGGTGGCGACGTGGACACTGGGAACGGCCTTCTGATCGGCGCCACACTGGGGGTTCAGGCACCCGTGACCCGGGGGCTGGGGGTGGAGCTCAGCTTCGGCGCCCTGACGGCGCCATCAGGTGGATTCAGGGGGTCGGCGGTTTCGCTGGCGCTGGTGCGGCGTTTCGATGGAACGCAGGGCACCGAACCCCAGCGCTGGGCCTTCAGTGCTGGCGTCTCGGCCCAACAGACCGGCGCGGGCTATTTTATTGCGCCGCCGGGGCCGTCATCGATGGTCATCATGCAGGAAAGCTCGATCGACTATTTCATCGGGCGCCATGCGTATCTGACGGGTAACGCGCAGACAACGATGTACGGCGGCGTTGCGGGTTATGCCATTGGCATGGTCGGCGTGGGATACGAGTTCCCCATCTCGCGCCGCTGGAGCCTGTCGTTCGAGGGGCATCTGGGGGCCGCAGGGGGCGGCGGCGTGAACACCGCCGGCGGCATCATCTATGGTTACCGGGCCGAACTGGACTACCGCGTGCGCGACACGTTCAGCCTGTCGCTGGGGGTCGGGCAACTGGCAACCGTGCGCTCGGGCGGAATGCGACCGATGGTCCTGACACTGGGAACCAAGATCCCTTTCACCACCCATCGCTGAGGCGTTGGAAAGCGGCGAAAAGCGGGTTACGGTCCGGGCGCAGACAACGAGGTCCCCATGCCCAACCCCACCGCCGCCATGCTCGTCATCGGAGACGAGATCCTTTCGGGCCGCACCCGCGACTCGAACATGCACCATCTTGCCAAGGCCCTGACGGGACACGGGATCCGGCTGATCGAGGCCCGGTTCGTCGCCGATGTGCACGACGACATCGTCGCAGCTGTCCGGGCGCTGAGCGCACGCCATGATCACCTGTTCACTTCGGGCGGGATCGGGCCGACGCATGACGACATCACCGCCGATGCGGTGGCCGATGCCTTTGGTGCCGCGATCGGGGTGCGTGACGATGCCCGCGCCATCCTCGAGGCGCATTATCAACGCACCGGGTTGGAGCTGAACGAAATGCGCTTGCGCATGGCGCGCATTCCCGATGGCGCGACACTGATCGACAACCCCATCTCGTCGGCACCCGGTTTCACCTTGGCGAATGTGCATGTCATGGCCGGCGTCCCCGCCGTGTTCGAGGCCATGGTCGCCAGCGTCCTTCCCACGCTGACCGGCGGCGACCCGCTGCTGAGCCAGATGATCGACGCCCAGCGTGGCGAAGGCGAAATTGCGCGGCCGCTGGCGGATCTGGCGGCACGGTATCCGGCCCTCAGCTTTGGGTCCTATCCCTATCAGCGTAACGGTGTCTTCGGCACGCAACTGGTCGTCCGGGGCACCGATGCCGCCATGCTGGACGCGGCCATGGTCGAACTGGCAGGGCTGGTGGCGAAATGAGCGACGCCGGAATCGACCAAGGCATTGACGCGGGCCTGTTGTTCGCGGTGTCCGAGGCCACGTGGCCCAGCGCCGCTCGCCGGGTCGAGGGGCCTTTCGTGCTGCGCGACGGTGCCGGTGGCGGCAAACGGGTAAGTTCGGCCCTACTGGCCGGGCCTTTCTCCGAAGCCGAGCTTGACCGGGTCGAACCCCTTTTGGGACCGAAACCGCTGTTTCAGGTCACGCAGGGACAGGACGATCTTGACGCTGCCTTGGAACGGCGCGGTTACGGCATTGTCGATCCTTCGATCTTTTACATCGCGCCGGTCGAAAACGTGGCGCGCAAACCCAAGCCGGTTTCGTTGCTGGGCGTCTGGCCACCCTTGGCGATCCAGCGCCAGATCTGGGCCGACGGCGGAATCGGGCCTGCGCGCATCGCGGTGATGGAACGCGCGGCAGGTCCACGACAGGCCTTCGTTGCCCGTTTCCAGAACCGCGCTGCCGGTGTCGGCTTTGTCGCGATTCACAAGGGGGTCGCGATGCTGCATGCCCTGCATGTCGAACCCGCTTTTCGTCGACAGGGCGTCGCGCGATACATGGTGCAAGGGATGGCAGACTGGGCGGGACAAAATGGTGCAGACCAGTTTTCGTTGATCGTGACGCAGCGCAACAGCGCGGCGCGCGGGCTTTACAGCAGCTTGGGCATGGCCGAGGCTTGCACCTATCACTATCGGGAGAAGACCCAATGACCAGGATTTCCGCCCTCGACCTGCCGATGGTCGATCCGCTGCCCGAGGCAACGCAGAAATATTTCGACATCTGCACCGAGAAGCTGGGCATGATTCCCAATGTCCTGCAGATGTATGCCTTCGACATCGCCAAGCTGAACGCCTTCACGGCGATGTATAACGATCTCATGCTGGGCGCGTCGGGTCTGTCGAAGCTGGAGCGCGAGATGATCGCCGTTGTCGTGTCGTCGCTGAACCGGTGCTGGTATTGTCAGGTCGCGCATGGTGCCGCCGTTCGCCAGCTGTCGGGCAATCCCGCCTTGGGCGAGGCGATGGT
The DNA here is from genome assembly GCA_041397065.1 of Paracoccaceae bacterium. Taxonomy (GTDB): domain Bacteria; phylum Pseudomonadota; class Alphaproteobacteria; order Rhodobacterales; family Rhodobacteraceae; genus Pararhodobacter. The sequence goes on along the minus strand of JAWKXG010000001.1, from coordinate 213,931 downwards.
AATGAACTGGCGCTATGCGCATCTGGATGAACGGCAGACAGCGATGCTGACCTTTGCCGAAAAGATCACCAAGGCCAGCGCCGAGATCGTCGAATCCGACCGTCAGGCCCTGCGCGACGTCGGTTTCAGCGACCGCGACATCTTCGATATCGCTTCGACCGCAGCGTTCTTCAACATGTCGAACCGCGTCGCCTCGGCCACCGGGCAAGAGCCCAATCCCGAATACCACGCGCAGGCTCGTTGATCTGCTTGACGTCGGCGCAAAGTTGAACAAGTTAAGCGGTGCGGCCGGTTGGCCGCCCGATTCTTGCATGAAAGCCCGCCATGACCAGCCGACAGTCGTTGATCAACCCCGTGCTGATAGGGGCCTGCACCATCATCCTCATCAGTTTTGCGGTTCGCGCGTCTTTCGGCGTCTTCCAGATCCCGATCGCGAATGAATTCGGCTGGCTGCGTTCGGAGTTCTCTTTGGCGATCGCCATCCAGAACCTTGCATGGGGTATCGGTCAGCCGATTTTCGGCGCCTTGGCCGAGAAATTCGGCGACCGCCGCACGATCTTCATCGGCGCGCTGATCTATGCGGGCGGTCTGGTGCTATCGTCCTTCGCGGTGACGCCCGAAGCCCATCAATGGCTGGAGATCCTCGTGGGCTTCGGCATCGCGGGCACCGGGTTCGGCGTGATCCTTGCGGTCGTCGGCCGCGCCGCCTCGGACGAGAACCGCTCGCTTGCGCTGGGTATCGCCACGGCGGCTGGTTCCGCGGGTCAGGTGGTGGGTGCGCCGGTCGCCGAGATCCTGCTGGGATATTTCCCATGGCAAACGGTGTTCCTGATTTTTGCCGGGGCGATCCTGTCGGTGATTTTCGCGCTTCCCCTGCTGCGTTCGCCGACGGTGGCGACGCGCGCCGAGCTGGAGCAGTCGCTGGGCAAGGCCCTGAAGCAGGCGTTCCGCGATCCATCCTATACGCTGATCTTCCTTGGCTTCTTCTCGTGCGGATATCAGCTGGCCTTCGTGACCGCCCATTTCCCGGCCATGGTGACCGAGATGTGCGGCGCCATTGCACCGGGGTCCTTCCTTGCGGGACTGGGGATCGAGACGACCTCGGCGCTGGGGGCCATCGCGATTTCCGTCATCGGGCTGGCGAACATCGTCGGCACGATCACCGCCGCATGGGCCGGCAAACGCTGGAGCAAGAAATATCTGCTGGCAGGCATCTATGCCGCGCGCGCTGTGGCGGCGGGCCTGTTCATCATGATGCCGATCACGCCTGCGTCGGTGCTGATCTTCTCGTTGGTGATGGGGGGGTTGTGGCTGGCGACCGTGCCGCTGACCTCGGGGCTGATCGCGCATATTTATGGGCTGCGCTACATGGGCACTCTCTACGGGATCGTGTTCTTCAGCCATCAGCTGGGCAGCTTCCTCGGCGTGTGGCTGGGTGGGCGGCTTTATGACATCTATGGCGACTATACGCTGGTCTGGTGGGTTGGCGTCGGCGTCGGTGCGTTCTCGGCGCTGGTTCATCTGCCCGTGCGCGAACGCCAGTTGAATGCGTTGACGGCATGAGGGCGATTTTCGACCTTGACGGAACGCTGATCGACTCGGCGCCCGATATCCATGCCGCCGGAAACGCGGTTCTGGAATCCGAGGGGCTGCCGACACTGGGTTTCGACGAGGCGCGAAGCTTCATCGGAAACGGTGCGCGCGTCTTCATCGAACGGATGGAGAGGGCAGCCACCGGCGAAAACAACCCTGACCGCACCGAAAGGATGCGCGCGCGATTTGCCCGCGAATATGAAACGGCGCACGGCCTGACCCGGGTGTATCCCGGGGTCGAGACAGCGCTGGGCGCCCTGCGCGCGCAAGGCTGGCGGCTGGGGCTGTGCACCAACAAACCCGTCAGCCCAACCATGGCGGTTCTGCGCCATTTCGGCTGGACAGACCTGTTCGACGTGGTGATCGGCGGCGATAGCCTGCCGGTCATCAAGCCCGATCCGGCGCCGTTGCGCGCTGCCATGGCCGCGATGATAGACGCGCCCTTGGTCTATGTCGGCGATTCCGAGGTTGATGCTGCCACGGCGGTTGCCGCCGATGTGCCCTTTGCGCTGTTTACGGGCGGGTATCGCAAGACCGCGGTTGAAACGATCCCGCATACGCGGGCCTTCGATCATTGGGACGCACTGCCGGAAATCGCCGCGCTGATCGCGCGCTGATCACTCCATCCCGACGATTTCGCGCAGGTCGGTCATCCGGCGCACGAACACGTTTTCGAAGCTGTTCTGACGCGCGAACTCGATTGCCTTGCGCGACGCCTCGATCACGGCTTCGCGGTCATGATGCATCCGCGTGATCTGTGAAACCAAGCTGCTGGGCTGATTCCGCCAAGTCAAAGATCCCGCACCGCTTTCACGCACCAACGCCCGGGTCATCGCGTTGCGATAGCCAATGATCGGCATGCCGCAGCCCAGCGATTCGATATACGAGCTGAGCGGATTGTGCAGGCGATGCGCCGACACGAAGATATCGGCATTCGCCTTGAGATAGGGCACAAGTTCGGAATCGAACGATCCCTGTTCGGAAATGGCGACACAGTGCCCAAGGCCAAGCGATTCGATCCCCGCCCGCAATTGGCCTTCGTGGACCCCTGCGCCGATGATCTGCAGGGTAAACGGAATCCCCCGAAGGCTGAGGAGATAGGCAACAGGCAGCAGGTCGAGTGTGCCGGGCGTTTCCTCGAAATGGCCGAACCACACCAGACGCAGCGGCTCGCCCGAGCGCAGGCGGGCGGACTTGGCCTCGAACTCGTGGCTGCGCATGATCTGGGGCGTGCGAATCCGGTTGTCGAGATAGCGCAGGCTTCGACCGTTAAGCTTGCGATAATCGTTGAACGAAGGAAAACCGTTGCAATGGATGCCATCGGCCTCGCGTAGCGCCTTGCGCAGATGCCTGTCCTGCCGGACGTTCCACACAAACGACCCCAGCCGCCGGCGCAGCGAATTGGTGCTGGCCAAGGCCCCGGCGAGACGCCCGCGCAGCGATTGTTCGACCGTGTAGACCACGCGACCGAACCGACCGATCATCTGTGCCGACAGATCCAGATGCTGAATGTCGTCGGCGGCGGCATAGACCAGGGTCGCTTCGTCCAGCAGCATCTCGGGGACAGATTCGTGATCGTCGAGGATCAACAGGTCGAACCCCAGGCGGCTGATGGAATAGCGCATCGGTTCGGCAATGAAGGTGCTGCCCCGCCACATCACGCATACGATTCGCCCCGGCCAAAGCTGACTGTGCAGCTTCATCCCTTCGACGAACTTCACGTCCAGCGAAACTTCGCCCTCTTGTCCCTCGATGATCGGGGCTGGAGAGAGCATGACCAATGTTGGCATTACAAAACCGTGAGACCCATGCGCATACGACTATTGCCGAAAAAAGGTGGAATGTGACCAAATGTCCATCGTAAAATACGAAAAATAACCGAATTACCGGAAAGAGGTTGGTCGATGCAGGGATTTCAGGGCGCGATGGCGCGAATACGCGGTTTTTGGTGGGTTGTTCTCTCGGTCTCGTTATGGGCCGGGGCTGTTTCGGCCGAGGTTGACGTTGCCCCGCGCGAGGGTCGGCGAAACCTTGCGATCAACCTTGCCGCGCCTGCTGCGTGGTCAACCGAGATGCCTTTCATCGACCAGATGCACACGGCGACCCGGTGGCTGGGGCATCTGCCGGGCGAATGGGGCGGGTTCGACGAGGACCAGCTGCGCGCCGGCGGATACATGGATGACGACGGGTGGATCCTGTCGGTTCCGCCCAATGTCACGCATATCAGCACCATGGTCCTGACCGACCTGCCGGCCGAGATGACCTCGGCCGAGGGTCGCTATGTGATGAGCTGGGAAGGGACGGCCTATGTCGGCGTAACCGGCGCGGCCTATAATGTGCGCTATGGGCGCAACGAGACCCGGTTCGATTTTCGCCCCGGCCATGGTTCGGTTCTTGTCGAATTCGAACGCGGCAGCGTCCGCAATCTGCGCATCATTCCCGAAAGGCATCGCGCGGCTTACGAGGCGGGCCAGATCTTCAACCCCGACTTCGTGGCCCATATCGCCGATATGGAAAACCTCCGGTTCATGGACTGGGGACTGACGAACAACTCGCGGATCGTGAACTGGGCAGATCGTCCGCAACTGTCGGATTACACGTGGGAAGGCGACGGGATCCCCTTCGAGGTGATGATCGACCTTGCCAATCTGGTCGGTGCGGAACCGTGGCTGAACATCCCCCATCTTGCGACGGACGATTTTGTGCGGGAACTGGCGACGATGGTGCGCGGCCGCCTGAATCCCGAACTGCGGGCGTGGTATGAGTTCTCGAACGAAATCTGGAACTGGCAGTTCGATCAGGCCAACTGGGCCGAAGACAACGCTCAGGCCCGCTGGAGCCGCGATTGGGGCTGGGCGCAGTTCGGCGCCATCCGCGCCGCCGAGGTGATGCGCGTTCTCGACGAGGTCTATGGCGCGGAAACCGACCGGCGGGTGCGCGTGCTGGGCATGTTCACCGGATGGCTGGGTCTTGAAGACGAGATGCTGGAAGCGCCCGATTTCATGCGCGAGAGCCCCGACCACGTCAAACCGGCCGAGTTCTTCGACGCGATTGCCGTGACGGGCTATTTCACCGGCAACCTGCACGACAGCGAGAAATGGCCGATGATCGCCGAATGGCTGGCCCAGAGCCGGGCGCTGGCCGAATCGGATGCCGACGCACAGGGCCTGACGGGACGGCAGCGCACCGAATTCATCGAACAGCGGCGTTTCGACCTCGCTCTCGATTTTGCGGGGGCGGAGCTTTACAACGGCGCGATATCGGGGAACCCCGAGAATTCGGTGACCGATATGGTCGACCGGGTCTTCGCCTATTATGCCAGTGTCGCCGAACGCTATGATCTGGCTTTGGTGATGTACGAAGGCGGCACGCACCTCGTCGTGCATCCTGAGGATCACGACAATCAGGACCTGATCGATTTCTTCATCGCGCTGAACTATTCCCCGCAGATGGGGGACCTGTATCGGTTCCTGATCGAAGGCTGGAACAGCCTGACCCCCGCGCCCTTCAACGCCTATACCGATGTCGTCACCCCGTCGATCTGGGGCAGTTGGGGGCATTTGCGCCATCTCGACGACAGCAACCCCCGGTGGGACGCCATGATGCAGGTAACCCAGCGATGACCGTTTCGATCATCATCCCGGCCTGCAATGAGTCGGCCTATATCGATGCCTGTCTGGGGGCATTGGCGGCGTCGCAAGGGCTGGACGGGGCGCAGGTCGTGGTGGCTGCGAACGGCTGCACCGATGACACCGTCGCACGGGCGCGGGACTGGGCGCCGCGCTTTACCGCGATGGGCTGGGCTCTGGATGTCCTCGATCTGCCCGGGGTTGGCAAACCGGGCGCGCTGGATGCCGGGGATACAGCGGCCATCCACGCCGACCGTGCCTATCTGGACGCCGACGTCATCGTCTCGCCCTTGCTGCTGGGTCAGGTTGCGCGGGCACTTTCCGGCGACAGCGCGCGCTATGTTTCGGGGACGCCGGTTGTCACGGCGAAAGGCTTCTGGTCGCGCGCTTATGCGCGGTTCTGGGTCAAGCTGCCTTTCGTCGCGCAGGGCGTTCCGGGATTCGGGCTTTATGCGGTCAATGCCGCGGGCAGGGGGCGCTGGGGCAATTTTCCGAGGATCATCTCGGACGATACCTTCGTGCGAATCCAGTTCACCGCGGCCGAGCGGCACAAAGTGCCGGCGACCTATGACTGGCCGATCGTCGAGGGGGTGGCGCGGTTGGTCAAGGTTCGGCGTCGGCAGGATCAAGGCGTCGCCGAGTTGGCCGAACTTCACCCGAACCTGATGGACAACGAAGAAAAGGCCCGCCCGACAAAGCCTTGGCTGATTGGCCAGCTGTTGCGCGACCCGGTGGCCTTCGGCACCTATGCCGTCGTCACTGTGCTGGTGAAGGCCGGGTGGGGTGCTCAGTCCGGTTGGGTGCGCGGTCGCTGAGCGAAGAGCTGGTGCAGCTTCCCCGCTTCGGTGTCGATGTTGTGCCGCATCAGAACCCGCGCGCGTCCGGTCGTGCCCATCCGGCGCAGGGTCTCGTCGCTGGAGGCGGCGCATTCGATGATGGCTTCGGCAAGCGCCTGAACATCGCCCGCCGGGACCAGCCATCCGGTGCGACCGTGCTGCATCAACTCGGGAATGCCGGCGATATACGTGCCGATCACGGGGCGCGTGGCGGCCATGGCCTCCATCACGACCATGGGAAGGCCTTCGGCGAAGGACGGCAACACAAGGGCATGGGCCGCGGCGATTTCGTTGCGGACGCCCAGTTCATCCAGCCATCCGGTCAGGTGCACGCGACGCGACAGGCCGGCCATCGAGATCGCGCGTTCGATAGGTGCGCGCAATTCGCCGTCGCCAACCAGCACCAAGTCGACATCGGAACCGCGTTTCTGCACCTCGGCCATCGCCTCGATCAACAGAAGCTGGCCCTTTTGTTCCGAGAAACGCCCGACATTGACGATGGTCACGGGCCGGGTCGAGGGCATGGGGGCCGGCGCTTCATAGTGCTGCGCTTCGATGCCGCAATGGACAACCTTGATGCGCGGCCAAACGCGGTAATCCACCAGCCGGCACAATTGGCTGCGTCCGAAAGACGAGATGGCGACGACGAAGTCGGCCCGCTGGATCTTCAACGGCAGGGCAATCTGGAAAGGTTTGTCGAATTCCTCGGGCCCGTGCACCGTGAAACTGTAGGGTCGTTTGCACATCTCGGCGGCCAGCATCGCGACGGCGGCGGAATTGGTGCCGAAATGGGCGTGTAGACGGTCGATCTTCAGCTCGATCACGCGGCGTGCGACATAGGCCGCCTCGAGGAAATAGACCAGATGCTTGAGAAGGCCGGCTTCGGACCCGCGCGACGCCTGAATCGCCAGAAACAACGCCTTGTAGATGGCGATCGGGGCCTGCAAGCCAACGGTGAACACGGCGAACAGCATCGCACGCAAACCGACCGCCAGAACATAATCGGTCGAGTCGGCCTCGTCCTTGTCGCCCTGATCGACCAGCTTGCCGCCAAAGGGGCGCATCGCAAATCGATGGACGGAAACACCGCGCCTTTCCAGCGCGCGGATCTCGCGGCGGATGAAACTGTGCGACGGCGCGGGATAGGTATTGAGGACGTAACCGATTTTCACGAGGAGCCTGCCTTTGTTTCCTGTGAATGGGCTAGTCCCCGATTCTGGCGAATTCAAGAACGGCCCTTGGTAATGTCGTGGCAAGCGACATTGCCATATATTGGACGTAATTGTTTGCGATTGAACTCCGATCCGCCGGGCGGCCGAACCGTCAGCGAGCGGCGCAGCACAACGAGTATTCGAGGCCGAGAGTGACCGACGCAATTCATGCCCCCGAGGGCGAGACCGACAGCTTGATGGCGCGGATTATGCGCTCGTCCGTGGCGACGATCCTGGGTTTCGGTGCCCAGCAGGCGATCCGTTTCGGCTCGAATTTGATCCTCGCGCATCTTTTGTTCCCCGAGGCGTTCGGCACCATGGCCGTCGTCACGGTGCTGATCGTCGGGCTTTCGATGGTGTCGGATCTGGGGATCCAACCCGCGATCCAGAGCAGCAAGCGCGGCGATGAGGAAGATTTCCTCAATACCGCATGGACGCTGAACCTCTTCCGGGCCTTCCTGCTGTTCCTGATCGCCTGTGCCTTGGCGTGGCCGATGTCGATTTTCTACGACGAAGAGATCCTGCTTTACATCGTGCCGGTTTCGGCAATCAGCATCCTGATTACCGCCCTCGAACCGACGCGGGCCGAGACAGCGTCGCGCCACATGCTCTTGGGTCGGCTGACAGTTTATGAACTGGCGGCCCAGATCGTCAGCACCGTGCTTTTGCTGGCGTTGGCCTTCAACATGCATTCGGTGTGGGCGCTGGTATGGGGCAACCTGATCGGCGCCGTAGTCCATACGGTGCTGTCGTATGTCATCCTGCCGGGCATCGTGAACCGCCCGCGCTATTGCCGCGAATCGGCCAAGGAGCTGGTGACCTATGGTCGCTGGATCTTCTTCAGCACCTTCTTCGGGTTCATCGTTTTGCAGGCCGACAAGATCATCCTCGGGCGTTTCCTGACGCTGGAGGATCTGGGCCTCTATAACATCGGTTTCTTCCTCGCCAGCTTCCCGCTGATGCTGGGTCAACAGCTGACGCAACGCCTTGCGATCCCGATCTATCGTGCCAGCCCCCCGAGCGAATCGCGCGAGAACTTCGCCCGGCTCAGCCGCATGCGCTATATGCTGTCGGGCTTCCTCGTGGCGGCGGTGACGCCGCTGGCGCTGGGCGGGATCTACATCGTCGGCTTCCTCTATGACGTCCGTTATGAAGCGTCGGGCGGTGTGCTGATGCTGGTGGCGCTGGCCCTTCTGCCGCAGATGATCTTCCTGACCTATGATCAGGTGACACTGGGGTCGGGCGACTCGCGCGGGTTCTTCGTTCTGAACGCGGTTCGCGCGGTGGTGCTGGTGGCGTTGATGACCTATTTCGTGTGGCAAATGGGCATTCCCGGCGCACCCGTGGCAACCTTGCTGACAACGTTGTTGACCTATCCGCTGCAGGTCAAGCTGGCGCGCAAATACGGCGCATGGGACCCGCTGCACGACGCGATCATGGCCTGCGTGGCGATGATCCTTGCGTTGGTGGTGATGTGGTCGCATGGCGATACGCTGTTCCATTTGTTCGTGAACTGAGATCGTTCGACGCGTAATGACCCCCATTATGCCCAATTTGTGACAGGCTTCGCTGGCTTGATTGGTAAAGAGTAGAAGAACTCCCGGCGCAGACCGGAGTCGAAGGACGAGGCATGGTTAACACGCGAATCCTGGAGCAGAGGCTGGGTTGGAAGGCTTCGGCAGACGGCGAGGAAACGACGCCCGAAGTGCGGCCGATCTCGCACGGACCCGTCCTTCAAGGCCGTGTCAACACCTCGGCCGGATTGGTTCAGCAGCGCGGTAACCGCCGCGCCGCCGTGCAGGACCTGTGGGACAGGTTGCCCGATATCAGCGCTTATGCCGGAATGGCACGGCACAGCAGGTTCATCCCCGATTTCGACAAGGGCTCGTTGGCGGGCACTGTGTTCGACCAGCTGCGCACCCAGCTTCTTCGCGTCGCCAAGACGAATGGCTGGCGCCGCATCGGGATCACATCGCCAATGCGCGGTGCGGGGCGCAGCTTTGTCGCTGCGGGCCTCGCCACCAGCATCGCGCGCCTCGACACCACCACCGTGTTGCTTCTTGACGCGGATCTGGAGGAAGCCGGGCTGGCCAATCTGCTGGGCGTGGATGCCGCGGGTGCCCTCGAACCCGTGCTGATGGGCGATGCCGAGGCCGAGGGCGTCATGCAGCGCTGGGGCGCGAACCTTGCGCTGGTGCTCAATGACGAACCCGTGCATGACGCGTCGGAACTGATGTATACGCCCGAGGCCGTCATGGCCCTGCGCGGCATCATCGATGCGCTGCAACCCAACCTCGTGATCGTGGACATGCCACCGCTTCTGTCGGATGCGGTTGCGCCGTCGCTGTTCGGACAGCTCGATGCCGTGTTCCTTGTGTCGGACGGGCTGAAAACACGGCCGTCGGACATCATCGAATGCGAACGAATCCTTGAAGGACAGGTGCCCTTGCTGGGGATTGTCCTGAACAAATCCGAAGACCCTGATCCCCGCCCGCGCGCACGGCGCACGGCGCGGCGCTGAGCAAGAGGGAAACAGCCATGGGTCCGATTCAGAACCTTCACGAGATCATCAGCTTTCTCACCCGTCGCTGGCGCCTGATCGGCTTGGGAACCGTGGTCGGGGCCTTGGCCGGCCTCCTCGTCGCCATGAATACCGAACGGGTTTTCGAAGCGGCCGCGGTGATTCAGGTGACGAACCCCGTGATTTCGGTCAACGCCGATGGCGAAACCGCCGTTCCCGACGTGACCCGCCGGGTGCAGAGCATCGAGCAGCGACTGATGTCGCGCGAAGCCCTGCTGGAACTGGGGGCCCGTTACAACCTGTTCGATGGCATGGACATCACGCCCGTGGAACAGGTGGCGATGATGCGTGAGGCGTTCTCGATCACGTCGATTGCCGCCGCACAACAGGGCTTTGAACGCGACGGTTCCCTTTCGGCGCTAATCGTCGCTGCTCAGGATGACGACCCGGACGTCGCCGCAGCGATTGCGAACGAATTGTCCGAGTCGGTGATCGAACTGTCGATCGCGGACCGTCAGGTGAACACCCAGCAGGCGCTGGAGTTTTATCGCACGGAAGAAACGCGTCTGAATCAGGCCATCTCCGAACTGGAATCCGAGATTGCGCGGTATCGCAGCGAAAACGAGCAGTTCCTGCCCGACGCCGTCGAAACGCGCCGCAACGAGAGCGAACTTCTCACCGAAACGTTGCTGGGCCTGCAACAGCAGATCAGCGCCCGCGAGAACGAACTGTCGAGCATCCAGAGCGGAAGCACCCGCGCTGTCACCCGGCGCCAGATCACGACCTTGACGGAAGAGATCGCGCAATTCAACCAACAGGCAAGCCTGCTGGAGAACCGGATGGCCGAACTGCGCGAGTTTTTCCGCCGTGCGCCCGAGGTCGAGCAGCAACTGGGGTCGATGACCCGCCAGATGACGCAGCTGCAGACGCAGATGACGGCCGCAGCCAACAGCCGCCGTGCCGCGGAACTGGGCGCGCGGATCGAAGGCGACCAACAGGCCGAGCGGTTCGAGATCCTCGAACCGGCGCTGGTGCCCGAATATCCGATTTCGCGCAGCCGGCGCAAAGTGGCCATGATGGGTGTCGCCGGGGGCATCGGTCTGGGGATTATCGTGGCTTATCTGCTTGAATGGTTCTTCCCGGTGATCCGCACCGCGACACGGATGGAACGCGACCTGCAACTGCGGCCCGTCATCAGCATTCCGCTGGTCGTGGCCGAGGTCGAAAAACGCCGCCGGATGATGATCTGGATGATCGGCGGGGGTGTCCTTTTCTTCTCGTCGGTGATCCTGGCCTTCATGATGGGCATCTTCTGATCTTCCGCCTGTTCGTGCCTTCGGGCATAGAGGGGCGACAGACGAAGGATCGACACGCTTGGACATTCCTGCATGGATCGACGGGCAATTGCGCCCCTGTGACAAGATCGAGGTTCACCGCAGGGGCTGCGCCACCCGGCGGTTTCGGTCTTTGTCGTCGAAGGCGACAGTCTGCTGATCCAGCGGCGTGCGCTGTCGAAATATCACACCCCCGGCCTTTGGGCGAACACGTGCTGCACGCATCCCCATTGGGGCGAGGATGCCGACCATTGCGCGGCACGGCGCCTGGAGGATGAACTGGGCATTCGGATGCTGACCCTCGAAACCCGCGGGCAGATCGAATACCGCGCCGATGTCGGGAACGGGATGATCGAGCACGAGGTCGTGACGTTGTTCCTTGGGCGCGTCTCGGGGGGAATCGACATTCAACCCAACCCGGACGAGGTGATGGAAACGCGCTGGATCAGGTGGGATGCACTGGCGAGGGAAATCACCGAGGATCCTGGCAGTTTCACACCGTGGCTGCGTATCTATCTTGCCGAACACAGCGCGATCTTGCGAAACTAGGCGAAAGGGGGCTCTGCCCCCTCTGGCCTGCGGCCATTCACCCCCGGGATATTTTCGGACAGATGATAAGGGCGGGCTCAGGCACCGATGAGCAGCAGTTCGGCCGTGATGCAGATGCCGTTTTGCCCCGGTTCCAGCCAGCCTTTGTGGGTCGAGCCTGAAAGGGTGACGATCTCGGCCTCGATACTTGGGGTGCCGTTTGTCAGCAGGCCCTGGGTCAAGAGGATCTCGGTTGCGAAGCTGTCGATTGGGTCGGCGCCAATCAGCCGAGGGTGAACCAGAGAGCCGAGGCCGAGGATCTGGCCATCGGTGATACCGAGTTCGGTTACAGCGAGGGCGAGGGCTTCGGACATGTCTTGATTGGGGCGCAGCGTGATCAAGGCAGCTCCGGTGCCATCGCCCGTTTTGCAGGGTTGGTGCAGGGGAAAATGCGTTTCGGGGTCATGCTGAACCTCGAACCGGGCGCCGCGAATTGCCCAGCCTCGGGCACGGGTGGGGGCGGCAAGGCGCGATTCGAAGGGCAGGATATGGCCGTAGGTCGGGCCGTGCCAATGATCGGCCTGAAACTGCCCGTGCCCGTGAAACCACGCGCCGCCATCCTTGCGGCCTGCGTGAAGGCCCAGATGGTGGATGTGGCCCGCGCCCATGCGATGCGGCCCGGCATACCACGCTGCATGGGCTCCGGTGGGGTCGGTGCCGGGGATGACGAAATCGAGGTTGGCCATGGGCACGTCTTCCAGCACCAGCCAGCCGCCATCGACATCAGCCAAGGCCAGCGCCACGGATTGCGCCAGCGTTTCCGCGACCGGGAGGATCAGATCGACCGGCTCAGCGGCGCAGGGCTGAACCGCCCAACGGCGGTGGGGCGCGGGGCCGGGATGATGCAGCGTCGCAATCATTCTGGTGGGAACTGGCCGCGTGCGGCCAGTTCCTCGCGGATCATTTTCTTGGTGATCTTGCCGTAGGCCGATTTGGGCATCTCGTCCCAGAACACGACATGATGCGGCTGCTTGTAGCGTGCAACCTTGTCGCCCAGCCAGGCCAGCAGCTCGGCCGGGTCCACCGGGGCGCTGGCGACGCAAACCGCCATGCCCACCTCGCCCCATTTACGATTGGGGACGCCCAGCACCGCAACCTCGGAAATCGCGGGGTGGAGAAGGATCTTCTCCTCGATCTCGCGCGGATAGATGTTCGACCCGCCCGAGATATACATGTCAGACGCGCGCCCGGTCAGATAAACGAAGCCCTGTTCATCCATGTGTCCCAGATCGCCGGTGCGGAACCATCCGTCGCGGAAGGATTTTTCATTGGCCGAGGGGTTGTTGTAATAGCCCGCGAAGACCGCCGGGCCGGTGGCGCAGATCTCGCCGGTTTCCAGCGGCGCGCATTCGCTGCCGTCATCGCGTTGCACCATGACCTGCATCCCCGTGCGGGCGAATCCGCAGGTGCCCAGCTTCATCTCGCCGGTGGAATGATGCACCGGGGGCAGCACGGTGATGTTGCCTGTCACCTCGCCAAGGCCGAAATACTGAACCAGCACGGGCCCCAGTTTTTCCAGCGCGGTTATCTGGTCGGCGCGATACATCGGCGCCCCGGCATAGATCACATAGCGCAGGCTGGAATGGTCGTGCTGATCCACTGCCGGGTGTTCGACCAGCAGTTTCACGATGGTCGGCACGGTGAACATGTTGCTGATCTTGTGGCGTTCGACCAGTTCCCAGACCTCAGCCGGGTCGAGTTTCGCGCCCGAGGGTAGGACAGACGGGACGCCATGCGCCACTTGCGCCAGTTGATGAATGCCCGCGCCATGCGACAAAGGCGCGACAATCAGCGAGGCATCGCGTGTGCCCCAATCGGCCCCGGTTCCCGGCATCAGGTCGCACAGATGGTTGGTGATCACGAAGCCCATCTGGCCATGCGTCAGCACGGCGGCCTTGGGGCGGCCCGTGGTGCCCGAGGTAAAGAAGAACCAGCACGGATCGTCGCGCTGAACACTGGCGGCGGGGCGTGTCTGGCCGATGTGGGGCGCGATCAGCGTTTCATAGTCGGGGGCGAAATCCGCCGGGCCAATGGCAATGGTGAAATCCAGAAAGGGCGCGCAGGCAGCGGCGTGTTCAGCGAATTCCGCGCCGACCAGCATCCCGCGGGCTTGGCTGAACTCGGCAAGATAAGCCACGTCATCGGGGGTTTGCCGGAAATTGGCCGGCACCCAGACGCAGCCTGCGCGCCAGCAGCCGAACATGGCTTCGAACATCTGGTTGTTGTTGGCCGATTGCACCAGAATCCGGTCGCCCTTTTGCACGTTGAAACGCTGGATCAGCACCTCGGCAAAGGCGGCGGCGCGGGCTTCCATCTGTTCCCAGGTCCAGCGCTGATCGCCCCAGATAAAGCCGGGGTCGTCGGGGTGGCGGCGCGCAATGTCGGTCAGGAAATGCGAGAGGTTCATGACCCGTGTCGAAACGGGCGTCACCCCGGAAGACAGGTCTGCCCTCATTTCACGCGCTCCAGGATCGAGCAGTAATTCGCCACCGACACACCGCCCATGTTGAACACCCCTGCGACGGTCGCGCTGGGCACGGCCATGTCGCCCGCTTCGCCCGCCAATTGCATCGCGGCCATGACATGTTGCGACACGCCGGTTGCGCCGATCGGGTGCCCTTTGGACTTCAGGCCGCCCGAGGGGTTCACCGGCAGCTTGCCACCTTTCGCGGTGATGCCTTCACGGATGACGCGGTGCCCTTGGCCGCGCTCGGCAAGGCCCATGGCCTCGTATTCCAGCATTTCGGCGACGGTGAAGCAGTCATGCGTTTCAACAAAGGACAGATCGTCCAGCGTCAAGCCCGCCATGGCAAGCGAGTCTGCCCATGCCTTGCGCGCGCCCGCGAATTCCAGCACGTCGCGGCGCGAAATCGGCAGGAAGTCGTTAACCTGCACGCGGCCCCGAAACGCAATGGCGCGGTTCAGCTCGCGGGCCGTTTCCTCGTCTGCCAACACCAGAATTGCCGCGCCATCGGACACCAGCGAACAATCGGTGCGCCGCAAGGGGCCTGCGACATGGGGGTTCTTGTCGCTGGGAGTGTTGCAGAATTCAAAGCCAAAATCCTTGCGCATGTGGGCATAGGGGTTATCCAGCCCGTTCCTGTGGTTCTTGGCGGCGATCATGGCGAGCGCGTCGGACTGGTCGCCATAGCGCTGGAAATACCCGCCCGCGATCTTGCCAAAGAGGCCTGCGAAGCCTGCGGGGACATCGGCCTCTTCTTTCACATAAGAGGCGCCCAAAAGGATGTCGCCAACCTCGGCGGTGGGGGTGGCTGTCATCTTTTCCGCACCGACGACAAGCGCGATCTTGCCGCGCCCGGATTCGATGAAATCAATCGCGCCATACAGCGCGGCCGAGCCCGTGGCGCAGGCGTTTTCGTATCGAATCGCCGGGACAAAGCGCAGTTTTTCGTCTGCCAGTGCAACGAGGGCGCCTTGAAAATCCTGCCGGGAAAAGCCGCCGTTGAATACACCGACAAAGATGCCGTCGACAGACTCGGCGCCGATCCCGGCGTGATCCAGCGCAGGCTGAAGAACCGAGGCAATCAGGCTTTCTGTGTCGGGCTCTTCGGCCTTGCCGAATTTCGAATGGCTCCAACCGACGATCTGGGCGCGGGTCATGGCGGTCTCCTCGTGTTGTCTGGGCAGGAATGCAACACATCGCGCGGGTTTTGCCCAGAGGGTGCGCGCATCTTCCTGCCTTGCTGGACAGGAATCGGGCGCAGGCGTATCCGATGAGGAAGGGCGGACGTGGGGGAAGGCCGACATGATCGTGGATGCTGTCGTCATTGGACGCAACGAAGGGCAGCGCCTGATTGCGTGCCTCGACTCGCTTCGGGGACAGGTTCGGCGGGTGATCTATGTGGATTCGGGGTCAACCGACGGCAGCACCGGCGCCGCCCGCGAGAGGGGCGCCGAAGTCGTCGATCTGGATCTGTCGATCCCGTTCACGGCTGCTCGGGCACGCAATGAGGGGCTGGCACGGCTGGCCAAGGATGCTCCGGATTACGTTCAATTCATGGATGGTGACTGCATCCTGCGCGAGGGGTGGATCAAGCGCGCCAAGCAGTTTTTGCACGACAACCTGCGCGCGGCCGTCGTCTGCGGTCGCCGACGCGAGCGGTTTCCCGATGCCAGCATCTATAATGCGATGGCGGATGCCGAATGGAACACCCCGGTTGGCGAAACCAAGGCCTGCGGCGGTGATGCGTTGATGCGGTATCAGGCTGTCGCGGCGGTTAGGGGCTACCGCGAGGATCTGATTGCAGGTGAAGAACCCGAACTGTGTCTGCGCTTGCGGGCGAAAGGCTGGACCATCTGGCGGATCGACGCCGAGATGACATGGCATGACGCCGACATGCATCGCTTTGGTCAATGGTGGAAGCGAACCGAACGCGCCGGGCATGCCTTTGCCGAAGGGGCGGCGCGGTTCTCGACCACCCAACACCCGCACTGGGAACGCGAGACACGGCGCATCTGGATCTGGGGCATCGCTTTGCCCGTCGCGATCCTGCTTCTGTCGGCGCTGCATCCAGCGTTCGTTCTGCTGGCGCTGATCTACCCGTTGCAGATCCTGCGCCTGTCACCGCGCATGGGTCTGAAACCCGCATTTTTCAACGTGATCGGCAAATTCGCCGAGGCCAAAGGCGCGATCCGGTTCTATCTGCGGCAATGGCGGGGCGGGCCGAAGACCCTGATCGAATACAAGTGATCAGCGCTGTGCCAAGGCCCTGACCGCGTGGACGGGCAGGACAAGCGCACAGTCCAGATACCGCTTCGCAAGGCGCCGTGGGTTGGACAGCATGCGCCACGCCCATTCCATCGCGATCGCGCGCACCCATTGCGGCGCGCGCACCTGACGCCCCGACAGAAAGTCCAGCCCCGCGCCGATCGAGGCAAAGCCCATCGACGGGGTAACCTGCCGACCGAAGGCGGCGAATTGTTCCTGCTTCGGCGCGCCCAGCGCAATGAAGGTCAGCCGGGCACCCGAATCGTGCAACGCCGTGAGGATCCTGCGCGCCTCGGGGCCCTGTGGATCAAAACCCATGGGCGGGGCAATACAGGCCGCGACCGTCAGGCCGGGCACACGTTCCTGCAAGGCGCGTGACGCGGCCTGCAGGGATTCGTCGGTCGACCCCATCAAGGCGATCGGGACGTTCAGGCGCGCGGCCTCCATGACCAACGGCAGGATGGCATCGGACCCCGGGACGAGGGACACCGGTTTTCCGGCCAGCTTCGACAGCCAGACAATCGGATTCCCGTCGGCGCACACAAGATCCTGCGTGGCATAGGTGGCCCGGAAAGCCTTGTCGCGTGACAGCTTCACGAGGTGGTCGAGATTGATCGTCGCGAGGGCGAACCCGTCGCCCCGCTTGAGCCTGCGCCGGACTTCGGACAGCAGATGCTGCATGTCCGGCATGTTCACGTTGATCTTGTGGGGTGCGAACGAAAATTCCACGAAAGCCTCACACTGTGGTCGCAATTGACACCTAAGCCGAATGACGGGCAGCCCTCGGCCGCCTTGTGGAATAAAGGCTCATATGGGCGGAAATATGGCCTCGAACCCGGCCAAGGACGCCCCGGAACGGATCAGACGATGAACGGCACATGGAAGCAGCAGTTCGGCAGGAGGCCCCTCGATGTTTGAGATGGGGACTGCCACCACGATTCCGGCGCTGCTGCTCTGGCCCTTGGTCGTGTGGATCATGTTTCGGAAGATATCGCAGGTTCGGGCCCTGATCTGGTCGATTCTGGCCGGCTATATGTTCCTGCCGCAGCTGGCGTCGATCAACCTTCCGATGGTGCCGCCGCTGGACAAGGAATCCATTCCCAACCTGACGGCCTTTGCGATCATCACCTCGCAGCTTGGCCGGATGCCCCGATTTCTGCCGGATGGCACCTTGGGCAAGGTGCTGATCATCGTCTTCCTGTTCAGCCCGGTGCTGACGGTGCTGACGAATCTCGATCCGATCCTGTTTGGGCGCGATTCCTTTGGTTCGTTCACGGTGGTCGATGTCAACGAACTGCAACGCTATGGGCTGCCGGGCCTGCGGATTTATGACTCGCTGTCGGCGCTGGTGCAGCAGGTCTTCCTGATGCTGCCGTTCTTTCTGGCGCGCGAGGTTCTGCGCACCGAAGAAGCCATCCGCGAGGTTCTGGTGGCGCTGGTCATCGCCGGCGCGATCTATGCGCTGCCCATGCTGTGGGAGGTGCGTTTCAGCCCGCAGCTGCACACCCGGATTTACGGCTATTTCCAGCACAACTTCCTGCAGGCCATGCGCGAGGGTGGGTTCCGTCCCTTCGTGTTCATGCCGCACGGGTTGTGGGTGGCGTTCTTTGCCTTCATGTGCACCATGGCGGCCGCCGCGCTGTATCGAACCGCCCCCAAGACCGAAAAGGGCAAGCGGTTGCTCGCCGTGTTCTTCATGCTGGGTCTTGTGGTGATCTGCAAATCACTGGGATCGCTGATCTTCACGCTGATCTTCGCCCCCGTGGTGATCTTCCTGAAGCCCAGCAAGCACATCGCCATCGCGACCCTGCTTGCAACCGTGGTCCTGACCTATCCGCTGCTGCGCGGTTCGGGGCTGATCCCGACGCATGACCTTATCCAGAGCATCGCAGCACACGAGCCTGAGCGCGCGCAATCGCTGGAGTTCCGCTTCGACAACGAAGATGTGGTTCTGGATCACGCCGCGCACAAGCCGTTGTTCGGCTGGGGCGGGTGGGGCCGGTCGTTCATCTATAACGAACGCACGGGCCGGTCGGACACCGTGGTCGATGGTCAGTGGATCATCACCATCAGCCAGTTCGGATGGGTTGGGTTCCTCGCCGCCTTTGGTCTGATGGCCTATCCCATCTTTTCGATCCGCAAATGGGCAGCACGAGTCCCCCGCTTTGAGGTGCCAGTCGTCGTTTCGGCGCTGGTCCTGATCCATGGCGTGAACATGTCGGACATGTTGCCGAACGCGACCCTCATTCCCTTCACGTGGCTCGTTGTGGGCGCTCTGCTGGGCTATGCCGAATCCCTCAGACACATGGCGGAAAAAACCCATGTCGACGAAGTGCGCGGCATGCACGGGCGCATCGTCCTTGGCGGGGTCGTCAAAGACCGTCGCCGCACGCAAAAGGACCGCGGGCCGCGCACGGTTCTCTAACGCCACCTTTTTGCCGGAATTGGGGGCAAATATCGCCCCAAAAGACTGATTGTTTCCAGTCAATCATACTGTCGAGCACCGGGTATCCTCATGTCTTCTGTTTCAGAGTCGATCAGCGAAACCGACATCGCCATTGTCGGCATGGCCGCGCACCTTCCGGGCGCCGGATCGATCGGCGAATATTGGCACAACCTGCGATCCGGGTTGCGCGCCATTCGTCGCCTGAGCGAGGACGAGCTGATCGCTGCAGGCGAAGACCCGGCGGTCATGCGGCTGCCGAACTATGTGCCCTTTGCCGCGCCGCTGGAAAAATACGCCGAGTTCGATGCCGAGTTCTTTGGTTTCTCGCCGAAAGAGGCCGCGATCCTTGACCCTCAGCACCGCCAGTTTCTTGAGGTCGCATGGGAGGCGCTGGAAAACGCAGGCCACACGCCCGAAGGGTTCGACGGCAATATCGGGGTCTATGCCGGGTGCGGCATGGGCTCGTATTTCTATTTCAACATCTGCTCGAACCGCGACATGGTGCGCGATGTGGGCATGTTCCTGCTGCGCCACACCGGCAACGACAAGGATTTCCTGTCGACCCGCGTGTCGCATATCTTCGACCTTCGCGGGCCGTCGGTGAACATCCAGACCGCATGCTCGACCTCTCTGGTCGCCGTGCATTACGCCGCGCAATCGCTGTTGTCGGGTGAATGCGACATGGCGCTGGCCGGTGGCGTGACCATCGAGATGCCACAGGGCCACGGCTATCTGCACAAGGAAAACGAAATCCTTTCGCCCGACGGCGAATGCCACGCCTTTGACCATCGCGCACAAGGCACGGTGTTCGGCTCGGGCGCGGGGGTGATCGTGCTCAAGCGTCTGGCCGATGCGATCCGCGATGGCGATCACATCTGGGCGGTCGTCAAGGGCACCGCGATCAACAACGACGGCGCGCAAAAAGCGGGCTATCTGGCCCCGTCTGTCGAAGGACAAGCGCGCTGCGTCGCCGAGGCGCAGGCCGTCGCCGATGTTCCTGCCGATACCGTCGATTACATCGAATGCCACGGCACGGGCACCTATCTGGGCGACCCGATCGAAGTCGCCGCCCTGACCGAGGCCTTCCGCCAATCGACCGAGGCCAATCAGTTTTGCCGCATCGGTTCGGTGAAAACCAACATCGGTCATACGGATACGGCGGCGGGCGTTGCCAGCATGGTCAAGGTCGCGCTGGCGCTGCACCACAAGGAAATTCCGCCGTCCTTGGGATACGAGGCGCCGAACCCGACGATTGATTTCGAAAACAGCCCCTTCATGGTGAATGCCGCGCTGACCCCGTGGGATGGTCGCGGCTCGCCGCGTCGTGCGGGCGTCAACAGCCTTGGCGTGGGCGGCACGAACGCGCATGTGATCCTGCAAGAGGCCCCCGCGCGCGAACCTTCGGGCGAGAGCGACTGGCCATTCCAGGTGCTGACCCTGTCGGCGCGCAACAAGACCTCGCTGGATCAGGCGGGCAAGAACCTTGCGGCGCATCTGCGCGCGAACCCCGATCAGGATCTCGCCGATGTGGCATGGACCCTGCACAAGGGCCGCCGCGCTTTTGACAAGCGTCTGGTCGTGGTCGCCGAAACGCATGAACAGGCCGCCGACCTGCTGGAATCGGGCAATCAGCGCCGGGTCTTTACCCACACCGCGCTGGAAAATCCCGATGTGGTGTTCATGTTCCCCGGCGGCGGCGCGCAATACGCAGGCATGGCGCGCGACCTTTACGAGACCGAGCCGGTCTTTGCCGAATGGATGGATAAGGGTCTGGCAATCCTGCAACCGCGGCTGGATTACGACATTCGCTCCCTGTGGCTGCCCGAACCGGGCGCCGAAGGTGCAGCGGACGAAGTGCTGAAGAAGCCCTCGGTCCAGTTGCCGCTGATCATGATCACCGAATACGCGCTGGCGCAGATGTTCATGGCGTGGGGTGTTCAGCCCAGCGCGCTGGTCGGTCATTCGATGGGCGAGAATACCGCCGCCTGTCTGGCCGGGGTGCTGAGCTTCGAGGATTGCATCGGCCTCGTGCACCTGCGCGGCCAGTTGTTCGATACGGTGCCCGCCGGTGGCATGCTGTCGGTGCCGCTGTCGCTTGAGGGTGTAACGCCCTATCTGGGCGATCTGGACATCGCCAGCGTAAACGCGCCGGAACTGACCGTGGTTTCGGGGCCGGATTCAGGGTTGGACGATCTGGCCAAGCGGCTGGAGGCCGATGGCATCGAAACCCAGCGTATCGCGATCAACATCGCCGCGCATTCGCGGATGCTGGACGGAATTCTGGACCGGTTCCGCGCCTATTTGGCCTCGATTCAGTTGAACGCGCCGCGTTTGCCGATCATCTCGAACCGGACGGGCAAGGAACTGACGGCCGAGCAGGCGACCAGCCCCGATTACTGGACACAGCATCTGCGCGGGACGGTGATGTTTGCCGAATGCGTGTCTACGCTGGCGGAAAACCCCAATCGGATCTGGCTGGAGGTCGGCCCCGGCAAGGCTTTGTCGTCGCTGACGCGTATGCATGGCGCCGTTCCGCCGCAGCAAGTTCTGGCCGCGCTGCGCCACCCCGAGGAAGACATCGCCGACGACGTTTATCACCTTGGTCTGCTGGGGCGGATCTGGGCGCTGGGCGGCACATTCGACTGGGCGCAATATTGGGGCGAGGCGCGCCGCGTGCGTGTCCCGCTGCCGACCTATGCCTTCGACCGTCGCGAATATTTCATCCCCCGCGTCAAAGCCACGGCCGAAACTCAAACCGCCATTCCCGCCCGGATCGAGGATCTGGCCGACATGGGCACGCGGCTGGCTTGGGTCACGCGGTCGGCGGAAATCGAATTCGACGTAGAGAGCGAACTGGACGAAGCGCCCAAGGAAACCTGGCTGGTATTCGCCGATGATGGCGGGATCGCCGCGCCCGTAATCGCGCGTCTGCGTGCCGCTGGGCAAAAGGTGATCGAAGTTCAGGCGGGCGATACCTTCCGCCGCCGCACCGAAACCGTCTATTCGCTGCCGTCCGAACGCGGACGCGAGGGCTATGACCAACTGGTGCAAGATCTGGTGCATCGCGGCACCGTGCCGACCCGGATCGCACATTTCTGGCTGGCCGAGGGTGAAGAACGCTTCCGCCCCGGTTCGAACGCGTTTCAGGCGCATGTCGAAAAGGGCTTTTATTCGCTGATGTTCCTTGGACAGGCGTTGGGTTCCGAAGGGCTGGCCGATATTCACATGACGGTCGTTACCGCCGGAGCCGCGCAGGTCAAGGACGAGCTGGTCCGCTGGCCCGAAAAGGCGATGATCGCCGGGCCTTCGCGGGTGATCCCGCGCGAGATCGACGGTATGACGGTCTCGACCCTTGATATCGAGCCGCGCGCACGCAAACGGGGCGGGCACCCCGACTTGACCGCGCCGCTGTTGGAGGAACTGTTCAACGCCCCGCAAAACAGCGTCGTCGCCCTGCGCGGCGGGCGTCGGTATGAACAACGCATGCGCCCGCAGCCGTTGGAACAAGCGCCCGACCTGCCGCAAGGCGCAACTTGGGTCATTACCGGCGGTTTCGGTGGTATCGGTCAAACCGTGGCCGAGGCGCTGATTGCCCGCTCGGGCGCGAAAATCGCGCTGATCGCACGCACAGCCCTGCCGCCGCGTTCGGAATGGGCCGCGCGCAAGGAGAACCCCGCCGATCCGGTCGCGCGGCGCATTCTGGCCGTCGAACGGCTGGAATCGCTGGGCGGTCAAGTGATGGTCGCCGCTGCGGATGTCTGCAACATCGACGACATGCGCAGCGCGTTGGACGCGGTGAGAGCGCAGTTCGGCGAGATTCACGGGCTGATCCACGCCGCCGGTGCGATTGATGACGCGCCGCTGTTGGCCAAAACCGTTGGCAGCGTCGAAAGCGTATTCGCGCCCAAGGTCCACGGGATGCGAGTGCTAGACGCGCTGCTGCCGGATGGCGCGATCAAGCAGATCGTCGTTTTCGCCTCGACCTCGACCCTCACCGCGCCTGCTGGTCAGGTCGATTATGTCGCCGCGAACGAATATCTGAACGCTTGGGCACGCTCGCGCAGCGGCAAGACCCGCGTTCTGTCGCTGAACTGGGGCATCTGGGCCGAGGTCGGCATGGCCGCCGACGCCATGGCGGCGCGCATGGGTCACGGCCCGGCGCTGCCCGACGCGCCCGCCACGGTTCCGCTGCTGGATCGCGCCGGGTATGACGCCAAGATGAACCGCCAGTTCAGCGCGACCTATTCGCAGGACATGTGGCTGCTGGACGAACACCGCACCAAGGATGGCAAGGCGCTGGTTCCCGGCACCGGGATGCTGGAAATTGCGGTGCAGTCGCTTCATGGCCAGGGCGAGATGGAGCCCTTCGAGATCGCCGATCTGACCTTCTTTCGCGCGCTCGAGGTCGATGAACCCAAGGAAATCCGCGTGACGCTGACGCGCTCGGACGAGGGGTATGATTTTGCCCTGCGTTCGGCGGTGATGATGCGCGGGCGCAAGGGCTTTGCGCTGAACGCGGCCGCCCGTGTGCGGATGGGCCAGTTCGGCAAGCCTGCGCCGATGAATGTGGCCGCCGTGGTCGCGCGCTGCACCAACAACGTGACCGAGGACGTGGCCGGCATCGCCACCGGGCAGGAAACGCATCTGAACTTTGGCCCGCGCTGGCGGGTTCTGCGCCGCCAGGCCTATGGCAACGGCGAAGGGATCGCGCATCTGGCACTGCCCGAAGCCTTCCGCGCCGATCTGGGCAAGGGATATGTTCTGCACCCCGCGCTAATGGATCTGGCGACGGGTTGGGCGATGGAACTGATCGCGGGCTATCAGGGCCGCGCGCTGTGGGTTCCGGTGTCCTATCGCAGCGTCAAGGTTTACCGCGCACTGCCCGCCGAAATCGTCAGCCACGTCAAGATCGCGCCCGCTGAAACCGGGTTCGCCAGCTTTGACATCACGCTGGCCACGCCTGAGGGCGAGATCTGCGCCGAAATCGCGCGGTTCACGATCAAGCGGCTGGACGGCGGGTTCGGCAAGGCGGCGCCCTTGCTGCCGTCCGAGGTTGAGCTGGAAGAAGTGCCGGGCGAATCCCGCGCGCTGAACCCCGGCGAGGAACGTCTGGCCCGCAACCTGTCGATGGGCATCACACCGGCTGAGGGGGGCGAGGCGTTCTTGCGTGCCTTGGCAGTCGACCGCCCGCAGGTGGTGATATCGTCTCTGACCTTGCCGGAATTGATCGCCGAGGCCGCGCAAGGCGTCAAGGAAGCCGCCAGCGAAGGCCAGAAATTCGAGCGCCCCAATCTGGACAGCGAATACGTCGCGCCGCGCAACGATGTCGAACGCATGCTGGTCAGCATGTGGGAGGAATTGCTGGGCGTCCAAGGCGTGGGCGTGCAGGATTCGTTCTTTGATCTGGGTGGGCATTCGCTGATCGCGGTGCGCCTGTTCGCGCGGGCGAAAAAGACATGGGCGGTGGATTTCCCGATCTCGGTGCTGTTCGAGGCCCCGACGGTCGAGAAAATCGCCGCCATGGTGGCCGAGGTCGCGGGCATCACCGAAACCGGCGATGCGCCTGCCGTGGCCAAGCCCACGCGGCGTTTCGAATTCCTTGTGCCGATGCACGAGGGCGAGGGCGGGCCGAAAACCCCGTTCTTCCTTGTGGCAGGCATGTTCGGCAACGTGCTGAACCTGCGGCATCTGGCACAACTGCTGGGCACCGACCGCCCGTTCTATGGTCTGCAAGCCCGCGGTCTGCTGGGGGGGGCCAAACCGCATCAGCGCCTTGACGAAGCCGCGCGCGATTATCTGGCCGAGGTTCGGCAGATCCAGCCGCACGGGCCCTATCTGCTGGGTGGTTTCTCGGGCGGCGGGCTGACGGCGCTGGAAATGGCGCGCATCCTTCGGGCCGAGGGGGAAGAGGTCAAGCTGCTGACCATGCTCGACACGCCGTTGCCGTTGCGTCCGGAACTGTCGCGCCAAGACAAGGCGATGATCAAGCTGCACGAATTCCGCCGCAAGGGTCTGGGCTATTTCAGCGAGTGGGCGCAGGCCCGGCGCGACTGGAAGGAAACGCAGGCCCGCATGGCCGAAGAGGCCGCTGGCGAGGCGGACTCGGGCTTTCATAACCGCGCCATTGAAACGGCGTTCCGCAACGCGCTGCCGCATGTCGCCACAACGCCCTATGACGGCAAGGTCGCCCTGTTCCGTCCACCGCTGGATCTGCATTGGAAGGTCACGGGCGGGCGTTGGGTCAGCCACGCCAAGGAATATGTCTATGCCGATAACGACTGGTCGCAGTTCATGCCCGCGTTGAGCGTTCACGAAGTTCCCGGCGATCACGATTCGATGGTGCTGGAGCCCAATGTGCGGGTGATGGCGTCGAAACTCAAAGCCCTGATTGCCGAGGTGGACGAATGAGCAGCGTTCTTTGCGTCATCCTGAACTGGCGCACGCCCGACATGACGCTGAAATCGGCGCAGGCGGCAATCGAAGCCATGGAAGGGATCGACGGCGCGATCACCATCGTCGACAACGACTCGCAAGACGGGTCGTATGAGAAGATGGCCGAGGCCGCCAAGGACTGGCCCCGCGTGCGCGTCCTGCAATCGGGGCGCAACGGGGGCTATGGCGCAGGCAACAACCACGGAATCAGGGCCGGGCTGCCGGATGGGTCGAAACCCGATTACATCTATATCCTGAACTCCGATGCCTTCCCGGCCAAGGACGCGATCAAGGTGCTGGTGGATTACCTCGATACCCACAGGGATGTGGGCTTTGCGGGCAGTTACATCCACGGCGACGATGGCGAACCGCATACCACCGCCTTTCGCTTCCCTTCGATTGCCAGCGAATTCGAGAGCGCGGCAGCGACCGGACCGATTTCAAAGCTGCTCAGGAAATCCATCATCGCGCCGCCCTTGCCCACGGTTACGACCGCGGTCGACTGGTTCGCCGGAGCATCGGTTTTGGCGCGGCAGGACATGCTGGATCAGATCGGCCTCTTCGACGAGACGTTCTTCCTCTATTTCGAAGAAACCGACCTGTTCCGCCGCTCGGCCAAGGCGGGATGGAAGGCCGTTTATGTCGTCGAAAGCCGGGTGATGCACATCGGATCGGTCTCGACCGGGATGAAGACCTGGAAACGGGTCCCCGGCTACTGGTTCGAATCCCGTCGCCATTACTTCGAAAAGAACCACGGGCGGATTTATACGCTGGCGGCAACAATGGCGCATGTCGCCGGTATGGGAATCTTTGGCTTGCGGGTGCTTGTGCAACGCAAGACGCCCCAAACACCGCCATATTTTCTCCGCGATCTTGTGAGACACACCTTGGGGACGCGCAAAGCCCAGGAGAGCTGAAATGACTTCGTTTGATTGTGTACTGGTTGGCAATGAATCGCTTCTGGTCCAGTGCGCCAAGATCGCCATGGGGCGCGGTCACCGCGTCCGGACGGTCGTCAGCAGCAATGCTGACGTGATCGCATGGGCGGACACCGCCGGAATTCCCGTGGTTTCGCCGGGCAAAGACCTGGAACAGCGTGTCGAGGGCGATTTCGATTGGCTCCTGTCGATTGCGAACCTGACCGTTCTGCCCGACTCGTTGATCGCACGGGCGCGCAAGGGCGCGGTGAACTTCCACGATGGCCCTCTGCCGCGCTATGCCGGGCTGAACGCACCGGTCTGGGCGTTGCTGAACGGCGAGACGCGCCACGGCATCACATGGCACCTGATCGAAGGCGGAATCGACGAGGGGGATATCCTCGAACAGGTCGAATTCGACATCTCGCCCGACGATACAGCTTTCTCGCTGAACGCACGTTGCTATGCCGCCGCGATCGAGAGTTTTCCGGCAGTCGTCGCGTCGCTGGAGAGCGGCGCCGCGAACCGTCGCAAGCAGGATTTGTCACAGCGCACGCTGTGCCTGAAGAACGACAGACCCCAAGCCGCGGGCCTTATCGATTTCTCGGCTTCCGCGGATGAAATCGTCCGTCTGGTGCGGGCAATGGATCATGGCGGTTACTGGAACCCGCTTCTCGTCGCCAAGATTGAAACGTCCAGCGGCGTCCATGCCGTGGGGCGCGCCGAACTGGCCGAAGGGTCGGGCGCACCGGGACGGGTCATTTCGGCAGGTGACGATCTGGTTGTCGCTTGCGCCGATGGCGCCGTGCGCCTCATGGACCTGACATGCCTGTCCGGCTTCCCGGTGGGCGATGTCGCCAAGCCGGGCGATGTGTTGCAGCGGCCAAATGCCGCCAGCCTGACGGCGACAATGGCCCGCGTCACGCCCGGTGACGGGATTTGGCGCAAGGCCTTGGCGTCCTTTGCCGGTGCCGAACTCAGCGCGGGCAAACCAACGGGCGAGGGCTTCGCCAAGCGTCCCTTGTCTGTCAGCGCGTCGCGGGCGGCGGCGATCGTGTCGGCCTATGTGGCAGGTGACTGGGCGCTCAACGGCGCGCAAACCGCGGTCGTTCATGCGTCGGCCCCCAGATACATTGCGCCCTGGGTCCCGATGACCATTGCGGGCAACAGCCTGAACGCCCGCGAAGCAGCGATCAAGGCGGCCTGCGAACGGAGCCGCAAACATCCGTCCTATGCGCGCGACCTGATCGCCCGCGATCCGGCGCTGGCGCCCGTGAACGCCCCGGCGCTGGGCCTTTCGGAAACCGCCGACCCTATCCCCGGCACCGCGCTTTGCATCGTGGCAGGCCAAGAAGGGGCCATGCTGGCGGGCGACCTGTCAAAGATCGATGTCGCGACGCTTGATCTGTTCGTGGCGCGCATTTCACATCTGGCCAAAGCCGATGCCGAAGCCGAGATCGAGATGCTGGACCGCATCTGCCCCGCCGAGAAATCGGTGATGGCCAAGATGAACGCAACCGAGTGCGCGTTTGACCGTGAAACCGTGTCGCGTCTGTTTGAAGCGCAGGTTGCCAGGACGCCGAACGCGACCGCGCTGGTGTTCGAAGGTCAGGCGCTGAGCTATGCCGACCTGAACGCGCGGGCCAACCGCGTTGCGCATGTGCTGCAATCGATGGGCATTCAGCCCGATACGCCGGTTGCGCTGTGCACCCGTCGTGCACCTGAACTGCTGATCGGTGCCTTGGGCATCCTCAAGGCCGGCGGGGCCTATGTGCCGATGGATCCGGCCTATCCTGCCGACCGGCTGCGGCATTTCCTGACGGATTCGGGCGCACCCGTGATCGTCACGCAATCCTCGCTGATCGATGCGCTGCCCGAACACACGGGTGAACTGCTGGTGCTCGACACTGATACGCGCCTGACCTCGGCGAGCACCGAGAACCCCGAAACCGGAGCCGCGCCCGAAAATCTGGCGTATATGATCTATACCTCGGGTTCGACCGGGTTGCCCAAGGGCGTGATGGTCGAACATCGCAACGTGGCGAACTTCTTCGCCGGGATGGATGAGCGTATCGCGCATGAAGCGGGCAGCGTCTGGCTGGCCGTGACCTCGCTGTCGTTTGACATCTCGGTGCTGGAACTGTTCTGGACCCTGTCGCGTGGCTTCAAACTGGTGCTGACGTCCGATGAAGACCGCATGATGGTCTCGGGTGGGTCGATGCCGGTCTCCGACAAGAAGATGGACTTCAGCCTGTTCTATTGGGGCAACGACGACGGTGCAGGCCCGCGCAAATACGAACTGCTGCTGGAAGGCGCCAAATTCGCCGATACCCATGGGTTCCGCGCTGTCTGGACACCCGAACGCCACTTCCACGCGTTCGGCGGCCCCTTCCCGAACCCGGCGGTATCCGGCGCCGCCGTCGCAGCGGTCACCAAGAATATCGACGTGCGCTCGGGCTCGGTGGTGGCACCTTTGCACCATCCGCTGCGCATCGCCGAGGAATGGGCTGTCATCGACAACCTGACGAACGGTCGCGCAGGGCTTGGCATTGCCTCAGGCTGGCATCCGGTCGATTTTGTTCTGCGGCCCGAAAATTGCCCGCCGAACAACAAGGCGGCCATGTTCGACACCATCGACAAGGTGCGCAAGCTGTGGCGTGGCGAGGAAGTCGCCTTTGATCGCGGCAACGGGGAAATGGTGCCGGTGCAATCGCTGCCGCGCCCTGTTTCCAAGGAATTGCCACTGTGGCTGACCATCGCCGGCAACCCGGATACATGGCGCGAGGCTGGTGAAATCGGCGCGAACGTGCTGACCCACCTGCTGGGCCAGTCGATCCCCGAGGTCGCCGACAAGATCAAGATCTATCACGAGGCGCTGCGCAAGGCGGGTCACGACCCGAAGGACTTTACCGTCACGCTGATGCTGCACACCTATGTGGCGCGCACCCGCGAACTGGCGCGTGAAACCGCACGCGGGCCGATGAAGAACTATCTTCTGTCGGCGGCCGGGCTGGTCAAGCAATACGCTTGGGCCTTCCCGGCGTTCAAGAAGCCGCAAGGCGTGTCGAACCCGATGGATATCGACCTGCGCACGCTCAGCCAGGACGAGGTTGACGGGATCCTTGAATATGCGTTCAACCGCTATTTCGAGGACTCGGGCCTGTTCGGCACGGTCGAGGATTGCCTCAAGCGCACTGAACAGCTCAAGGCGATTGGCGTTTCGGAAATCGGCTGTCTGATCGACTATGGTATCCCGACGTCGCAGGTTCTCGAAGGGCTCTACCCGCTCGCCGAGGTTCTGCGCCGCGCGAATGCCCCGGCGGAAATCGCGGCTGATGACTTCTCGATCTCGGCGCAGATCATGCGCCACAAGGTCACGCATCTGCAATGCACGCCGTCGATGGCCCGCATGCTGGTTGCCAACGATGAGGCCCGCGCCGCCCTGTCGCGTGTCGATCACATGATGGTCGGAGGCGAGGCTTTGCCGGGTGCTCTGGCTGCGGAACTGGCGCAGATCACCGGCAACCCGGTGCAGAACATGTATGGCCCCACGGAAACGACGATCTGGTCGACGACAGCGATGTCGACGGTCGGCGAGGGGGTCGTGGGCATCGGTTCGCCGATTGCCAACACGACGATCCATGTGCTGGACGACGCCCAGCGCCCCGTTCCGCTGGGCACCGATGGCACGCTGTGGATCGGCGGCGAGGGTGTGACTCGTGGCTATTGGCAGCGCGAGGAACTGACGGCCGAGAAATTCGTGCCGAACCCGTTCGCACCGGGCCGGATGTATAACACGGGCGATCTGGTTCGGTTGCGGGCTGATGGCGGTATCGACTTCCTTGGTCGCGCGGATCATCAGGTGAAGATCCGCGGCTATCGGATCGAGCTGGGCGAGATCGAGACGGTTCTGGACGAACAGTTCGGCGTGACGCAAAGCGTGGTGATCCCGCGCGAAGACACGCCGGGCGATGTGCGGCTGGTGGCCTATTTCATTGGCTCGGCAGACGGTGCGGCGCTTAAATCGGCGCTGGCCGCCCGGATGCCCGCCCACATGGTTCCGGCACATATCGTCCGGGTCGAACGCTTCCCGCTGACGCCGAACAAGAAGATCGATCGCAAGGCCCTGCCGGCCCCGTCCGTGGTGCGCACGGCGGTGATCGAGGCCCCTGTCGCGGCCAATGGGGGCGATACCCAGGCCAAGATCGCCGCGATCTGGTGCAAGGTTCTGGGTCTGGCCGAGGTCAAGCCGGGGGACAACTTCTTCCAGCTTGGCGGTCACTCGCTGCTGGCGGTTCAGGCGCATCGCGAAATCCGCGAGGCGCTGGCACTGCCGGGACTGTCGATCACCGACGTGTTCCGCTTCCCGGTCCTGTCCGCGCTGGTCGGTCATATCGACGGCAAGATCCGCCCCGTGCCCAAGGCGGCGCCTGTCGCCGCAGTGGCAGAACCCGCGGGCGAGGGACGGTTGGATGCCATGTCGCGCCGCCGTGCCATGCGGGCGGAACGGCTGAGCAAACTGGGGTGAGCGCCATTCCAAAAATCAACGACGACTGCCGGATCCTCTCGGATCTGGCAGCGTCGCTTTTCGACGCCGAAACCCGCGTCGGTGTTGCGCGGATCAATGATTGCGA
Source organism: Paracoccaceae bacterium (assembly GCA_041397065.1). Lineage (GTDB taxonomy): Bacteria > Pseudomonadota > Alphaproteobacteria > Rhodobacterales > Rhodobacteraceae > Pararhodobacter. The sequence goes on along the minus strand of JAWKXG010000001.1, from coordinate 183,061 downwards.
CCCACGCACGTTGTTTGAGTCGGAAGTGCGCGGAATCCGCAATGCCGTCGCATCGCGGGCGCGGGAATTCGCGGCCGGAAGAACCGCTGCTCGTCAGGCGCTGGGCCAGTCTGTCGCCATCGACACCGCCTTGGATCGGACACCCCTGTGGCCGAACGGAGTCGCCGGATCGATCACCCATGCCGCAGGATTTGCCGTTGCTGCCGTTTCGCGACGTGCAAAGATGGTGGGGCTGGATCTGGAACCACACGAAGATCTGCCCGAAGAAATCATTGAGACGGTGTTGAGCCCTTCGGAACGCACACGCGTTGGCGATCTGCGCGAGGCAAGGCTGGTGTTCTCGCTGAAGGAATGCGCCTACAAAGCGCAGTTTCCGCTGACCCGTCAGATTTTCGGGTTCGACGGGTTCGAGGTTGCGTGGTCATCTGGCAAGTTCGAGGCCGAATTCCGCCAGCCGGTCGGCGATTTCGACAAGGGTCACGTGCTGGCGGGGCGCTATGGGATCGATGGCGGTTTCATCCTGTCAGGCATCTCGGCCTGACCAGCGCGCGGCGGCCTTCCCGGCAACCCGACCCGTGGCAAGACAGGCCGTGAGCAGATAGCCCCCTGTCGGCGCCTCCCAATCCATCATCTCGCCAGCCGCGAAAAACCCGGGACGATTTGAGATCATCAGCGACTCATCCAGCTCCGCCAGCGCCAATCCACCGGCTGTCGAGATGGCTTCGTCCAAGGGGGCAGGGTGGGCATTCGGCACGACAAGTGACTTGAGCGCAAGCGCGCGGTCGGCAGGCTGCGCGGGGAAGGGGCGCGCTGCTTCCAAGGCGAAGGCCAGTCGAGCGCCCGAAAGGTTGAGGGCCTTGCGCAACGTCGTCGTGGCGCTTTCCTTTGCCGGGCGCAAAGCCAGCCGCGTAGCGAGCGTCTGAGCAGACTGGTCGGGGAACAAATCGATGATACAGGGCAAGCCGGCGCGCAACGCGGGCCCAAGCGGATAAAGCCCGCCCCCCTCGAGGCCCTTCGCGGAGATCGTCACTTCGCCCCTGCTTGTCAGCACTCCAGCGCGCAACGCGATCGATTTTAGCGGAGCACCGAAACTGGCGGTCATGTGCGATGACCAGTCGACACGCAGCGCGAAATTCGCGGGCTGGAACGCATTGATGCGAAGCCCGAGGCCGGAGAGAGCCGGCGCCCACGCGCCGTCAGACCCAAGGCGCGCCCAACTTCCGCCGCCCATCGCGAAGACCACCGCCGACGCGCGCAGGATCTGTCGCCCGTCAGGGGTGTCGAACGCCTGACCATCGCCGTCCGGGCCGCACCAGCGCCAGCGCGTGTTCACGGTCAGTCCCCGGTCGGCCAAATCGGCCAGCCACGCCCGCAGCAGCGGTGATGCTTTCATGACCTTCGGAAAAACGCGCCCGGTCGAGCCTGTGAACACCTCTTGGCCAAGCGAACGCGCCCAGTCCATGACCTCGACCGGGCCGAATTGACGCAATATCGGAGTCAGGAAAGGCGCCGATTCCGCATAGTGAGACACGAATTTTGGGAAATTTTCGTCCTTGGTGAGGTTCAGGCCCGATTTTCCCGCCATCAGGAACTTGCGACCGACCGAAGGCTTGGCCTCGGCCACGATGACGCTGCAACCAGCGCGCAGCGCCTGATCGGCGGCCATCAGCCCGGCGGGACCGGCACCGATGACCAGAACGTCAACCGTCATACCGACGCCAAAGGGCCGATTCACCCATTTTCTCGACGAACTTCGCATGGGCTTCGGCTTCGGCCTGCGTGAGGCGCGGGGGCAATGGTGTCGGGCGGGGTCGCGGGCGCCATGTCGTTTCGGCAGGGGCAGAGCGGCTGGAACCCGACTGTCGAGGCTGAACCGCCAGAACAAGATCGGGCTGCCGACCGCCGATGAGTTCAAGATACACTTCGGCCAGAATCTGCGAATCGAGAAGCGCGCCGTGAAGGGTTCGGCTGGAGTTATCGATCGCAAACCGGCGACACAGCGCATCAAGCGACGCCGGTGACCCCGGGAATTTGCGCCGGGCTATGGCGAGGGTGTCGACAACCTTGTTCGCGGTTAGCAGCGGTTTGTTCGCCCAGCCCAGTTCCGCGTTCAGAAACCGCATGTCGAACGCGGCGTTGTGGATCACCAGCGTCGCGTCCCCGATGAACCGCAAGAAATCATCGGCAATCTGCGCGAATTTCGGTTGAGGCCGCAGAAAGTCATCGCCCAGACCATGAACGGCAAAGGCGTCGGCGGGCATGTCCCGCTCGGGGTTGATGTACTGGTGATAGGTGTTGCCCGTCGGCATGTGATTGAGCAGTTCAACACAGCCGATCTCGACCAGACGGTGCCCTTCCGAGGGTTCGAAGCCCGTGGTTTCGGTATCCAGAACGATTTCACGCATGCCGATGATCCTTCTGAAGCTGTGCGATCAGGGCCAGAACGTCGGTTCGCGTCTGCTCAGGGGTTCGGGTTTCGATGACATGGTCGGCCCGGGCGCGCTTTTCTGCGTCGGGCATCTGACGCGACAAAATCATGGTGAAATCCGCCTCGGACATCCCACGCGCAAGAACGCGCGAGCGCTGAACCTCGGGGTCAGCGGTGACAACGAGGGTGGCATCGCAATACGCATCGCCCTTGGTTTCGAACAACAATGGCACGTCGACAACGACGAGCGGCGCGGTTTGATGTTTGTCGAGAAACATCTGCCGATCCTGCGCGACGAGCGGGTGAACGAGGGCGTTCAACGTATCGATCAAGGAAGGGTCTTTTGCCAGCAAGGCCCGCAACCGGCCACGGTCGACGCTGCCGTCAGAGTTGACCGCGGCAGGAAAAACCGGCGCCAGCGCATCAGCCGCGGTGCCCCCGGCGGCGTAGAGGCCATGAACAGCGGCGTCGGCATCCCAAACGGGAACGCCGGCATCGCGAAAGAAACCCGCCGTGGTCGATTTGCCCATCCCGATGGAGCCGGTGAGGCCGAGGACAATACTCATCCCAGAACCGCCTGTCGCAGCGCATCGTCTACTTGGGGGCGCTGGCCGAACCAACGCTCGAAACCGGGCGCCGCTTGGTGCAGCAGCATCCCCAAACCGTCGACGCATGGATTTCCGCGGACGCGCGCCTGAGCCAGAAGCCCGGTCTCCAGCGGTGTATAGACCAGATCATTCACCAAAGCGGTAGCCGGAAGATCATCGAGGGCAAGGTCAAGTGGCGGCTGGCCATTCATACCCAGCGACGAGGCATTAACCAGTGTATCGACGCCAGCCAGCATGGCTGATCTGTCGTCCCATGATTCGACCTTCACGACGGGACCAAAATCGCTCGCCAGCTCCTCGGCCCGGTGACGGGATCGGTTGGCCAAGCGGATGGTGGTGGCGCCATGATCCAGAAGCGCCGCGATCACGGCTCGAGAGGCCCCCCCCGCGCCAATCAACGCGACCTCGCGCGGGGACCATTCAGGATGCGCAGCGCGGATGTTCTGCGCAGAATCCATAGGCGTCGGTGTTGTCAGCATGAATCCCTTGATCGCCAAAGGTCAGCGTGTTGGCGGCCCCGATCCACTTGGCAGTATCAGTGACAACATCGGCAAGTTCCAGCGCCGCGTGTTTATGCGGGATGGTCACGTTTGCGCCCACAAAACCCATCCGGGGCAACGCGGCAAGCACATTGGCCAGATCGCCGGGCTCGACATGAAGCGGGACGTAATGACCGGCAATGCCATACCGCGCCAACCACGTTCCATGCAGCCGAGGAGAACGGCTGTGGGCGATCAGGCATCCGAGAACAGCGGCGAGGGGGATCCGAGCGGTCATCCGGAATATCCTTGCGCAGCGAAAGAAAATTCAGAAGTTCCAAAAGGGGTAGGCCCTGAACAGCGAACAGGTCACCTTCGATCTGCGAAAACAGGCAGATCCCGAGCCCTTCGATCTGGTAGCATCCGACACAATGACGAATGTCGTCCCAAGTATCCATAACATAGCTGTCCAGAAACCCGTCGGTGAAATCGCGCATCGTCAGCCGGGGGGTGGAAACATGGCGCCAGATTGGCTGACCGTCGCGATAGAGAACGGCCGCTGTGTGAAGACGGTGCGTGCGGTTGCGCAGACGGCGTAACTGGTCGCGGGCATCGTCGGGAGACGCCGGTTTCGAAAAAAGCGAGCCGTCGCATTCAAGAAGCTGATCGCAGCCGAGCACGAGGGCCTCGGGATTCTTGATCGAGAGTTTCAACGCTTTGTTCTCGGCCAGCGCATCGGCAATGTCATGGGCGTTGGCACCCTCGGCAGAAGCGACTCGCGCAGCGATTCTTCGTCGATTCGGGCGGGAAGCTGGGTGAGCGCGATCCCCGCGTTGTGCAAAAGCTTCGCCCGGATCGCGGAATTCGATGCGAGGATAAGGACAGGCATGGGGATAAGTCTGTGCGTGCGTGAGGTCGTAAGAAGGGGTTCTCCATTGGTAAGAACAGTTGACCCGAAAAGACAAGGGTGCCGCGCGAGGGTCCGCAGGGTGGTTTTCCACAAGGGAGAAGTCGGTCGGGTGGGGTGTGGATAGACTGGATGCCGGCGCAGATCGTCGGGTCGTTTGGCCTTATAGCACTGAAAACTCGGAACCGTTCCTTTGGTGGAGCTGGGATAGATCTGTGGAGAACTCGTGAATTCCAGTTATCCCTGCCCCTACTTCATCATCATCCTTCTTTATATCTTTCTTTATTATTAGAAGGATCGGGGCCCAAAACGGGCAGTGAACCCAAGACATTGACTTGGAACAGTGCTTGGCATAGGTAGGCGCCAAGGCGGCTCCGTCCGGAGATCGCGTTTCCCAGGAATATATATTGATGAACGATGCGCCCCGGGGCGTTCTGGAGGATCTGCCATGGCGGAAGACCGTTTGAATCTGTCCGAGCTGAAAGCGCAAACGCCCGCGGCTTTGTTGGCGATGGCAGAAGAGCTCGAGATCGAGAACGCCCCGTCGATGCGGAAGGGCGAGATGATGTTCTCGATCCTGAAAGAGCGGGCGGAAGAGGGCTGGGAAGTCGGCGGGGACGGTGTTCTTGAGGTTTTGCAGGACGGTTTCGGGTTCTTGCGTTCGACCGAAGCGAACTATCTGCCCGGTCCTGACGATATCTATGTCTCGCCCGATATGATCCGCCAGTTTTCGCTGCGCACCGGCGACACGATCGAAGGATTGATGCAGGCGCCGGGCGAGAATGAGCGGTTCTTTGCGCTGACCAAGGTTACGCGTATCAACTTTGACGACCCTGAAAAGGCGCGCCACAAGGTGCACTTTGACAACCTGACGCCGCTGTATCCGGACGAGCGGCTCAAGATGGAAATCGAAGATCCGACCATTCGCGATCGTTCGGCGCGCATCATCGATATCGTCGCGCCTCTGGGGAAGGGTCAACGGGCGCTGATCGTTGCGCCGCCCCGGACGGGTAAGACCGTGCTGATGCAGAACATTGCGCATTCGATCGCCAGCAACCATCCGGAATGCTACCTGATCGTCCTGTTGATCGATGAACGGCCCGAGGAAGTCACGGACATGCAGCGATCGGTGAAGGGCGAGGTTGTATCCTCGACCTTCGACGAACCGGCGACCCGGCACGTTGCCGTGGCGGAAATGGTCATCGAAAAGGCCAAGCGGCTTGTTGAACACAAGCGCGACGTCGTGATCCTGCTGGATTCGATCACGCGTCTGGGCCGGGCGTTCAACACCGTTGTCCCGTCGTCGGGTAAGGTTCTGACCGGTGGTGTCGACGCGAACGCGCTGCAAAGACCCAAGCGTTTCTTTGGCGCGGCGCGCAATATCGAGGAAGGCGGGTCGTTGACGATCATCGCGACCGCGCTGATCGATACCGGCAGCCGGATGGACGAAGTCATCTTCGAAGAATTCAAGGGTACGGGGAACAGCGAAATCGTGCTGGACCGCAAGGTTGCCGACAAGCGGGTGTTCCCGGCGATGGACATCCTGAAGTCAGGGACGCGCAAGGAAGACCTGCTGGTTGACAAGAACAACCTGCAAAAGACCTTCGTTCTGCGCCGCATCCTGAACCCCATGGGCACCACGGATGCAATCGAGTTCCTGATCTCGAAGCTGAAGCAGACGAAGACAAACGGCGAATTCTTCGACTCGATGAACTCGTGATGCGATGCGACCGGCGGATGACACGATTGTTGCGCTGGCGTCTGGCCGGGGCAAGGCGGGCGTAGCCGTCATTCGCGTCTCGGGCCCGCTCGCCTGGGACGTTTGCGCGGCCTTGGCAGGCGATGTTCCGCAACCTCGCAAGGCGTCGCTGCGTCGGCTGGTGGATCAACACGGACAGTTCCTGGACGAGGGTTTGGTCCTGACGTTCAGTGAGGGCCAGAGCTTTACGGGCGAGCAGTCTTGCGAACTTCAAGTTCATGGGGGCATCGCCGTCGTAACGGCGGTTTTGCGCGCCTGCCTTGATGTGGATGGCGTACGCACCGCAGAACCGGGCGAATTCACCAAGCGCGCATTCATGGCCGGCCGATTGACACTGCCGGATGTCGAGGCCTTGGCGGACCTGATCGATGCCGAGACGGAAGGCCAACGCAGGCAGGCGCAGGCAATTCTTGATGGAACGGCAGGTCGTCTGATCGAAGAATTGCGGCAGGACCTGTTGCTGTGCCGTTCGATGATCGAGGCGACGCTGGACTTCTCGGACGAGGAGTTGCCGACCGACATGGAATCCCTGATCCGGGCACCGATGGTCCGGGTTCGCGAGACCGTCGAGGCGCAGCTGCGCGGTCGCAAGAGCGCCGAAATCGTCCGTGAAGGTTTCGAGATCGCGATCATCGGGCGCGTGAACGCCGGCAAATCATCCCTGATGAATCGTTTGGCCGGGCGAGAAGCGGCGATTACCTCGGACGTCGAAGGGACGACGCGCGACATCGTCGAGGTCAGGATGGATATCGGCGGGTTTCCTGTAATCCTTCTGGACACGGCAGGTATGCGCGAGGCTGTGGATACGGTCGAACAGATTGGGATCGAGCGGGGCCTGCAGCGGGCAAAAGCCGCGCATTTGCGGATTTATCTCAAGTCGACTGTCGACGATGAACCGCAAGGCCTTCAGCCCGGCGACCTTGTCATCCTCTCGAAACGGGATCTTCATGGAGGTGAGGGGATTTCTTCGCTCACCGGTGAGGGGATTGAAGAACTTCTGGCATTGATCGAAGAGAAGTTGTCGCAGCAGGTTTCTGTGTCGTCTGTCTTCTCGCGAGAGCGCCACTTCGATATGCTGGCGCGATGCCGGGATTCTGTTGTCGAGGCCGAATCGATCCTCGGCAAGGGGATACATACATGGGACTTGGCTGCGGAGAATCTGCGATCTGCCTCAATGGCGGTTGAGGCATTGGCTGGAAAGATCGATTCAGAAGACGTGTTGGGCGCGATTTTCGGCTCGTTCTGCATCGGAAAGTAAGGGATGTTTCACGTGAAACACTTCGACGTCATTGTTATCGGCGCAGGACACGCGGGGACGGAAGCAGCGCTTGCCGCAGCCCGCCGCGGGGCAATGGTCGCGCTCGTCAGTTTTCGGGAGGCCGATCTGGGCGTGATGTCCTGTAACCCTGCGATTGGCGGAATTGGCAAGGGTCACCTTGTCCGCGAGATCGATGCCATGGATGGGTTGATGGGGGTGGCGGGCGATTACAGCGGAATCCAGTACCGGCTGCTCAACCGGTCGCGAGGGCCGGCGGTCTGGGGCCCAAGGGTTCAGTCGGACCGCAGCCGATATTCGGCCTTCGTTTCGCGGGTGGTCAAGGCCGATCCGCGCGTGCAGTTGGTGATTGGCGAAGCCACGGATATCGTCATCGAGGGGACGAAGGTTGGCGGTGTCGTGCTGGGTGACGGGACGCGCTTGGTGTCGCCGTCGGTCATCGTGACGAGCGGAACTTTCTTGCGGGGCCGGATCCACATCGGGAATCAGGTCGAAACCGGCGGTCGGGTTGATGCCGATCCTGCCGACAGGTTGGGCCGTCGTATTGAAGAGATCATCGGCCAACGCGGACGCCTTAAGACAGGGACGCCAGCGCGGCTGCGTTCTTCGACGATCGATTGGGATCGATTGGAGAGGCAAGACGGCGATACCGACCCGGTGATGCTGTCCTTCATGAACAAACGCCCTGTCGCGCGCCAGATCGCTTGCGGCGTAACCGCGACGAATGAGCGGACTCATGAGATCATTAATGCGAATCTCCACCTTTCGGCGATGCGCCAAGGGAACATCGAAGGGGTCGGGCCGCGGTATTGCCCCTCGATCGAGGACAAGACGACGCGGTTTGCGGACAAATCGAGCCATAACATCTTTCTAGAGCCCGAGGGCCTCGACTCGGATCTCGTGTATCCCAACGGGATCTCGACGTCGCTTCCGGCCGATGTTCAAGATGCCTTTATCCGGACGATCACGGGTTTGGAGTCGGTCGAGATCGCGCGGTATGGCTATGCGATCGAGTATGACTTCTTCGATCCCCGCGCTCTGCTGAAAACACTGGCGGTCAAAGGGATTGAGGGGCTTTTCCTCGCGGGCCAGATCAACGGCACGACAGGATACGAAGAGGCGGCGGCGCAGGGCCTCGTTGCTGGGATCAACGCCGCTGCCCTTTCGGTGGGAGGCGAGTCTTGGACGCCGGACCGCACGGAAAGCTACATCGGTGTCATGATCGACGATTTGGTCACGAGGGGCGTGAACGAGCCTTACCGCATGTTTACCTCGCGCGCAGAGATGCGGCTGACGCTCCGGCCCGACAACGCCGATCAGCGATTGACGCCAATCGCAACGCGTTTGGGGGTTGTTTCTGGCAAGCGCCAGAAGGCGTTTGCCGAGAAAATGGAGAAGCTCGAACGGGCGATCGGATCGCTTCAGAGCACGCGCGTCTCGAAAGAAGATTTCGAGGAGTTCGGGCGCCCCCTGCCAAAGGCGGGCGTTTCCGGTTCGTTGCACGATTTTCTGCGGTTGGAACTGGATTTTGAGGCCGTCCGAAACTCACAAAACCCTGCACTGAGGGTGCTGGACGCCGACACCCAAAGCCAGGTCGTAATCGAAGCATTCTATCGCCCCTATGTCGAAAGGCAAACGCGGGAGGTTCAGCAGCTCCGAACGATGGATGACGTGGCCATCCCGCACGGGCTGGATTATTCTAGATTTGCGTCGCTTTCGGCGGAATTGCAGCAGAAGCTTTCACAGGCGCAGCCCACAACGATGGCCGAGGCCGGGCGCCTCGAAGGCATGACCCCTGCTGCCATGCTGGTCTTGCGGGCGCACATTGGTCTTTTGCGGAAGTCGGCTTGATCAGATGATCACCGCCAAGGAAAATATCGAAAGCACTGTTTCACGTGAAACATTTGCCGAGTTCGAGGCCTACGTTGCAGAGGTGCAGCGCTGGACCAAATCGATCAATCTCATTGCACGCTCGACAGAAGCGGATATCTGGGGGCGGCACGTTCAAGACAGCTTGACCCTGTTCGACCATCTTCGCGGCGAGGATCTGAAGATTGCGGATCTTGGCTCCGGCGGTGGATTTCCGGGGCTGGTGCTGGCCTTGGCAAGCAAGCGGACGGCCCCGGATCGCCGCTTCGTTTTGATCGAGTCGGACAAGCGGAAATCCGCGTTCCTGAAGATGATGACCGATAAATTTGGCCTGAACGCGGAGGTTCACCCCGATCGGATCGAGAACCATCCGCGCTGTGCTGCTGACGTTGTTACGGCGCGTGCGTTGACGAGCATGACCGATCTCTTGTCGATGGCCGAGCGTCATTTGACCCCGGGCGGTCGCGGCCTGTTCCTCAAGGGCCAAATGGCGCGGCAAGAGCTTGAAGAAGCTCAGCGGAAATGGGATTTCGAGTCTCGTGTTTTCGAGGACGGCGCCCTATCCTGCGTCGTCCAGGTGAAGAGCATCAAAGAAAAAAGAAAAGAGTGAAGCCGGTGAAGATCGTATCCATTGCCAACCAAAAAGGTGGCGTCGCAAAAACAACGACAGCGATCAATCTTGCTGCTTGCCTGGCGCGCATGGACAAGAAGGTCCTCATCGTTGACCTCGATCCGCAAGGTAACGCGTCGACGGGCCTTGGCATCCCTCAAGATGAGCGGGGGACGACGGTCTATGACCTGATCCTTGGCGATGCGAGCGCCAAGGACGCGATCAAGCCGACCCGGAGCGAAAACTTGTTCATCATCCCGTCGACAACAGAACTGTCGTCGTCGGATGTTCAGCTCATCAACGTGAACAAACGCAGTTTCTTGTTGCGCGACTCTCTGCGCAGCGCCGAGATGGCGCGCGAGACTTTCGACTATGTCCTGATCGACTGCCCGCCGTCGCTGAACCTCTTGACCGTCAACGCCTTGGTCGCGTCGGATTCGGTGCTGATCCCGTTGCAGAGCGAGTTTTTCGCACTTGAGGGTCTTTCGCAGTTGATGCTGACGATTCGCGAAGTTCGGCAGACCGCAAACACGACCCTCAGGATCGAAGGTATTCTTCTGACCATGCACGACACTCGCAACAAGCTGTCGCAGCAGGTCGAAGTCGATGCGCGCGAGAACCTGGGCGATCTGGTATACAAAACGGCGATACCGCGTAATGTTCGCCTGAGCGAGGCGCCGTCTCATGCAATGGCGGCCATTGATTATGATCCCCTATCCAAAGGGGCAGTGTCGTATATGGATTTCGCACGAGAGTTTCTTGAATTGAACGAAGCACAGATTGGTAGGGCCCAATGACCGAGAAGAAGCAAGAACGCAGGGGCCTTGGGCGCGGGTTGTCGGCCCTGATGGCGGATGTTGGCATCGAATCGGGCCTTGACCGGTCTCCGGCCTCGGCTCCGCCGACGGGCCTCCGCTCCGTGCCGATCGAAACGGTTTCGCCCAATCCCCGCCAACCTCGGCGTCATTTCGATGAAGAGGCCCTCCGGGATCTCTCGTCATCGATCGCCGAAAAGGGTGTTTTGCAGCCTTTGGTCGTCCGTCCGACGTCGCGGAACCCTGATCTGTTCGAAATCGTCGCCGGCGAGCGTCGTTGGCGAGCCGCGCAAATGGCGCAGCTTTCTTCGGTGCCGGTGATCGTTCGCGACCTTTCGGACTCGGAAGTTCTGGAAATTGCGATCATTGAGAACATTCAGCGCGAGGATCTGAACGCGGTTGAAGAGGCCGCGGGATACAAGCAGTTGATTGATCGTTTTGGCCATACGCAAGAGAAGATCGCCAGCGCACTGGGCAAGAGCCGAAGCCACATTGCCAATCTGCTGCGCCTGCTCTCGCTGCCTGACGAGGTTCAGTCGATGATCGTCGATGGATCGCTGTCCGCTGGCCATGCGCGGGCGCTCATCACGTCAGCGGACCCCGTCGGATTGGCGAAGAAAGTGATGGCCGAGGGTCTGTCCGTGCGCAAGACGGAAGAGCTCGCTCGACATGTTGCCGACAATCATGGAGGGAAGCGCGCGCCTGCGCCCGAGAAAGACGCGGATACGCGGGTTCTGGAAAGCGATCTTTCGTCGAACCTGGGGATGCAGGTGGTGATCGATCACCGCGCTGGTGGTGAAGGGATTGTCACCATTCGATACAAGACGATCGACCAGCTTGATCAGCTTTGCCAGCTTCTTTCGAGCGTCCGGTAGGTTAACAGAGAAGCTCGTTCAACACGGCGTTCAGCAGCGGCCGTCCGCGCTCCGTCGTGCCGATGCGATGATCTTGGCGCCACAGGACGCCAAGGTCAACCATCGGTGCGATCTTCTGCGACGGAAACGGCGCGCCCGACAGGATCTCCCATCGTTGCAGGTCGGCGCCCTCGCTCAGGCGCAGCGCCATCATCATGTACTCTTCCGCCCGCTCCGTTGGCGAGATTGTCTCGGATGTCTCGTGGCGCCGGTCGCCCGCAGCGACTCCACGCAGCCATTCGTCAGGCGATTTCGCAGCAACGGTTGCTGTGCGCCCATGTCCCGCTGTCAGGCGACCGTGGGCGCCCGGGCCAACCCCTACATAGTCGCCGCCGCGCCAGTAGATGAGGTTGTGGACGGATTCTTGCCCTTGCACGGCATGGTTCGACGTTTCATAGGCGGGTAGACCCGCTGCATTGCACAGTGACTGGGTCAATTCATACAGGTCGGATGCAAGGTCTTCGCTGGGCAGCCCCCGCAACGCACCCGCCCGGAACCGATCGCCGAATGCCGTGTTTTCCTCGATCGTCAGCTGGTAGAGGGACAGGTGAGTTGGGTCCAATGAAAGCGCGAATTCAAGTTCGCGTTGCCACGATTCCGCACCTTGGTCTTGCCGCGCATAGATCAGGTCAAAACTTGCGCGATCAAAGACAGACCGTGCATCATCCCAAGCCCGCAAAGCATCCTCGGCGCTATGGCGGCGACCCAATGTGCGAAGGGCCGCATCGTCGAAGGCCTGAATACCCAACGATACCCGGTTCACGCCGGCGGAGCGAAGAGCCTGAAACTTGGCGCGCTCGGACGAGCCCGGGTTCGCCTCGAGCGTGACCTCGATGTCATTCGCAATCGGCCAGCCGTCTCGGGCAGCCTCGATGATCCGCTCAACGACGAACGGTTCCATGAGGGAAGGGGTGCCGCCGCCGAAGAAAATGCTGTTGAGAATGCGATCTGGAAAGGCGGTTGCATACCACCGGATCTCGGCGACAAAAGCATCCGCCCACGCCCGATGGTCGATCGAGCGGGCCACATAACTGTTGAAGTCGCAATAGGGGCACAAGGACTGGCAAAATGGCCAATGAACATAAAGCCCAAAGCCGCCATTTCGCCAGTCGTCTTGCGCGGACCGGGATTGTTTCACGTGAAACATCCAGCAAGGAAGGCACCGAAGGCCTTGCTGCGATGGCTCATCTGGTTCTTTTCGGCCAGTCCCATTTCCGCAAAGGTCCGGGTCTCTCCATCGGGAAGGAACATCGGGTCGTATCCATGACCCAATTCGCCCCGCAGCGGCCAAACCAGATGCCCCTCGACCTCGCCAACGAAAACTTCGTCGTGCCCATCAGGCCATGCAACGACCATCGTCGCATGAAACCGCGCGCGCCACGGTTCTTTCGCCCCACATGACAGGAGTGCGGCGTGAACCTTTTGCATCGCGATCAAGAAATCGCGGCCTTGCGGCGTTTCGGCCCAATCCGCCGTATGAACCCCCGGTGCCCCGTTCAGGGCGTCGACACAAAGTCCGCTGTCGTCGGCGAGGGCCGGCAGTCCGCTTGCTTGGGCTGCCGCGTGAGCTTTGAGGCGGGCGTTTCCAAGGAACGTCGTTTCCGTTTCCGCTGGTGCCGGCAGGGCGAGATCGCGCGCAGAGATGACGGAAACCCCGGTTCCCGCCAGAAGCAATGCCACTTCCTCGACCTTGCCGGCATTATGAGTCGCGAAAAGCAGCTGCCCGCCTTCGATTTTCCTCATGACACCGCGGCCTTCTGGGCGTCCATCAGGGACCGTCCGCCGATCTCGGCCAGATCCATCAGCTTCGTCATTTCCTCGCGCGAGAAGACGCTGCCTTCGCCGGACATCTGCACCTCGATCAGGCGCGACTGCCCCAGCATGACAAAGTTGCCATCGACACCGGCCGTGCTGTCTTCGTCATAGTCCAGATCAAGAACGGCTTGCCCTGCGTAAATCCCGCAAGACACAGCAGCGACAGTGTCGATGATCGGGTCCGACTTGATCGCCCCGGTCTTCAACAACGTGTTCACCGCCATCCGCAGCGCAACCCAGCCGCCCGTGATCGACGCACAACGGGTGCCGCCATCCGCCTGCAGGACGTCGCAATCGATGGTGATCTGCCGTTCGCCCAAAGCCGAGCGATCAACCCCCGCACGCAATGCCCTTCCGATAAGCCGTTGAATCTCAACCGTTCTTCCGGTCTGTTTGCCTGTCGCCGCCTCGCGACGGTTCCGCGAATTCGTGGCGCGCGGCAGCATGCCGTATTCCGCCGTAACCCACCCCAAGCCGGTGTTTTTCAGGAAAGGGGGTGTCCGGTCTTCGACCGTTGCGCTGCACAGCACATGCGTATTTCCCACCTTGATCAGGCAAGATCCTTCGGCATGCCGCATCACGCCGGTTTCGATTGAAACCGGCCGCAATTCATCTAGTTTTCTTCCCGAAGGACGCATCTTGAACCTCTCAGTCTTTGCACAGCCCTAAATGCCCTTTATTCCCCCGGGCAACAAGATGGAGCAATCGGACACCGCCATGAGCCCCCACCCGCCCGATTCGCGCAGCTTGCTCGAGGATCTCAACGATCGCACCCGCGAAGTTTTTCGGCGTGTGGTCGAATCCTATCTTCAATCCGGGTCGCCCATCGGATCGCGCACGATCACACGTGATTTCAACGAGAAACTATCCGCCGCGACGATCCGCAACGTGATGCAGGACCTCGAATACATGGGGCTTCTGGAAAGCCCGCATGTTTCGGCGGGCAGGGTTCCGACACAGCGCGGGCTGAGGATCTTCGTGGATGCGTTGCTCGAGGTCGATCCCTTGACCGTCACCGATCGAGAGAAGCTGGAAGCGACGCGCTTTCAGAATTCCGGTGACCTGTCGACCATGCTCGATCATGTTGGCAACGCGTTGTCGGCCATCACCAAGGGTGCAAGTCTGGTTCTGGCGCCCAAGCAGGAAGCGCCCATCAAGCATATCGAATTTGTTCCCGTGTCAGCAGAGAAAGCCCTCGTGGTGCTCGTTTTCGCGAACGGCCATGTCGAGAACCGCTTGTTCACGCCGCCAAAGGGCCTGCTGCAATCGTCGCTTCGCGAGGCCGTGAATTTCGTCAACGCCTTCGCCAGTGGCCTCACCCTGTCCGAGTTGCGTGGCCGCATGACCGCGCAGATTGATCAGCACCGCCAAGAGATCGACATCATCGCCCAAGATCTGGTGACGCGCGGATTGGCGGTCTGGGCCGAGGCGGCCGAGAGCCCTGAACGACTGATCGTTCGAGGCCGCGCCAACCTTCTCGAGGACGCCGATTCGGAAAACCTTGCCCGCATTCGCGAGCTTTTCGACGACCTCGAGCGCAAGCGCGATATCGTCGAGGTGCTGGATCTCGCCGAACGGGGCGATGGCGTGCGAATTTTCATCGGCGCCGAGAACAAGCTTTTTTCTTTGACGGGTTCCACTTTGGTCGTTTCTCCCTATATGAACGCCGACAGCAAGATCATCGGAGCCGTCGGCGTCATCGGGCCTACTCGCCTGAATTATGGCCGTGTGGTTCCGATCGTCGACTACACCGCCCAGCTTGTCGGCCGAATGCTCGGCGAGCGGGGACCAGACTGACAGAGGACGACATGGAAGAGCAGCTCAAGGCCGCCGAAGCCCAAGACGAACAACTCGCCGCCGACATGGCGGAGGAACAGCCCGATGGGGCGCCTTCGCTTGACGAGGTGCTGGCCGGGTTCGAGGCCGAGCGCGCCGAAATGCGCGATCGGCTGATGCGCGCCCTTGCCGATCTGGAAAACACGCGCAAGCGCGCCGAAAAAGATCGCCGCGAGGCTTCGCTGTATGGCGGAACGAAACTTGCCCGCGACATGCTGCCGGTCTACGACTATCTCAACCGGGCGCTATCGCTCGTCGATGACGAAATGCGCGATCGCGCGCAGGGCTTGGTCGAAGGGTTGGAACTGACGCTGCGCGAACTGACCAATATCTTCGCCCGTCACGGCGTTACCCGCGTAACGCCCCAGATCGGTGATTCGTTCGATCCGCATGCTCATGAAGCAATGTTCGAAGCGCCGGTCCCCAATTTCACGGCCGGCCAGATCATTCAGGTGATCAACGAAGGCTTCAAGCTGCACGACCACCTTCTGCGTCCGGCCCAAGTGGGCGTTTCGTCAACGCCCGCCTGATCCGGGTTCGTCCTGCGGCAGAAGCTCCTTGAGCTCATACAGAATCGCCAAGGCTTCGCGCGGGGTCAGCATATCCGGGTTGACCTCGCGCAGGCGCGCTTCGACAGCCGAACTGCGTGGGGCAAAGACAGGCGCGCGTTCAGGCTCCCGCAGGGCGAACAAGGGCAGATCCTCGAGGATTGTCGCAGCATCCTTGCGCCCCTCGTCGCCTTTTTCCAACAGCGTGAGGATCTGCCGCGCCCTGTCCACGACCGCTTCGGGAAGCCCGGCAAGCCTTGCGACCTGCACCCCGTAGGATCGGTCCGAGGTTCCGCGACGGACCTCGTGCAGAAACACGATTTCCCCTTCCCATTCGCGCACCGAAACCGTCGCCTTGTCGATCCCTTCCAACCGGTCGGCGACAGCGGTCATCTCGTGGTAATGGGTCGCGAACAAGGCCCGACACCTATTGGCGCCATGCAGGTGTTCCAGAACCGCCCAAGCGATCGACAGGCCGTCATAAGTCGCCGTTCCGCGCCCGATCTCGTCGAGGATCACGAAGGCCCGATCCCCCGCCTGGTTGAGGATCGCCGCCGTTTCGACCATCTCGACCATGAAGGTCGAACGTCCTCGCGCCAAATCGTCCGCCGCGCCGACGCGGCTGAACACCTGTTCGACCAAACCGATCTTGGCCGCTTGTGCCGGGACAAACGCCCCGGCCTGCGCAAGGATCGCCATCAGCGCGTTCTGGCGTAGGAAGGTCGATTTACCCGCCATGTTCGGGCCGGTCACCAACCAGATCGCCGCGCCCCCCGCCGGAGGATTCAGCACGAGATCGTTCGCCACAAAAGGGCGTCCGCTGCGCGACAATGCGGCCTCGACTACCGGATGGCGGCCGCTTTCGATCACGAAATCGCGGCTGTCGTCGACTACCGGGCGGCACCAGTTCCGGTTTCGTGCCAGTTCGGCAAATGCTGCGGTGACGTCGATTTCGGCCAGCGCTTGCGCGGCGGCGTGAATTTCCGCGGCATGCTCCAATGTTCGCGCCCGCAGATCCTCGTAGATCCGGCGTTCGATTTCCAGCGCCCGAGCGCCCGCGTTCAGGATCCGCGTTTCAAGTTCCGAGAGTTCGGTCGTCGTGAACCGCACCTGGTTCGCGGTGGTCTGGCGATGGATGAAGCGCGCATTCAGCGGGGCAGATAGCATCCGTTCGGCATGTGTCGAGGTCGTTTCGATGAAATATCCCAGCACGTTGTTGTGCTTGATCTTCAACGACGGAATCCCGGTTTCGGCGACGTATTCGGATTGCATCCGGGCAATCACGCCACGACCTTCGTCACGCAGTTCGCGCGCTTCGTCGAGGTCGCCATTGACGCCGGCCGCGACAAATCCGCCGTCGCGGGTCATCAGCGGTGGGTCTGCCACGAGCATCTGTGACAGTGTCTCGGTCAGTGGATCATGCCCCTTCAGGGCCGCGGACGCCCGAGCCAGAACAACCGGCCGATCCGCCGAATCCAGTTCCTCGGCAAGCCGCCCAGCTTCGATCAGCCCATTGCGCAGCATCGCCAGATCGCGGGGACCGCCCCGATCCAGCGCAAGGCGTGACAGGGCCCGGTCGATATCAGGAACGGCCTTCAGATGCCCGCGCAGCGCCCCGCGCAGAAGATCGTCTTCGGCCAGCAAAGATACCGCGTCATGGCGTTCATGGATCGTCCGCAACTGGCAGGAAGGGCTTGCGATCCGGCGTTCGAGAAGTCGCGCGCCCAGCGCCGTCACCGTGACGTCAATGGTGCTCAGCAGTGAACCTTCGCGCCCGCCTGACAGCGCCTGTGTCAGTTCAAGATTGCGCCGCGTTGCGGCATCAATCTGCATGACCGACTCGGCACTTTCGCGAACCGGCGGCCTGAGGAGGGGCATCCGCCCTTTCTGCGTCAGGTCCAGATAATCGGCCAAAGCACCCAGTGCGGAAACCTCGGCTCGTCCGAAGCTGCCGAACCCGTCCAGCGTCGCAACCCCGAACAAAGCGCACAGTCTCTTCGCCCCGTTCACGCTGTCGAAACTGGCCCAACCGCGTTCCGCCAAGGCAATCCCGAATTCATCGGCCATTTCGCGCAAATTGGCCACGAGGTCGTCAGGCACAATCAGTTCGCGTGTCCCCAATCGCGCCATCTCCGGACCAAGCCGCACGCGAGGACAGGGCATCACGCCCAGCTCACCTGTCGAGATATCCGTCCACGCCAGTGCACACTCTCCCCGGATATCGACCCACGACGCCAGGAAATTGTTCTTTCGCGGCTCCAGAAGGCTGTCCTCGGTCAGCGTGCCGGGGGTCACCAACCGCACGACGTCACGCATCACCACCGATTTGGATCCGCGCTTCTTGGCCTCGGCAGGGTCCTCCATCTGTTCCGCAATCGCGACCCGAAAGCCCTTGCGGATCAGTGACAAAAGATACCCCTCGGCGGCGTGCACAGGGACGCCGCACATCGGGATTTCCTTTCCCAAGTGAAACCCCCGCTTTGTCAGGGCAATATCCAGCGCAGCCGAGGCAGCAACGGCGTCATCGAAGAACATCTCGTAGAAATCGCCCATCCGATAGAACAGCAACGCATCCGGGTGCTTGTCCTTGATCTCAAGGTATTGCGCCATCATCGGCGTGACGGTGCCCTTGGTATCGCTCACGGGTGTTCTCCTCTGACTCGGGCGACCCTACAAAACGGCTTTACCGGCGAAAAGGCCATATGCGCTTGTTGTTTGCTGTGTATCTGCGCGCTATGGGTGACAGACTTGGAGGACCATTCATGTCGCGCAAATCCCGCATCACCCCGGACGAGGCCCTAGCCTATCATTTCGAGCCCGTGCCCGGGAAATACAACATCATCGCCTCGAAGCCGATGGCAACTCAGCGCGACCTGTCGCTGGCCTATTCCCCCGGCGTTGCCGTCCCGGTCGAGGCCATCGCCGCGAATCCCGAGCTGGCGTATGATTATACGACCAAGGGCAACATGGTGGCCGTGGTGTCGAACGGCACGGCGATTTTGGGCATGGGGAACCTTGGTGCGCTGGCGTCCAAGCCCGTGATGGAAGGCAAGGCGGTTCTGTTCAAGCGCTTTGCCGACGTGAATGCGATCGATATCGAACTGGCAACCGAAGACGCCGACGAAATCATCAAGGCCGTTCAGCTGATGTCGCCGACCTTCGGCGGGATCAACCTCGAGGATATCAAGGCGCCCGAATGCTTCATCATCGAACAGCGCCTGAAAGAGATTTGCGACATTCCGGTATTCCACGATGACCAGCATGGCACAGCGGTCATTTGTGCGGCGGGTCTGATCAACGCGCTGGAGATCAGCGGCAAGCGGATCGAGGATTGCCGGATCGTCCTCAATGGGGCAGGGGCCGCCGGGATTGCGTGTCTGGAATTGCTGAAATCCATGGGCGCGCGGCACGACAACTGCATCATGTGCGACACCAAAGGCGTGATCTATCAAGGTCGCACCGAGGGGATGAACCAGTGGAAATCGGCCCATGCCGTCCGGACCGAGGCGCGCACGCTTGAACAAGCCATGGTGGGCGCTGACGTGTTTCTGGGGGTGTCGGCAAAGGGTGCTGTAACGCCCGAGATGGTCGCATCAATGGCTGATAACCCGGTTATCTTCGCGATGGCCAACCCTGACCCTGAGATCACGCCCGAAGAAGCGCATGCCGTGCGCGCCGATGCCATCGTGGCCACCGGGCGCAGCGACTACCCCAACCAGGTGAACAACGTTCTCGGGTTCCCGTATCTGTTCCGCGGTGCGCTGGACATCCACGCCCGCGCCATCAATGACGAGATGAAGATCGCCTGCGCGCGTGCGCTTGCCGAACTGGCGCGCGAGGACGTGCCGGACGAAGTTGCCATGGCCTACGGGCGGAAACTGTCATTCGGGCGCGATTACATCATTCCGACGCCGTTCGATCCTCGTCTGATCTATACCATCCCGCCGGCGGTCGCCAAAGCAGGGATGGATACCGGTGTGGCCCGCCGCCCGATCATCGATATCGAGGCCTATACACACTCGCTCAAGGCGCGGATGGATCCCACCGCGTCAATTCAGCAAAGCCTCTATGCCCGGGCGCGGCAAGCGCAGGCCCGCATGATCTTTGCCGAGGGCGACGATGAGCGCGTGCTGCGGGCGGCCGTTTCGTATCAGCGTTCGGGCTTGGGCAAGGCTCTGGTCGTCGGGCAAGAAGATGACGTTCGTCGCCGGCTTGAAACCGCGGGTCTCGGCGACGCGGTTCGTGAATTGCAGATCGTCAATGCGGCCAATACCCGGCATCTCGATGCTTACAAGCAATTCCTCTACAAGCGTTTGCAGCGCAAGGGGTTCGATCAGCGCGACGTGCACCGGATGGCAACCCGCGACCGGCATGTGTTTTCCGCGCTGATGCTGGCGCATGGCCATGGCGATGCTCTGGTGACGGGTGCGACACGCAAATCCGCGCTGGTGATGGACATGATCAACCATGTCTTCGACGCGCGCGCGCAAGACGGCGCGGTGGGTGTGTCGGTGCTGCTGCACAAAGGGCGCATTGTGCTGATCGCCGATACGCTGGTGCACGAATGGCCGGAAGAAGACGATCTTGCCGACATCGCCACCCGCGCGGCGTCGGTTGCTCGTGGATTGGGCCTCGAACCTCGGGTTGCGTTCGTCAGTTTCTCGACCTTCGGTTATCCGATCTCGGAACGTGCGCAGAAAATGCACATTGCGCCCAATGTGCTGGACAAGCGTGGGGTCGATTTCGAATACGAAGGCGAGATGACAGTGGACGTGGCGCTGAACCCCAAGGCGGCAGAGGCCTATCCGTTCTCGCGCCTGACGGGCCCGGCGAATATCCTCGTGGTGCCCGCAAGGCATTCGGCCTCGATCTCGGTCAAGCTGATGCAGGAAATGGCGGGCGCAACGGTGATCGGCCCGATCCTGACCGGCGTGCCCAAACCCATCCAGCTTGCCTCGGCGGGCTCGACGGTGAACGATATCCTCAACATGGCGGTCATGGCCGCCTGCCGGCTGGGGACGACGTCGTGACCGTCTTTTGCCTGGGGTCGATCAACGTCGATCACTTCTATCGGCTGGCATCACTGCCGCGTGCAGGTGAAACGCTGTCGGCCCGCACGCATGTGATGGGTCTGGGCGGCAAGGGCGTCAACCAGTCGATCGCCGCGTTGCGCGCGGGCGCCCGGGTGGTGCATATCGGGGCAATCGGTCAGGGGGATCACTGGGTCGAGGGCCAGTTGACGCACCACGGTGTCGCGCTCGACTGGATCGACCGCGTCCCGGTCGCGACGGGCCATGCAATCGTTGCGGTGGATGATGCGGCCGAAAACCAGATCATCATCTATTCCGGCGCAAACCTCGAACAGTCACCCGACAGGATCCGCCAGGCGCTGGGCACGGCGGTGCGCGGCGACTGCATCCTGATCCAGAACGAGACGTCGCATCAGGTCGATGCCGCGAAAGTCGCCCACGCCGCCGGACTGCGCGTTTTCTATTCCGCGGCGCCGTTCGACCTTGCCGCGCTCGACGCCGTGTTGCCTTATGTAACGCATTTGCTGGTCAACGCCGGTGAGGCCCGCCAACTGGTCGAGGCCACCGGCAAGGCCCTCGCCGATCTGCCGGTCGAGGCCGTGATCGTGACGCATGGCGCCCGAGGTGCCGAGTGGATCGCGCATGGGGCCAATCCTGTGTTTGTGCCGGCCTTCAAAGTGGCGCCGGTTGATACGACGGGGGCTGGGGATTGCTTCGCGGGCAACCTCGCCGCAGGTCTTGACCTTGGGATGACCGCGCTTGAATCGATGGTCCTCGCCAGCGCGGCGGCCGCCTTGCAAGTCACGCGCCCCGGTGCCGCCGATGCCATGCCCGGCAGGGACGAGGTCGCAGAATTCATCGCGCGGCAGACTTAAGCGCACCAAAACGCCCCAAGCCTGCCATAGTTTGATCGCAATTCATCGATGATTAAGGGATATCCGCCAAACTGACCCAGCGCAAATCCCAGAGGCTGCCCATGCCGACCGACGCCACATTCGATATCGACCATGCGCAGCAATCTGCGGGCCTCCCCTCCGGCGCGGGTCTCGCGCTGGCGGTGATGCTGGGTTCGGCGATCTGGATGGGTATTGCCGCGTTCGTTTTCTTCTGAAAACCACGCGCGCATGAAAAAAGGGCGGGCTGCCATACGGCGCCCGCCCTTTTTCGTTACTTCTTCGCCACGCGCGCGTTGCGGGTCGCGATCAGCTTCAGGCGCAGCGCGTTCAGGCGGATAAAGCCAGCGGCGTCCTTCTGGTCATAGGCGCCCGCGTCCTCTTCGAAGGTGACGTGCTTTTCGGAATACAGCGAATAATCCGACCAACGGGCAACGGTGCGCACCGAACCCTTATACAGCTTCAGCCGCACGGTGCCGGTGACATATTCCTGCGTCTTGTCGATCAGCGCTTGCAGCGCCTCACGTTCGGGCGAGAACCAGAAGCCGTTATAGATCAGCTCGGCATAGCGCGGCATGATCGAATCCTTCAGGTGGCCAGCGCCAGCATCCAGCGTGATCTGCTCGATGCCGCGGTGGGCTTCCAGCAGGATCGTGCCGCCGGGGGTTTCGTAGACACCACGCGACTTCATCCCGACAAAGCGGTTTTCAACGAAGTCGAGCAGGCCCACGCCATGCTTGGAACCGTATTCGTTCAGCTTGGTCAGCAGTGTCGCAGGCGACATCGCCTCGCCATTGATGGCCACAGCGTCACCGCGTTCGAACGTCACTTCGATGAATTCGGACGTGTCGGGCGCATCCTCGACCGCGACGATGCGCTGTGCGACATAGTCCGGCGCCTCGACACCCGGATCTTCCAGCACGGTGCCTTCGGACGACGTGTGCAGCAGGTTCGCATCCACCGAGAACGGCGCCTCGCCGCGCTTGTTCTTGGCGATCGGGATCTGGTTCTGTTCGGCGAACTCCAGCAACTTGGTGCGCGAGGTCAAATCCCAGATCCGCCAAGGCGCAATCACCTGGATCGACGGATCCAGCGCGAGTGCCGACAGTTCGAAACGAACCTGATCGTTGCCCTTGCCCGTCGCACCATGGGCGACAGCGTCCGCACCATGCTTGTGCGCGATCTCGACGAGGTGTTTCGAAATCAGCGGCCGGGCGATGGAGGTGCCCAGCAGATACAGCCCTTCGTACACCGCGTTTGCCCGGAACATGGGGAAAACGAAGTCGCGCACGAATTCTTCGCGCACATCCAGAATGTGGATATTCTCTTCCTTGATGCCCAGCATCAGCGCCTTTTCGCGCGCGGGATCCAGTTCTTCGCCCTGGCCGAGGTCGGCGGTATAGGTGATGACCTCGCAACCGTATTCGGTCTGAAGCCATTTGAGGATGATCGAGGTATCGAGCCCGCCGGAATAGGCCAGCACGACTTTCTTGGGCGCGAACATGCAGAAACTCCCATGGGATAAATCGCGCCTTGGCTACCTTCTTTGGCGCTTCCACGCAACAGGTAGAAGCGATTGACTGGGCCAGCGCGATATCGGAACGTCACAGCGCAACCACCGGTTACTGTTTTGATTGTTGTCCCAAGGGAACTTCATGGCTTTCCGCATTCTGATTCACGCCCTTCGCATGCTGACCGGCAATCTGTCTGTCGCGCTGCGGATCGCTGCCCCCGTGTTCATCGCCGATCTGGCGTTTAATTTCTACATGGGTTCCGAGGCCCTCATCCCCCCTGATTTCGACGCGCGCTCTGACCTGCTAGGCCCCTATCTCGGCAAGATGGCTCTGGGCGGTCTGCTGACCGGGGTCTTTATGCTCTGGACGGCTGTCGCCTGGCATCGGTTCATCCTGCTGGAAGAAGCGCCGCAGGGACCGTTGGCCGCGCCAAAGCTGGATTGCATGGGGCGCTATTTCGTGGGCTTGCTGGTGACCGTTTTGCTGACGATGCTCATCGTTGTGCCTGTCGGGCTTATCGGCGGGATCGCGGTGGTCATCCTTGCGCTCACCCTTGATGTCGGCAGCGAGTCTTTCATCATCACAACCCTGCCAGCACTCGTTGGAGCGTTCATCGCGGCCTGGTTCAGCCTTCGCCTGTCACCGATGCTCCCTTCGGCAGCGATTGGTCCGCGTATGGGCTTTGATGACGCTTGGCATGCCACGCGGGGCACCACAGGCATGCTGGCGATCCTGACGCTGGTGCTGATCATGGTCGGCTACGGCGCCGGTTTGATCCCGCAGGCGCTAGCCGCGACCGCGCTGCCGCTGGCCTTGTTTCTTGGTGCCGTTATCAATACCGTTTTCACTATGATCGGCTTCAGCATTCTGACCACGATCTATGGTGTCACTGTCGAAAAGCGGAACCTGAATGCCTGAAACCCGCCCCGAATTGCTGCGCGGCGTGGTGCATCCTTGGCACCACGACATCTTTGGCCATATGAACGTGCGCCATTATGCGCCGTTCTTCGATGATGCGTCGTTCTTCCTCTATACTGCGCTGAACATCCCGATCTCGTGGATGCTGCAGGAACACGGTGTCCATATCGTCTCGGCCAAGGCGGAAACAAACTTCATCAAGGAACTGAAGGCTGGCGACGGGTTCGTCATCGACGGCGGCGTCAAACGCCTCGGCAACCGCTCGATAACCTTCCACCTGCGCATGATCCACGCCGAGACTGGCGTGCGGCACGCCACCTATGACCTCACAGAGGTGTTCTTCGACCCCAAGACCCGCCAATCGGCCCCGATGCCGGAAGCGGTGCGCGAGCGTCTCGCGCAACATCTTGTCGAAGGGTAAATCCGCGCCCTTTCATCTTGTCAAAAATACTCTGGGGGGTGAATTGGCCGCAGGCCAAGAGGGGGGCAAAGCCCCCCTTTCTCACAGAACATAGCGGCTCAGGTCGGCAGAACGCGATAGCGCGCCCACATGCGCCTCGACATAAGCCGCGTCGACGGTGACGGCTTGGCCCGCACGATCCGGGGCGGCGAAGGACAGGTCTTCGAACACCCGTTCCAACACCGTATAGAGCCTGCGCGCGCCGATATTCTCGACCGACCGATTCACATCGGCGGCGATCCGGGCCAAAGCGGTGATGCCATCCTCGCTGAAGGTCACGGTGACTTCCTCGGTTGCCATCAGGGCCGCGTATTGCAAGGTCAGGGCGTTGTCGGTTTCGGTCAGGATGCGCACGAAATCGCCTTCGGTCAGTGCCTGCAATTCGACCCGGATCGGCAGGCGGCCCTGCAGTTCGGGCAGCAGATCCGACGGTTTTGCGACGTGAAACGCGCCCGAGGCGATGAACAACACATGGTCGGTTTTCACCGGCCCATATTTGGTGCTGACCGTCGTCCCCTCGATCAAGGGCAGCAGGTCGCGCTGCACGCCCTCACGGCTGACATCGGCGCCGCGGGTTTCGGCCCGGGCGCAGACCTTGTCGATTTCGTCCAGGAATACGATGCCGTTCTGCTCTACGGCGTCGATTGCGGCGGCCTTGACAGCTTCTTCGTCCAGCAGTTTGTCGGCCTCTTCGCTCAGCAGGATATCGTGGCTTTCGGCGACGGTCATCCGCTTGCGCACGGTCCGCTGACCGAAGGCCTTGCCGAACAGATCGCCCAGATTCAGACCCTGCATCGGCATCCCCGGCATTTCCATCATGGGCATCGTCGGGGCGGTATCGGCGACTTCGATCTCGATCACGGTGTCGTCCAGCTCGCCCGCGCGCAGCTTCTTGCGAAACAGGTCGCGTGTTCCGGATCGGGCATCCGTCCCGGCGATGGCCTCAAGGACGCGTTCCTCGGCGTTGTTCTGGGCGCGCGCACGCACATCCTCGCGCATCATCTCGCGCGTCATGACCATCGAGGCGTCGACCAGATCGCGGACAATCTGTTCCACGTCACGCCCGACATAGCCGACCTCGGTGAATTTCGTTGCCTCGACCTTCAGGAACGGTGCTTTGGCCAGCTTGGCCAGACGGCGGCTGATCTCGGTTTTTCCGACGCCCGTGGGGCCGATCATCAGGATATTCTTGGGATAGACCTCGTCTCGCAGTTCGGGTGCCAGCTGTTTGCGCCGCCAGCGATTGCGCAAGGCTACGGCGACGGCGCGCTTGGCATCGTTCTGGCCGATGATGAAGCGATCCAGTTCGCTGACGATCTCGCGGGGGGTGAGGGTGGTCATGCTGGGCTCCCATAGGGCGGCAAGCGATCCTTGCCGGGAAAATCGGGCAGGGCATTCATCAGCCCGCCGCGCAGCCGATCCCATTGCGAGCCAAGGCCGACAAGGCCAAAGCCCAGCAGAAGGATCACCATCGGCGAGCCGTCGAACAGCGAAAACATCAGCCAGACGGCGAACCCGGCCCCTGAGATCAGGAACGAACGCCGGTCAATGACGATGGCGACAACGGCTAGAAGGACCAGAACCGCCAACAACAGCAATTCGGCCGCCTGACCTTGACCGATCAGCTGCCCGGCGATCGTGTTCACGATCGGCGGCGCGGCAACGACATGCAGCCAGAAACCCGTCGTCGAGCGCGTCGAGACTCGATGCGGGTCGCTCATGTCAAACCGCATTGCGGTGGCGAAACAGATCAGTCCAAAGACAATCGAGGCAATGGCCATGGGCCCGCCTTGGGTCGCGCGGAACAGCATTGACCCCGTTTCGGGCAACAGTCCGGCAAGCGCCAGCACCGACCATGCCGCCCAGAAAACCGCTCCTGCGATGATCGCGGCGTCGAAGGGAACCTTGAAGACGCGATAGTGATACAGCATCCACGCGACCAGCGTCGAAGCCCCGGCCGCATGCGCGACCAATCCCGAGAGACCCAGTTCGTTCGCCAGAGCCCAGCCAAGGACGGCCGCAGTAAACGCGGTCATGATGGCGAGCGCCATCGAGGGGGCGATCATGCGTCGCTTGATCGTGAAGTATCGCTGCACAAACCCCAGCCCAGCCAGCGTCACAGCCGCGATAAGGATCGTGTCCAGCCCGCCGGGGTTCAGGATCTCGGCCCCGAAGGCTGCAGAAACCCCGATCCAGCCGCTGAAAAGGATGACCAACCCGATGACGACGAAGATCTCGTTAAAGCCCTTGAACAGGACAAAGGGTTCCTCGCCAGGCTCGACGCCTTCGCGGGCGTTGCGGCGGGCGTCGGCGATGGCGGTCAGACCGGCGGCTTGGGATTCGGTGATCAAACCGCGCTGCACGGCGACGCGAAGATCCTTGTCTTCGATCATCGTGCGATCCTTTCGATTGTCAGGTTTCCGTTGGTATAGACACAGATCGACGCTGCGATTTCCATGGCCTTGCGGGCGATGGTTTCGGCGGGCCAATCGGTCTCCATCAGTCCCCTCGCCGCCGCCGCTGCGAAGTTTCCGCCCGATCCGATGGCGGCAATGTCGTATTCCGGTTCGAGGACGTCGCCCGCGCCCGTGATGACATACAGGTCACTGCCGTCTGTCACGATCAGCATGGCTTCGAGGTTGCGCAGATACTTGTCGGTGCGCCAGTCCTTGGCGAGTTCGACGCAGGCGCGGGCCAGTTGCCCCGGCGCGGTTTCCAGCTTGCGTTCCAGCCGTTCCAGCAACGTGAAGGCATCCGCCGTCGACCCTGCAAAACCCGCGACGACCTCTCTGCCGCCGACCGACAAGCGCCTGACTTTGCGCGCCGAACCTTTGATGACCGTCTGACCCAGACTGACCTGCCCGTCACCGGCGACGACAACCTCGCCATTGCGGCGGACGGCAAGGATCGTGGTTCCATGCCAACCGGGGAATTTGTCGTCTGCCATCGCGCACCCTTTCCTGCGTTGCATCCCTATATGGCCCCGCGGTCCCGATATCACAAGAACCCCGCTGGAAGGCGGCCCGCAGGGGCGCTAAGCTTGCCGCATGACCGATGTGCACCCCCCGCTTTTTCTCGCCGATCCCGCCGCGACGGATGCCTTGGCGCAGCGCGTCGCGCCGATACTGGGCCCCGGGGACGTGGTCTTGCTGCAAGGCGAGATCGGTGCCGGCAAGACCCATTTTGCCCGGGCCCTTATCCGTCTCCTGACATCCGAGACCGAGGTGCCTTCGCCAACCTTTACCCTTGTACAGGTCTATGACGGCGAAAACTGTGAGATCTGGCACAGCGACCTGTACCGAGTGACGCACCCGGACGAGGCGCTCGAACTGGGGTTGGTCGAGGCTTTTGAAACCGCTCTCTGCCTCGTCGAATGGCCCGAGAGATTGGGCGTTGATCGTCCCAAAAAGGCTCTGACATTGCGGTTTTCTATAAAGGGCGATGGGCGCATGCTGGATTTCCTGTCTGATGATCCAACCTGGACGGGGCGACTTGCCGATGTTTGACGATACCCGCAATGCCCGCGTCTTTGGTCTGACCCCGGGTCACGACTTTCCGCTGAAACTGGCCGAAGGGCTGCGCAATCG
The DNA here is from genome assembly GCA_041397065.1 of Paracoccaceae bacterium. Classification (GTDB taxonomy): domain Bacteria; phylum Pseudomonadota; class Alphaproteobacteria; order Rhodobacterales; family Rhodobacteraceae; genus Pararhodobacter. Next base: position 154,795 of record JAWKXG010000001.1, on the reverse strand, counting down.
CCTTGCAGGGCGGGACCCTGCCGAGATGGCCAGGGTCGAGGTTATCGTGAACACGGCGCGCATGCAGACCCGATTGCGCGATGCCTTGCTGGCCCAGGGGGCGGGATTTCTGCCGCGCATCCGCCTGATCTCGGATCTTGCGCCGGGGGATGCTGAATCCGAACCACTCCGGGCCCGTCTCGAACTTGCGCAGCTGGTTCGCGGCCTGCTGCGCCGTCAACCAGACCTCGGCCCACCCAGTGCCGCTTTTTCATTGGCGAGCTCGCTCTATGCCCTTTTGGACGAGATGCAGGGCGAGGGGATTGATATCGCCGACCTCAACGCCCTCGATGTGTCGGACCATTCACTGCACTGGGATCGATCACTCTCGTTCATTCGCTTGATTGCCGGATACCTGAACCTGTCCGGGGGCACGCAGGTGCGGTTGCGCAAGGCCGTGTTGTCGCTGTCGGAAACATGGTTGGTCGCACCGCCGTCGCATCCGGTGATCGTTGCCGGGTCGACCGGCTCGCGCGGGCCGGGTGCCTTGTTGTTGCGCGCCGTCGCCAGATTGCCGCTGGGTGCGGTTGTCTTGCCCGGTTTTGATTTCGATATGCCCGGCCCTGCGTGGACGGCGCTGGGCGATCCAATGCTCGGCGAGGATCACCCACAATACCGCTATGCCAGACTGATGGCCGATCTGGGTGTGCGGCGCGAAGAAATCGACCCTTGGATTGCCGAAGCGCCGCCCGACCCACGACGCAATGCCGTTGTCTCGATGGCCCTGCGTCCCGCACCTGTTACCGATCAATGGCTGGCCGAAGGCCCAAGTCTCGGCGCCTTGTCCGAGGCAATGAAAGGTGTGTCGCTGGTCGAAGCCGCGAACCCCCGACAAGAGGCCATGGCCATCGCCCTGATCCTGCGTGATGCCGCGGTTCAGGGAAAGAAGGCCGCCTTGATCACCCCGGACAGAACCCTTGCGCGGCGGGTGATCGTTGCCCTCGACCGTTGGCGCATCCGGCCGGATGACAGCGCCGGGCGACCCTTGGGGCAGTCTGCGCCCGGGCGATTGCTGCGGCAGTGCCTCGACTTGCTGGCGGGGAGTGTGACGGCTGAGGCCCTGATCGCACTCCTCAAGCATCCGATCGTGCACAGCGCCGCGGATCGCGGTGCGCATCTTTTGCGTCTGCGGGATCTGGAACTCCATCTGCGTCGAAAAGCGATTACCGAGCCGTCCGCACAGGTTTTTACCGCTTGGGCGACGGGAAACCCTGATCGCGAGGTTTGGGCAGGCTGGCTGGGCGATCTGCTGACATCAGAACCAGTAGCCGTCGCCCCGATGACGCATTGGGTATCCCGGCACCGCGCGCTTGCCGAGTCCCTGTCGCGCGGAAGCGCCGGAACCGACACGGGAGAAATCTGGAAAGCCGAAGCCGGGCAAAAGGCGCTTGCTCTCGTTGACAGGCTCGAGGCCAGCGCCAGTTATGGCGGCGAGATGAGCCTTGCAGACTATCGCGCCATGTCAGAGACGCTTTTTGCGGGCCAAGAAGTCCGCGAAAGCGTCGAGGCGCGGCGCGACATCATGATCTGGGGCACCCTCGAAGCCCGTGCGCAAGGGGCGGATCTTGTCGTTCTGGGCGGATTGAACGATGGGACGTGGCCCGCCAGCCCCCAGCCCGATCCATGGTTCAATCGCAAAATGCGGATGGATGCAGGTCTCTTGTTGCCAGAACGCCAGATCGGGCTGTCGGCGCATGTTTTCCAGCAGGCCATCGGGGCCGAGAACGTGATCCTGTGCCGCGCGGTGCGGGATTCGGACGCAGAAACCATCCCTTCGCGGTGGGTAAACCGGCTGGTGAACCTTGTCTCCGGCTTGCAAACCCAAGGCGGGCCCGAGGCAATCGACGCCATGCGCGCCCGCGGGTCCGTTTGGTTGGATGCCGTCACGCGGATCGAAGCCGATCTGACCGCCGTCCCGGACGCGATTGCGCGGCGCAATCCTCGTCCGGCGCCAGCCCCGCCTGTGGCGCAGCGCCCAAGGACGATGGCCGTGACCATGGTCGAAAAGCTGATCCGCGACCCCTATGAAGTCTATGCGCAACAGATTTTGGGCCTGAAGGCGCTGGACCCCCTTGTCTCCGAGGTCGACGCGCGGTTGCGTGGCACCCTGACGCATCGCATCGCGGAAACCTATGTCACGCGCCACCCGCCCGGGACCCACGGCCGGGTCGAGGACTTTTTGGCAATATCCGAGTCTATTATCGCTGAAACGGTGTCATCGCGCGCTGTTCAGATGCAGTGGATGACACGGTTGCGCAATGTCGCGCCGTGGTTTGTCGCGTGGAATGATGGGTTGGCGGGCCGCCCTGCTTTGGTCGAGAGCAAGGGCACGTGGTCCTTGCCGGGCGTCGACATGACGTTGATCGGCCAACCAGACCGTGTCGATCGGAACGAGGACGGGACCCTTGCGATCTATGATTACAAGTCCGGCTCGCCACCGACGGGTGCGCAACAAAGGACCTATGCGAAGCAGCTTTTGTTGTTGGCGCTGATGGCCGAGGCGGGCGCTTTCGCAGCGCTGGGACCGGCACGGGTGACGAAAGCTGCCTTTGTCGGTCTGGGACCCAATCCGAAGGTAGAAGACTCCGGTGTCGACTCGGAAATTCTGGCGCAGACGCTGGCGGGCCTGATCGAGCTGTTCAACGCCTATGCGAATGGGGCGCAGGGATATGTCGCCATGCGCAACGTCGAAAGGGAAAGCTATCCGAACCCGTATCACCCGCTGGCGCGTCGGGGTGAATGGCTGCCGTCCGACGAACCGCAGACCCTGCCGGTGGGGGATCACAATGGATGACGCCAGCCTTGCCCAGATCAGGGCATCGAACCCGCTCGAGTCAACGTGGCTGTCGGCCAATGCGGGGTCGGGCAAGACCAAGGTTCTGACCGACCGGGTCGCCCGACTGTTGCTGCGCGGCACGTCTCCGCAACGGATCTTGTGCCTGACCTATACCAAAGCCGCCGCCAGCGAGATGCAGAACCGGCTGTTCCGCAGCTTGGGTGCATGGGCGATGATGCCCGATGACAGGCTGGTCGCTGAACTGTCCAAACTGGGCGAGGATACATCGCAGGATCCTGACCTGCTGCGCCGTGCGCGCAGGCTCTTTGCACGCGCGATCGAGACGCCCGGCGGGCTCAAGATCCAGACGATCCACGCATTCTGCGCGTCGCTCTTGCGCCGCTTCCCCCTCGAAGCGGCAATCGCGCCCGATTTCAGCGAAGCCGATGATCGCAGCCTCAGCCAGCTACGCGATCAGGTGCTGGAACAGATTGCCCGCAGCCCCGATGCCGAAGCCCTGCAGGCGGTTTTCGACCTTGTCACCGAAGGTAATCTCAAGAGCATTCTGGCGGAGATCGGCAATTTTAGAGACGCGTTCCAACAAGAAGCGCCGGACTTCCACGGGCTTTTCGGTGTCGAGCGAGGGTTGACCCGCGATCAGGTCGCCGCGCGCATTCTGACGGGCGACGAGCCCGATCTTTTCGCGCGTCTTGTCCCGGTGTTGATGCAAGGCACGAAGCAGGACGTGACCCTCGCCGGCAGGTTGAGCCGAATGCCGACGCCCGGTGCAGACGATATTCCTGCCCTGTCTGGCTTTCTGCTGACCGGCAGCGGGGCTAAGACCCCCTATGCCGCCAAGGGCGCCTCCCTTGTGACAAAAGACACCGCCAAGAGGATTGATCCCGCCGATCTTCAGGCACTGAGCGACTTGTCCGAGCGGATGCAGGACAACCGAGACGATTTCCTCGCGCTGGGGGCAATCGAATCCGCGAAGACGCTGCACCGTTTCGGACGCATCTGGATTCGCCGCTTCGACGAGGCCAAGGCGCATCACGGCTGGTTGGAGTTCGACGATCTGATCCGGCTTGCCCGGCGTCTGCTCGGTTCGTCGAGTGTCGCGCAATGGGTGCTGTTCAAATTGGATGGTGGCATCGATCATATCCTGATCGACGAGGCTCAGGACACAAGCCCCGAGCAATGGCGTGTGGTCGACCTGCTGACACAAGAGTTCACGGCAGGCCAAGGCGCGCGCGACACGACGCGAACGATTTTCGTCGTGGGTGACCGCAAGCAGTCGATCTATTCGTTCCAAGGGGCCGATCTGCGCGGGTTCGAACAGACGCGTGACGCCTTCGAACAGCGCCTTGCGGCCACGGGGCAGGGTCTCAACAAGCTGGAATTGCGGCATTCGTTCCGATCATCCCCGGCGATCCTGCGGTTTGTCGATGCCTGCTTTGGCGATCAGGACTCGGCCGGTGGGCTTGGTGGTCCATCGACGCATCTTGCGTTTCATCCGACGATGCCCGGACGCGTCGACCTTTGGCCCGCCGTCCCGAAACCGGAAAAGGCGGAGGCTCCAGACTGGTTCACGCCCTTGGATCGGCGTGACGAGTCGAAAGAGGATGCCGAACTAGCCCGACAGATCGCGCGATGGATTCGCGATCTGATCGATCGGGGCGAGCAGTTGCCGACCCCGGGAGGACAGCGCCGCATCCACGAGGGGGATATCCTTATCCTTGTGCAGCGCCGCGCCGGGATCTTTTCCGAGGTGATCCGCGCCTGTAAATCCGTCGGCTTGGCGGTGGCGGGGGCTGACCGGATGATCCTCGCGGACGAGTTGCCGGTTCAGGATCTGATTGCCTTGTTGCGGTTCCTCGCGCTGCCCGAGGATGATCTTGCGTTGGCGCAAGTGCTGCGCTCGCCGATTTTCGGATGGGATGAAGACCGGCTTTTTCGGCTGGCGCAGGGTCGAAACGGGTATCTGTGGCAACAGTTGCGCGGCTTGCCGGGGCCAGAGACCGAGGTTCTGGACGACCTCCGCGGGCAAGTCGATTTCTTGCGACCGTACGAGATCCTTGAACGGCTTCTGACGCGGCACGATGCGCGACGGCGGTTTCTGGCGCGATTTGGGTCCGAGGCTGACGACGCGATCGAGGCTTTTGTCGATCTCGCGCTGGATTATGAACAGGAACAGGTTCCGTCGCTGGATGGGTTCCTTGGGTGGCTGCGTGCGAGCGATGCCGAGGTCAAGCGTCAGGCCGAATCTGCGGGCCGTCGAATCCGCGTCATGACGGTTCATGGGGCAAAAGGCCTTGAGGCGCCGATCGTCATCCTGCCTGAGACCCAGAAGCGCAGTCAGGGGAAGAAGAAACAGATCCCCGATCTGGCAGGGTTACCCTATCTGCGGCAAAGTGCCGAACAGTGCACGCGGCAGCAGACCGATTACGACGATACCGCCAAGCAGGATAGTGACCAGGAACGCGACCGTTTGCTGTATGTGGCGCTGACACGGGCCAAGCAGTGGCTGGTCATCGCGGGCGCGGGTGCCGTCGAAGAACCAAGCTGGTATGCGGCGGTCGAGCGGGCGTATGGCGCGCTGCCATCAACAGCCCTCGACGCGCCGACAGGGCCCGGCCGGAGGTTCGAACACGGATCATGGCCTGCGCCCGACGCCACGCCGGAACGAGACACGCCGATGCCCATGGCGCCCCTCGTCCTGCCCGAGGTGCCGCCGGCAACCGCGCCCGATGCCGTCTTGTCGCCGTCGGCGTTGGGCGGAGCGAAGGCATTGCCGGGCATGGGTGACGACTCGGAAACCGCGATGCTGCGCGGAACGCTGACCCACCGCTTGCTGGAAGAACTCTCGCGGTTGCCCGATTCCGCGCGGGAGGAAGCGGCGGCGGCAATCCTCGCCGGTGCGGACATCAGCCCCGAGCAAGCCGACGAGATCCGGGCCGAGGTTCGACGCTTGCTGTCGGATCCCGGGTTGCAGGCGATCTTTTCAACCGATGCCCTGATCGAAGTCGGGGTTTCAGGCGAGTGGAATGGAAGCCCGATGTGGGGGATCGTCGATCGCCTGATCCTTGCGGGTGACCGGGTTCTTGCCGTGGACTTCAAGACGAACCGTGTTGTTCCTGAATCAGAGGCCGCCGTGCCCGAAGGCCTGCTGCGGCAGATGGGTGCCTATGCTCATCTCCTTACGCGGCTTTACCCCGAAAGACGCGTCGAAACGGCGCTCTTGTGGACGGCAACGGGGCAGTTGATGCCCCTGTCGCCCGAAACGGTTGCCGCGGCGCTTGGCCGCGCCATACTTGACCCCGACCGGGCGCAACCCTAGTTAGGAGGCCCGAGCATCATTCCCCCAGGAGACAGCCATGCCCACCTTTCCCGTGACCGACGCGACCTTTGACGCCGATGTCCGCAACAGCGACCTGCCCGTCGTGATCGACTTCTGGGCCGAATGGTGCGGTCCGTGCCGCCAGATTGGTCCGGCGCTGGAAGAACTGTCGGCCGAATACGAAGGCCGCGTGAAGATCGCCAAGGTCAATGTTGATGAAAACCCGCAGGTTACCGCGGCGATGGGCATTCGTGGCATCCCCGCCCTTTTCATCGTGAAGAACGGCCAGATCATTGCCAACAAGGTTGGCGCTGCGCCGAAAGCTGCGCTGGCCAGCTGGATCGAATCGTCGATCTGATCGACCCGATACCGCTCAAGCGGTCGCGCGCAGCGGATGCGCGCGGCCGCTTTTCTTTTCGCCGTCGCGATTCGACCTGGCAAAAAAACGAATCATCATCGATCCCGTTCGCAGCCGTGTCGCTTCGACGCAGAGGACCTCGCCCGACGAAAGGCGCATGATCCCGCTTTCTATGTTGTCTGATGCCGTCGATCGGGGGATTGCGGCGATCCTTTCCCAGAGTGCGTGATCCTCGTCGACCTCGCGCCAGTTCTCGATTGCTTCGGCCAACGTGACAGCGGCCAACGATTCTTCGCCCTCAAGCGTCCACATCTCGCTGAACGCTGCATTCGTCAGCACAAGCTGTCCGCCAGAGGAAAAGACGGCGATGGCGGAATCGACGGTGTCGAGAACCGCTTGCGAGCATTCCATCTGCTGTCGAAATCCCCGCGTCAGGTGTGTTTCTGGTGTGATATCCTCGATCATGAAGGCCAGCGCCCCGTCAGGGTGCGGGCTGGTTGTCACACGATAGGTTTGGCCCGAGGGCAAAGACCACGTTTCTTCGAATTCGCGATGTTTCTGCGACGACTCGATTTCCAGCAGACGCCGCGACCAGATGTGGAAATCGCGTGGCTCTGGCAGGACGCGTTTCTCGCGCATCCGGTTCAGGAACCCTTCCAGACCAGGTTTTGAAACAAGGAACTCGGGCTCAAGCCGGGTCAGATCGACCAGCGCCGGGTTGAACATTTGCAAGCGCCGTGAGCGATCAAAGACGGCAAGCCCCGTCGGAAGGGTCGCGAAGGTCTTTGACAGGGTCTGGATGAAATCGCGGCGCAAGGTTTCAGCCTGATGAGCCTGATCGGCCGGCAAGGCATAGACCAGCGTCGTGTCGCTGTCTGGCATGGCGTGAATGTCGAACCAGCCCTGCGTATCGTCGGCAAGGCGCAGCGATGCGCGCCGCGTCTTGCCATCGGCCATCGGTGGGAACAGCGCAGGCAGCGGCCATGACATCGCGTCTGCGACCGAGACTTGTGACGCGGCGCGAATATAGGGACCGTTGGCCCAAGTCACCAAACCATCGCCTTCTTCGCGCCAGATGAGGATCGGAGCCTGTTCGCAGGTTGCCTGCAGGATGGCGATCTCGTCATTCATGGCGCGAAAGCTCAAGCGGTCGACCGTGATGTTCTCAGGGTCATCGCGCGAGTCGAGGATCGACAACCGCACGCCCCCGTCCAGCCGGTCTATCCGCAGCTCCATGCCGGGTGTGACCGATGATTCGATGACCTGCGACAGGGGCTGGCCCGCAGCGAGAAGGTCGGGAACCAGCGCCGGAAAATCCCGCGCCAGAAACCGCGAGATCAGCGACCAAGGGGTTCCCATCGGGTGGGCCAGCAGCAACGAGTCCATCAACTGCGAACCGGTCGCATTCAGATCGACGAGGTCGCCATCGCGGAAAAAGAAACTGGCCCGTTCCGCGCTGACATTTCTGGCAGGCCCATCGGGCGCGCGCCGCGAGGGCAGGGCGCCCGTCATCAGCAGCACCCCCACAACCGTCAGCGCAGACGTGAGCACCATCGTGAGTGGCAAAGCGAACGACGACAGCATGGCGTGTCCCTGATTGATCCGGGTTGGTCCGGTCAGGATTCCGCAATACAGGTTAAGGCCGGGTTAAGACGGCGCGAGCCCTTCGTTGACCCCCAGCGCGCCGCGGGTGTCGCCCTCGATGGCCTTGCGGTCCCATGTTACTTCGGCGCGGGCACCGCGACGCGGGGTGGGTTCCGTGGTGACACTGTTGGCGAACCTGACCGTCGCCCCGGTTCGCTCCAGCAAGGTCTTGGCGATGAAAACACCCAGTCCCATCCCCTTGTATTCAGGACGGCTGTTGGTGCGGTCGCGCAGATAGGGCTCGCCGATCCGTGCCAGAAGCGATGGCGGAAAGCCGGGGCCGTCGTCAACCACGCGGACAGTGACGGTGGACTCTGTCCATTCTGCCTCGATCCAGATCTCGTGCTGGGCGAAATCGACCGCGTTCTGAATCAGGTTGCGCAGCCCGTGGATCACCTCGGGGCGCCGCCTGAATTCTGGCATCCGCGAGGTGCTGCGCAAGTCGACGCTGACGATAATGCCGCGCTGGGAATGTGGCGCGGCGGCCTCGTCGAGAACCGACCGCAGCGGTGCTGACCGCACCAGTTTGTCATCTTTGCCGACATTGCCCATCGAATGCAGGATTTCGCGGCAGCGATCGGCCTGATCGCGGATCAGCGCCATATCCTCGGCCTGCTCGGAGCCCGGTTCTACCTGTGCCAGCAGTTCCGAGGACACCAGCTTGATCGTTGCCAGTGGTGTGCCCAGTTCATGCGCGGCGGCGGCAACCACGCCCCCGATATCGGTCAATTTCTGTTCGCGCGCCAGCGCCAGCCGGGTTGCGTGCAGGGCCTCGGCCAGCCCCAGTTTCTCGCGCGCGACAGACCGTGAATAGGCAGCAATGAACATCACGCCGATCACCATCGCCAGCCACAGGCCGAACCGATACAGATCCGGCAGCATCAGGGTCGTGCCATCGGCCATGACCAACGGCACGAAATTCATCGCCAGCAAGGACACAAGGATCAGCGCCCCGATGCCGACGATCACGATGCTGCGCAGTCCCAGCGCCGTCGCGGCGATGGTGACAGGGGCCAGAAGCAGCAGCGCGAAAGGGTTAGTCAGTCCGCCGGTCAGGAACAGAAGCAACGTCAGTTGAACCATGTCAAACACGAGCGTCAGCAGGAATTCGATCTCGGACAGCCGCTTGGACCGGGCAAACAGATACCAGCTGAGGATGTTCGAGATCGCCGAGACACCGACCACGGCAAGGCAGGTGCCCAGTGGGATCTGCAAGCCCAGATAGCCCGACGCGACCAGAATCGCCGCCAGCTGCCCCGCGATTGCCAGCCAGCGGGTGCGGGTCAAGGTAACCAGCCTGATCCAGTGGCCTTGGGCGTCCGGGTCCGGAAAATCGAGAGTGCGTTCGGTCATTCAGCGGCCTGTTGTCGCGTTGCCTGGCTTGGGGCTTGTCTCGAATGGCCCACTCGTGCATCACCGCGACACAGTCAAACGCGGAGAAGACCATGTCAATGCGCACCTATTCCATCGGCGCTGCCGGCTTCATCGCCGCTGTCCTGGGCGGTCTTGCCTGGCTGGCCTTCGGGCCCAGCGGTGGGAGCGACCAATATGCCCAATGCCGCGAAACGGTGATGCAGGGCGGGTTGGAAAGCATCGGCGGCGCTTTCGAGCTGGTGAATGCGCAAGGCCAGACAGTGACGGACACAGACGTCATCACCCTGCCGTCCATCGTCTATTTCGGCTATACGTTCTGCCCCGACGTCTGCCCGTTGGACAACGCACGCAACGCGCTGGCGACCGAGATTCTGGAATCCGGCGGGCATATCGTTCAGCCGGTGTTCATCTCGATCGACCCGCGCCGCGACACGCCCGAGGTTGTCGGTGAATTCGCCAGCATCTTTCATCCGCGGATGATCGGGCTGACGGGGACCGAGGAGCAGGTGCAGGCCGCGTCGCGTGCCTATCGCACGTTCTTCTCGGCTCAGAACACGGGGGATGAGTATTATCTCATCGATCATTCGACCTTCAGCTATCTGGTTTTCCCGGGTGAAGGCACGGTCGAGGTGTTTCGCCATGACACCCCTGCCGAGGACGTTGCGCGTCGGACGCAGTGTTTCATGGAAAACCGTGGATGAAATGCGTTTTTTTGCATATAACGGGTCACCAAGGATTTGACCTTGGGCGCAGGGGTGCCTAAGTCTCGTTCATCCGAACGAGGGTTGGCACATGACCGAAGAAGTTCTGCTTGATCTGGGGGCTGATCGCTCGCTCCTTCTCGTCGATGACGACGAGGTATTCCTCAAGCGCCTTGCGCGCGCGATGGAAAAGCGGGGCTTCGTTGTCGAAACCGCGTCTTCAGTTGCTGTCGGCAAGGCTGCGGCAGGCGCCCGACCCCCGGCTTATGCGGTGATTGATCTGCGACTCGAGGATGGGAACGGGCTGGACGTTGTCGAAACCCTGCGCGCGCGCCGTCCTGATTCACGGATTGTGGTTCTGACGGGTTATGGCGCCATCGCGACGGCGGTCGCTGCCGTGAAGATCGGCGCGACCGACTATCTGTCGAAACCCGCCGATGCCGACGAAATCGTGAACGCTCTGTTGCAGCGCGAAGGGGCCGTGCTGCCCGAACCGCCCGAAAACCCGATGTCCGCCGACCGCGTGCGCTGGGAACATATCCAGCGGGTCTACGAGCAGTGCGACCGCAACGTCAGCGAAACCGCGCGCAGGCTGTCGATGCATCGGCGCACCTTGCAGCGCATTCTGGCCAAGCGCAGCCCGCGTTAATCGCCGATCTCAAGTTCCGATCGCAGTTCCCGCAGCACCGGCAGTGCGGCGCGCACCTTGTCGATGCCGATCTTTCGCGCCAGCCCGGCAATGATGGGCGAGATGGCATGCAGGGCTGCGTCACGGGCTTGCCGTCCCGCCGGGCTGATCGTCACGAACTTGCGACGCGCATCGTCCCAATCGGGACGAATGTGGATGTGGCCGGCGACCTCCAGCTTGGCCAATGTGTTGGTCATGGCCCCGCGGGTAACGTGGAACGCCTTGGCCAGTTGCGCGGGGGTCCGTTCGTCCTGGGTGCGGGCCAGATGGTTCAGGACACTGAAATGCGACAGCTCCATCCCCTTGGGCAACACTTTGGTCAGCCGGGCGCGGGCCAGTTGATCGGCCATGAACAATTCCGCGAACAGGGCCACGGCAAGATCGTCAACCTGTTTCACGCGGGCGCACCCGGTTTGGCATAGGGGCGGTCGTGATCCAGCGCGGGAACCCGCTGTCGCGCCTTGGCGACGTCGGCGAGGTCGAGGTCGACCATGATCACCCCCGGTTCGGTGCCGCCATCGGCGACAACCTCGCCCCAAGGTGCAACGACAAGCGAATGCCCATGGGTCGCGCGGGGGCGGCCGGTCGTGTTGGGATGCTGCCCGCACTGCGCCGGGGCCAAGACAAAGCAGCCGGTTTCAATCGCCCGGGCCCGCAGCAGGGTTTCCCAATGCGCGGCCCCGGTCACCGGGCTGAACGCCGCTGGAACGGTCAGTATCTGGGCGCCCGACTTTGCGAGATCGCGATAGAGATAGGCAAAGCGGACGTCATAGCAGATCGACAGGCCCAACGTTGCGAATGGGGTTTGCGCGACGACCGCTTGCGCACCGGGCCGGATTGCGGCCGATTCACGATAGGTTTCGGTCGGTGTTACCTGCACGTCGAACAGATGGATCTTGTCATAGCGCGCGGTAATCCCGCCGTCCGGGCCGATCAGCACCGAACGGTTGGCAAAACGCCCATCCGGATCGTCCGTTTTCACGATCAGGGACCCTGCCAACACCCAGATGCCCGCCCGCGCCGCCTCGTCGCGCAGCATGGCCAGCACCGGATCACTGCCCTCGTCTGTCAGGACCGCGTGCTGATGCTTGCGGTCCGCCGAGATACAGTTCGTGCATTCCGGTGTCAGAACGAAGTCAGCACCCTGCGCGACGGCATGGCGCAGGGCTTCCCGCACCAGATCGACGTTTTGCGCCGGCAGATCGCCGACCGAAAGCTGCAAGAGCCCCGCGCGCACCGCTCAGGCCTTTGCCAACAGCGGATCAAGCCCGCCGCGGCGATCGAGGGCATACATGTCGTCGCAGCCGCCAATGTGCTGCCCCCCGATAAAGATCTGCGGCACGGTCCGCCCGCCTTGGGCGCGCTGGATCATCTCGGGCTTTCGGTCCGGGTTGGCGATCACGTCGATTTCGGTGAACGCGACACCCTTTTGCGACAAAAGCCGCTTGGCCGCGTGGCAGTATCCACAGAAAGGCGACGTATAGATTTCGATCACGGGCATCTCGCCCTCCTTTTTCGCTTGTGAAAAGGATGTAGTGACTGGCGGATACCTTGTGAAGCATTTCCGTCAAAGATCGTGCGTCACCCTTGCGAGAACCACGACATCCACGCGTGCGGCCCCGCCAGACAGGCAAGCATCTGCCGCCGCCGCAAGTGTGGCACCGGTGGTCATCACGTCATCGACCAGCACGACATGGCGCCCCATCAGCATGGGGCGATGACGTGGATGCACCGTGATCGAGCCTGCGACATTCTCGAACCGGGCCGAACGGCCGAGACCATCCTGTGTCGGCGTGCGACGAATGCGCTGCAACAGCATAGGTGCGTGGATCGCGCCGCTCTGGCGGGCCATGGCCGCCGTGAGCAGGGCAGACTGGTTGTACCGCCGCCGGAAAAGCCGCCAGCGGTGCAGCGGAACCGGTGCCAGAAGCGTATCGGCCGTGATCGCCGGACCTGCCCGCAGCATCCAACGTGCTGCAGGGTCCGCGATATCGTGGCGGTCGCCGTGCTTCAACGCGAGGACAAGCCGCCGCCCCGTCGCGTGATAGGCAAAGACTGCGCGCCCGGTCGACCAAGGGCGCGCGATGGTCAGGCAGTCGTCGCACAATACAGGACCCGCGTCAGTGCCCGGCAAGGGCGCACCGCATCCGTCGCAGGCCAACCCGGTGATGAAGGGCGTATCGGCCCAGCATGCGCCGCAGAGGGCCCCCGCTTCGCTGACCGGTTCACGACAGGCCAGACACTGCGGCGGATAGACCAGATCGACAAGGGCGGCCCAAGCACCCTTGACTTCGGATGGTTTCGCGCCGGACAAGACGCCCATGAGCCCTTCTGCCCCCCCCATTCTGACGGATCGCGCCGCCCTCGAGCGGTTTCGGCGTCGCGCGATGCGATCGCCCGCGCTGTTCCTGCACGAGGATGCCCGAGACGAGGTTCAGGAGAGACTCGCGGATATTAAAAGATCGTTTACGTCTCCGGCGATCGTGACGCCATTTTCGTCGGTTTGGGCTGCGGCTTTTCCTGCGGCGCGGATCGTGCCCGACGGGCCGGTCCTGGACCTTGGGGTCGCCGAGCACGATCTTGTCATTCATGCGCTGGCCCTGCACTGGGCGGATGATCCTTTGGGGCAGATCATCCAGTGCCGTCGCGCGCTGCGTCCCGACGGGCTGTTCATCGGCGTCCTGTTCGGGGGGCAGACGCTGCACGAGCTGCGCAGCGCGCTGGCCACGGCCGAGGCCGACGTTACCGGGGGCCTGTCGCCGCGTGTGTTGCCGATGGGCGAGATTCGCGATCTGGGCGCGCTGTTGCAGCGGGCAGGCCTTGCGCTGCCGGTCGCCGATCGCTGGGCGCGTCAGATCCTGTATCGCGACCTGCTGCATCTGGTGCGTGACCTGCGCGCCATGGGCGAAAGCAACGCCATGGCCGCGCGCCACCGCGCCCCGCTGGGCCGTGCTGTCGTCGCGCGGGCCGCTCAGGCCTATCACGAGGCCTTCGCCGATGCCGAGGGCCGGTTGCCAGCCACGGTCGAGACGCTTGTCCTGACCGGCTGGGCGCCCTCCGAAACGCAGCCCAAACCGCTGAGACCGGGCAGCGCCGCCACCCGGCTGGCCGAGGCGCTGGGCACCTGTGAAACTCGCTTGCCGGACAAAGATTGATCCGGCCCGACGGCCTTGCCGTAAAGCCCCGAAAAGACAAAGGGACACCATGACCGACGCCACGCCAAATCGCTGCCCCGTTCACAAGGATACCCCCGGACACGGGCGACTGGCCCATGCCCCGGCGGATCATCCGCCCGTCGCCCCGGCCAAAGTGGGTGTTCTGATCGCCAATCTCGGGACGCCGGACAACCATGATTACTGGTCAATGCGGCGCTATCTGAACGAATTCCTGTCGGACAAGCGGGTCATCGATATTCCCAATTGGAAATGGCAGCCGCTGTTGCAGCTGATCATTCTCAGCAAGCGGCCCTTCACGTCGGGGGCCAATTATCGACAGATCTGGAATCACGATCTGGGCGAAAGTCCGCTCATGACAATCACCAAGGCCCAGACCGCGGCGCTGGCACAGCGGATGCAGGCGCAGTTCGGCGATTCGGTAATGGTCGAGTTCTGCATGCGCTATGGCAATCCGTCGACCGAATCCCTCGTTCGGAAGATGGTCGATGCCGGGTGCGAGAAGATCCTGTTCTTTCCGCTTTATCCGCAATACGCGGGCGCCACGACGGCGACGGCCAATGACCAGTTCTTCCGGGCGCTGATGAAAGAGAAATGGCAGCCTGCCGCCCGCACCGTGCCCGCCTATTTCGAGCATCCGGCCTATATCGACGCGCTGGCGCAGTCGGTAGAGCGGGCGTATGCCGCCGCCGAGGTTCGGCCCGATCTGCTGGTGGCGTCCTATCACGGGATGCCCCAGCGCTATCTGCGCGAGGGTGATCCCTATCACTGCGCGTGCCAGAAGACGACGCGCTTGCTGCGCGAAAGGCTGGGTTGGGCCGAGGGGACGATCCACACGTCGTTCCAGTCGGTTTTCGGCCGCGAGGAATGGCTGCGCCCGTATACGGTCGAACATGTCGCCGATCTCGCCAAACAGGGGATCAAGCGCATTGCGGTGATCGCGCCCGCGTTCTCATCGGATTGTATCGAGACCCTTGAAGAGATTCAGGGCGAAATCTGCGAGGCTTTTGAACACGCTGGTGGCGAGAGCTTCACCTATATCCCGTGTCTCAACGACGATTCGGCCCATATGGATGCGCTGGCCGTGATCATTACCGACAACCTGAAAGGCTGGCTGGGCTGAGGCTTGGCCGCTTGTCAGCCCCGTCAAAAGGAAAGGGGCCCGCGAACACGGGCCCCGAAAACCGAAAGGGGTCGGATGAACCGACCCCTTTGGTATTCCGAATTGTCGGTGTGCTTCTTACGAAGCGACAGCGGCAACCAGCAGCAGGAGCAGCAGCGGAACAACGACGCCGCCGATCGACGACGACGAGTGAGCCACAACCACTTCCGGCTCGACGACCGGCTCCGAGTAGCCCGAAGCCAGAGCAGCGGTGCCAACGAAGGCGAACGCAGCAGCGAGAGCGAGTTTCTTCATGTCAAAACCTCCAGTATTTGCCCACAGTCGTGTTTATTGAGGACGACGGCAAGCACCCAAGACGATACCTCGTAATCACCTCAAAAGCAGTTTGCGGGGCGAATTGCAACGGGTGAATTGAGGCTTTTTTCGCGCGGTGCCCCGATGTCGTCAAATTAGCAACACCTGTGTCCCGACGCGGGCGAAGCTGTAAAGCTCGGCGATATGCTCGTTGTAAAGGCCGATGCAGCCGTTCGACGAACGGCGCCCGATCTTGCGCGTGTCGTGCGTTCCGTGGATCCGGTAATATTCCCACGACAGATAGAGAGCGTGCGTTCCCAACGGGTTGTCCGGGCCCGGGCCGACATATTCGGGCCACTCGGGGTTGCGCTGGCGCATCGACGGCGTCGGACGCCATTCGGGGCCTTCGATCATGCGCACAACCTCGGTCCGGCCGCGCCGCGTGAGTTCGTCACTCATGGGCACTGACGAAGGATAGAGTCGATACGTCCCGCCATCGGCTGACCAGAAGTGGACACAGCGGCTGTCCGTATCCGCAAGGATGGCCCCGCGGTTGAGGTTGCTGAAATAGTCTTGCCAGTTCAGCGTGCGGAAGCTGGAAATATTGCGGCGTGCTGTCTCTACCGCCGATTCCAGCTCGGTCGAGTTTGCCATGGAAGGATCGGCGGGGCGGGCCGCCTGGGCCAGAACGGCAGGGGCCGCCAGAGTGCTGCCCACGGCAGCACTGGCAGCCAGAAAGCCGCGCCGCGAAATACGATGAATCGGTTCGTTCGACATGAGACCTGTCTCGATTGAGGGGATTGTTAAGCTATACGGCAAAATTGCCATGATCGCAACGCAACGCGGCGTGATCACGCCGAGTTGCATTTGAACTTTGTGGAAACATTGGCTATGGCCATTCCTGACCCCTTGGATGCGATGACCATGCCCAGCCCTTATCACCTTTCATTGATCGCCCTCGCCGCACTGGCCGCCTGCACCGCGCCGGGAACGCCAATGCGCATGGGCCCCGATGGAAGGCCGATCCCCGTGATCTACAGCATCAGCGAACGCGAAGTGCCCCGCATTCAGGCCCGTGTCCGTGATGCGATCAACACTGTCCGCGCCCAAAGCCGCCTCGCACCCGTCGAATTCAACGTGCAGCTGACCTCGGCCGCCGCGACGCATGCCCGCGACATGTCGATCCAAGGGCGTCCGTGGCACTTTGGCTCGGACGGATCCTCGCCGATCGACCGGTTGCAGCGCGTCGGGTATACCGGCCTGTTCCTCGGCGAGACGTTGTCGGAAACCTACGAGACCGAGATCGAGACCCTGACCGCTTGGCTGGAACAGCGCGATACGCGCTCGATCATCCTTGATCCGCGCGCCCGCGAGATCGGGTTCGCTTGGTATCAAGAAGCAAATGGCAAGCTGTGGTGGGTGCTGACAACCGGTGCACCGGCCAACGGAGCGACCCAGATGGTTCCCGGCGCGGCCCCCGCTGCCGATACGCGGCCGAACCGGTTCGACACCTTGCCGCCCCGCCCGGCGAGCTGATCGTCTATGGATAGATGGTGATCGCCGTTCCGGTGTTCACCATCGAATAGATCTCTTCGATTTCGTCGTCATCCACTGCGATGCAACCGACCGTCCAGTCACCGCGCGCCCAGCGTCCATCAGGGCCGCGGCCGTGGATGAAGATATCGCCACCCGGATCGACACCCAGTTCGGCGGCATGTGCGCGGTCGTTCTCGTCCGGATAAGAGATTCCCAGCGACAGGTGGTAAGCACTGTTCGGGTTGCGCCTGTCGATGATGTACTGCCCTTCCGGGGTGCGACCGTCGTATTCGCGTTCCTTGTGGCCTTCGGGGGCGAAGCCCAGCGCAATCTCGTATTCGCGCAGCATGACGTCCTCGTGCCACAGCTCCATCCGGCGCTCGGCTTTATAGACGCGGATCTCGGTCACTTCGGGCCCGTCATACGACAGGAACCGCGGCGCCCGGGTACAGGCAGCGGCCAGCATCAGCAAAGCCAGACGGCGAGTCATCACAAGAGCCAAGAGAGCACTCCACGCAAGAAGGCGGCGTCGCCGGGGTTCCCAAGGAGAGTAGCAGCCTCGCGCGGATCCAGCCAGTGGGCCTCGTGTCCGGGTTCGCTTGGGGCCCCAACGCGGCGGATCGGACGGGCAAGGAACACATGGCACAGTTTCTCTGCCCACAGGTCGTATTCAGGCATGTAGGTAAAGCGCCGAAATGCCCCAAGGCGATGCGCTTGCCCGATCCGCCAGCCGGTTTCCTCGAAGGTTTCGCGATGCAGCGCGCGCAGTGCGGTTTCCCCGGGGTCGATTCCGCCGCCTGGAAGCTGGAACTCGGGCACCGGGCTGGCCTGATGCGTGACCAGAACCTTGCCATCGCGCAGCAGCACGCCATAGGCCCCCGCGCGCCGTGTATACCGGCGCCCGGCCTCGCGTGGCGAACCATATCGCGGAATCATTCGAAACCCTTCGTTTGGGGGGCGAATCGGTTTTGCCCTTGGATGCAGCGGCTGCCTTCCTATATGACGAGCCTGAAGCCAAGCCCAAGAGATAAAGGTTTCCCATGAACCTCGGTGCGCAAATCGCCTGGGACGATACCGTCCTGCCCTTCCAACTGGACAACTGCGACATTCGCGGGCGTGTCGCGCGCGTCGATGGCGTGCTGGACACCGTGCTGTCGCAACACAATTATCCTGCCCCGATCGAGGCGCTGGTCGCCGAGGCCGTTCTTCTGACGGCGATGATCGGTCAGGCGATCAAGCTGCGGTGGAAGCTGTCGTTGCAGGTGCGCGGTGATGGCCCGGCCCGGCTGATCGCGACCGATTATTATGCGCCCGGCGCCGATGGTGGCCCGGCGCGGATTCGCGCGTATGCCAGCTATGACGCCGACCGGCTGGACCTGAATGCGAATGCTTTCAGCCAGATCGGCAAGGGTTATCTCGCGGTGCTGATCCATCAGGGTGATGATATGCAGCCCTATCAAGGGATCACGCCGATTGCCGGCGGTTCGCTTTCGTCCTGTGCCGAGGCGTATTTCGCGCAGTCCGAGCAATTGCCAACCCGATTCTCGACGGCTTTCGGGCGCTCCATTCTTGCAGGCCAACCCGAGCGTTGGCGCGCAGGTGGTGTGATGTTGCAGCACATGCCCAAAGCGTCGCCGCATGCGAAAGGCGATGCGACCGGCGAAGGCGGCTTGCTGGCGGCGGCTGATCTGGTTCATGGCGACGATGCCGAGAACTGGGGACGCGCCAACATCCTGCTCGATACCGTCGAACAGATGGAACTGATCGGCCCGTCCGTGCAGCCGACAGACTTGCTGTTGCGCCTCTTTCACGAGGAGGGCCCCCGTGTGTTCGAGGCGCAGGCCCTGCAATTCGGATGCACCTGTTCCGAGGACAAGGTTCGTCAATCGCTGTCGATCTATTCGGCACGCGACATCGCGCACATGACCACCCCCCAAGGCACGGTGACCGCCGATT
This sequence comes from Paracoccaceae bacterium, assembly GCA_041397065.1. Lineage (GTDB taxonomy): Bacteria > Pseudomonadota > Alphaproteobacteria > Rhodobacterales > Rhodobacteraceae > Pararhodobacter. The sequence goes on along the minus strand of JAWKXG010000001.1, from coordinate 135,796 downwards.
GCCAGTTCTGCGGGGCGCATTATGTGCTGGATCCGCAAACCGTGGGCTTCGAGGCCAAGGATGTCTCCAAGTGAGTTGAGCGATCGGCTTCTGGCGGCCCTGTCCGGCCCGGGGCCCGAATCGAGCGATTTCGACCTCAATCCCGCATTTCGACCGGCGGGGCGCGCGCTGCGCCCTGCTGCCGTGCTGATTGCCGTTTGCGCCCGGCCCGAAGGTTGGTGCGTCCTGCTCACCAAGCGTGCCTCGGGCCTCAAGCATCATCCCGGCCAGATCGCCTTTCCCGGCGGCAAGATCGACGCCACCGACGCCGATGCCGTGGCCGCCGCGCTGCGCGAGGCACAGGAAGAAGCGGGGCTTGACCCGTCGATGGTGCAGGTTCTGGGCAGCTTCGCCGCGCATGAAACGGTCACCGGCTTTTCGGTGACACCAGTTATCGGCATTGTCAGAGACGATTTCACCCCTGTGGTCGAGGCCGGTGAAGTCGAAGAGGCGTTCTTTGTTCCGCTGTCTCACTTGCTGGATCGGGCGCATTACAGCATCCAGCGACGGCGTTGGCTGGGGCAGTGGCGCAGTTACTACACCGTTCCTTGGGGCCCCTATTATATCTGGGGGGCAACGGCGCGGATGCTGATGGCGTTGGCGGCGCGCCTGTCATGAAGGTCTCGGGCGACTGGCTGTCGAACCCGCGCACGCAATCCGTTCTTTCGATGCTGGACTCGGCCGGCTTTACCGCGCTGGTGGTTGGCGGCTGCGTGCGCAATGCCTTGATCGGCGAGCCGGTCGCAGATGTCGACATCGCAACCGATGCCTTGCCTGAAACAGTCTCTGATCTTGCACAAAAGGCTGGTTTGCGCGCTGTCGCAACCGGGATCGAGCATGGCACGGTGACAGTGGTTTCCGGCGGCGAGGGGTTCGAGGTCACATCATTCCGCCGCGATCTGCACACCGATGGGCGTCATGCTCAGGTCGCCTTCAGTGCCGATCTGGCGCAGGATGCTGCACGGCGCGATTTCACCATGAACGCCCTCTATGCGCGGGCCGACGGAACGGTTCTTGATCCGCTGGGCGGGGTGCAGGACGCAATCGACCGCAGGCTGCGCTTTGTCGGAGATCCGCAGGCCCGGATTGCCGAGGATTATCTGCGAATCCTGCGATTTTTCCGTTTTCACGCGCAGTATGGTGACCCTGAACAGGGGCTCGATGCTGACGCGCTAGCCGCCTGTGCCATGAATGCCGCATATCTAGAGACCTTATCGCGCGAGCGTATCGGGGCCGAGATGCGCAAGCTTCTCTCCGCGCGTGATCCGGCGCCATCCGTGGCGGCGATGGCGCTTTCTGGTGTGTTGCAGGCAATCCTGCCCGGTGCAGATGCGCGTGCACTGCCAATTCTTGTGCATTTCGAAGGTCTTACAAGGCGTTCCTGGATTTGCCGTTTGGCAGTGATCGCCGACAGCGCCGACCTCAGGCTGACGCGGGCAGAACTGCACGATTTCCGCCTTGTCAGAGACGCTTTTTCGTCGCCTGCGGCGCCATCCGCCCTTGGGTATCGGTTTGGTGCGGATCTTGCGGGGGACATGGTTCTGGGGCGCGCCGCTGTTTTGGAGAGCGCTCCACCCGCCGACTGGCAATCCGAGGCTTCTCGCGGTGCGCAGGCGCGCTTCCCGCTGAAGGCGGCCGACCTTATGCCCCCTTTGTCGGGGCCTGCATTGGGCGCCGCGCTCGCCAAGGCCGAGGAATACTGGATCGCGCAAGACTTCGCGCCCGACCGCGCGGAACTTGTGCAGTATCTGGGGCTGGCCTAACCCGTCCGCGCGGCCTAGATTACCGAACGAGTTAAGGATCGCGCGCGTGTTTCGCTTCTTCGAAAATCTTGTCGACCCGTATGTCGCTTATCGCGAAACTGACGCCCCGCCGCGCCGGATGTTGCCGTTCATGCGCGAATATCTGCGTCCGTTCCGGGCGGTCTTCTGGGTAACGGGGGTGTTCTCGCTGCTGGCGGCCGCCGCCGAGATCGTGCTGCTTTGGTATATGGGCCGCCTCGTCGATCTGCTGGGGGATTCCGAGCCCGCGCGCTTCTGGGATGACCACGGGCCCGAGATGCTGGCCGTCCTGTTGTTCCTTCTGGTGGTGCGACCGCTGATCAACGGGATTGACGTCGCCTTGCTGCACAACACGATCCTGCCGAATATCGGGACGTTGTTCCGCTGGCGCGGGCATCGTCACGTTCTGCGCCAGTCGATTGGCTGGTTCGAGAATGATTTTGCGGGCCGCATTGCCAACCGCATCATGCAAACACCCCCCGCCGCGGGCGAGGCCACATTCCAGGTATTCGACGCGCTGGGCTTTGCCTTGGCGTATATCGTCGGCGGCGCGTTGTTGCTGTGGGGTGCCGATTTCCGGCTGGTGTTGCCGATGATCGTCTGGTTTGTCCTTTATGCCGCGCTGATCCGGTGGACGATCCGGCGCGTGGGCCCCGCGTCAAAGGCAGCATCGGACGCGCGAAGCCAGTTCAACGGGCGCGTGGTGGATGCCTATACAAACATCCAGTCGGTCAAGCTGTTCGCGCCCTTCGAACGCGAGTCCGCCTATGCCCGAGAGGCCATCGAGCACGCACGGCAGACGTTCATGGTGGAAATGCGGCTCTATACCATCATGAATCTGTGTCTCGTGACGCTGAACGGGTTCCTGATTGTCGCCGTCGTCGGTTGGTCCATCTGGCTCTGGTCGCAAGGATCGGCGACTGTCGGGCTGATCGCCGCCGCCGCGGCTCTGGTGCTGCGCCTGAATTCGATGACGCACTGGATCATGTGGGCAGTGTCGTCGTTTTTCCAGAACCTCGGGGTCATCGCCGAAGGGATGGAGACGATCGCGCAGCCGCTGGCGCTGGTTGACGCGCCAGACGCAGGCCGTCTGGAACTGCACCGGGGCGAGATCGCGTTGCGCAATCTGACGCATCACTATGGCCGCCCAACGGGCGGGTTGCAGGGTGTTTCGCTGACGATCCGCGCGGGCGAAAAGGTCGGGATCGTCGGGCGGTCCGGGGCAGGAAAATCGACCCTGCTCAAGCTGCTTTTGCGTTTCTATGACCCGGAAGGCGGATCGGTCGAGATCGACGGGCAGGATATTTCGGGCGTGTCGCAGGCCAGTCTGCGTGCGCGGATCGGCATGGTGCAGCAGGAAACCGCCTTGCTGCACCGCTCTGTGCGCGACAACATCCGCTATGGCGTCCCCGAGGCCAGTGATGACGCGGTCATCGCGGCGGCGAAGCTGGCCGAGGCGCATGATTTCATCCTGCGGCTGGCCGATTCCGAAGGGCGCGAGGGATATGACGCCATGGTTGGCGAGCGCGGGGTCAAGCTGTCGGGCGGGCAGCGCCAGCGGATCGCCATCGCTCGTGTCATTCTGAAGGATGCACCGATCCTTGTGCTGGACGAAGCAACCAGTGCGCTGGACTCCGAGGTCGAGCAAGCCATCCAGAAGACCCTTTACGGCATGATGGAAGGCAAGACCGTGATCGCCATCGCGCATCGGCTTTCGACCATCGCGCGAATGGATCGTATCGTTGTCCTCGACGAGGGGCGCATCGCCGAGGAAGGCACGCATGCCGAACTTCTCGCGCGGGATGGATTGTATGCGCGGTTCTGGGCTCACCAGTCTCGTGGAACCTTGGGAACGGATTGACACTTGGCCTTTTCGACACTGATCAAGCCCTTTCGGCCCGGAGACGGCCCGCCTCCCACCACATTGGGGGCCTTCGTGCGCTGGGCGCTGTCCGGGGCTTGGCCGGGGATCTGGTTCGCGACCATCATTTCGGCGGCGGGGGGTGTTGCCGAGGTTGCCGCCGCGATCATCATGGGCGGGGTCATCGACGCGGCAGTGCATTCCGACCCCGCCAGCTTTTTTGCCGACAACTGGATGAAACTGACGGCGTTTGCCGTGTTTTTCGTGCTTATCCGTCCGGTGACCTTTGGTCTCAGCTCGGCGGCGAACTTTCTGACCATCGCGCCCAATGTCGATCCGCTGGTCTTGTCGCGCCTCAATCGCTGGACGCTGGGGCAGGACATCGGTTTCTTCGACAATGATTTCGCGGGGCGCATTGCGCAAAAGCAGATCCAGACCGCCCGCGCCCTGACCGAGGTCGTGTCGGAAAGCATCAACACCGTGGCCTTCGCGCTGTCGTCGCTGGTCGGTTCGATCCTTCTGGTCGGCAGCATCGACTGGCGGCTTGGGGCGATCTTGCTGCTGTGGTCCGTCGGCTATCTGTTTCTGATCCGGCTGTTCATGCCGCATATTCGCAGCCGCAGTGCCGCCCGCGCCGGTGCGCGCGCCATGGTCAGCGGGCAGGTTGTCGACACGATCACCAACATCCGCACCGTCAAACTGTTTGCCCATTCCGAGTTCGAGGACCGCAACGCGCTGAACGCCATGAAGACCTTTCGCGAGAAGGTCATGGCCTATGGTCGTGTGTCCGCCTCGTTTCGCGTTGCGCTGATGTTGGTGGCCGGGTTGCTGCCGATCTTGCTGGTCGGGGGAACGCTAATCTTGTGGACAGGTGGCGAGGCCAGCACAGGGCAGATTGCCGCGGCTGGCACCGTGTCGATCCGGCTGGCGCAAATGACAGGGTGGGTCAGCTTCACGCTCATGACGATTTACGCCAATGTCGGCGAGGTTGAAGACGGGATGCGCACCCTCAGCGCGCGCCACGCCCTGACCGACGCGACCGATGCGCGCGCGCTTCCTGACGTCAAGGGCGAGATCCGTTTCGACTCTGTCAGCTTTGCCTATGGCCGACGGTCTGGCGGGGTCGACGGGATTTCGCTGACCATCGCGCCCGGAGAGAAGATCGGCATCGTAGGTGCGTCGGGCGCCGGGAAATCGACCCTCGTGGCGCTGTTGTTGCGGCTCTATGATACCGAAGCGGGTGCCGTCCTGATCGACGGGCATCCGGTGCGCGGGATCACGCAAGAAAGCCTGCGCCGTCAAATCGGGACGGTGACGCAGGACACCGCCATGTTCAACCGGTCCGCGCGGGCGAATATCCTGTATGGTCGGCCCGATGCCAACGAAGACGAATTGATCGCCGCCGCCAAGGCCGCCGAGGCGCACGACTTCATCATGGGCCTGCGCGACAACACAGGGCGCACGGGCTATGACGCGCAACTGGGCGAGCGCGGCGTCCGGCTCTCAGGGGGGCAGAGGCAGCGTATTGCACTGGCGCGTGCGTTTCTGAAAGACGCGCCGATCCTTGTGCTGGACGAGGCGACCAGCGCGCTGGATTCCGAGGTCGAAGCGCTGATCCAGACAGCCCTGTCGCGGATCATGGCGGGCAAGACCGTTCTGGCCATCGCGCACCGCCTGTCTACCATCGCGCGGATGGATCGCATCATCGTCATGGACAAGGGCCGCATCATCGAGGAAGGCACGCATGACGCGCTCTTGGCCTCGGGTGGCCGATATGCCAGTTTCTGGGCGCGGCAATCGGGCGGCTTTCTGGGTGTGGATGATGACTTCGATGGATCTCGAGACGATTGACGGCGCGACGTTTGGCCAAGGGTTGCGCGGTGTCGCGCTGAACCTCTTGTGTCGCGACGTGCGGGCCATGGCTGAATTCCTGCGGGGGTGCCTGGGAATGTCGGTGCATCGGCTGAGCAACGATTTTGCCATCGTCGTGCACGATACCACGATGATGCAATTGCATGCCGACGGGACCTATGGCGCGCATCCCCTTCTGGGTCTGTTGCCCGAGAGCCCGCCGCGCGGAGCCGGGGTGCAAATGTTCGTCATGGGTGTCGACCCTGATGCCGCTTGCGCCCGCGCCGAAGATCACGGCGGCCTGGTCGTCGAGATGCCTTCCGACAAACCCCATGGCCTGCGCGAGGCGACGATCCTCTCGCCCGAGGGCTATGCTTTTTCCCCGGCGGTGGCGCGGCGCACATGAAAATCGAAAGACTGAACATCCGCGCCGAAGGGGTATCTGGCGGCGTGACTGTTGCGCGGGTCCTGCCGGGTGAAGAGGTCGAGGGCGATATCCTCGACGGCCGAATCGCGCAACCGCGGATCGTGACACCGTCGTCCGACCGGGTGTCCGCGCCCTGTCGCCATTTCAAGACCTGCGGCGGCTGCGCCCTCATGCATGCGTCCGACGCCTTCGTCGCCAACTGGAAGCAGGATGTCGTGCGCAATGCGCTGAGTGCTCAGGGACTCGAAGCACCGATCCGCGCGATGCATACCTCGCCGGCGCTGGCCCGCAGACGGGCAGTTCTGGCGGGCCGTCGGTTGAAATCAGGGGCGCTTGTCGGGTTTCATGCGCGCGCCTCGGATACCGTGGTGCCGGTGCCCGAGTGCCAATTGCTCGACCCGCGCTTGGTGGCGTGCCTGCCCGCGCTCGAGGCGCTGGTGGTTGCTGGTGCGTCGCGCAAGGCCGAGATGAAGCTGACGCTGACGGCGCTCGATCCGGGAGTCGAGGTTGCGGTGTCACAGGGCAAGCCTCTGGACGACGCCTTGCGCCAGCGGCTGCCGCAGATTGCCGGGCAGTTTCGCCTCGCCCGTCTGGCGTGGAACGGCGAGGTCGTGTTTCAGGAACAACCGCCAACCTTGCCGATGGGGTCTGCGCAGGTTTCTCCCCCGCCCGGCGCCTTCTTGCAGGCGACGCCGCAGGGCGAAGCCACGTTGCTGGCCGCCGTGCGCGCCGCTGTTGGCCCCGCGCGGCGGGTTGTCGACCTGTTCGCAGGATGTGGAACCTTCACCCTTCCGCTGGCAGCAACCGCGGAAGTCCATGCTGTCGAAGCAACGCGCGAGATGCTGGCATCCCTCGACAAGGGATGGCGTGCGGCCAGCGGCCTCAAGCGCGTCACGACCGAGGCGCGCGATCTGTTCCGCCGGCCCCTGATGCCCGACGAGTTGCGGGGCTTCGATGCTGTCGTCATCGATCCGCCACGAGCGGGGGCCGAGGCTCAAACCACCGAAATCGCCCGATCAACGGTGCCTGTCGTGGCCTTCGTCTCGTGTAACCCGGTGACCTTTGCTCGTGATGCCCGCTGTCTTGTCGACGCCGGGTTTTCGTTGGACTGGGTCGAGGTTGTCGACCAGTTCCGTTGGTCGGCGCATGTCGAACTGGCAGCACGTTTCAGCCGCTGAACGAAAACAGCGCGCAACTGGTATCGTCGGGGAATTCCTCGGATCCGTGCCAATGCGCCAGCTCCCACATCAGCCCGTCAAGCAAGGCGGCGCCTTGCAGCGGTGACAGTTTGGCCAGCAGCCGGGCAAGGCCTTCGGACCCCAGTTCCTCGCCCGTGGAATCGGGGCATTCGGTGACGCCGTCCGACACCAACAACAGCCGGTCGCCGGGCTCCAGCCGTGCCGAGAACGCCTGATACTGGGCCCCTTCGAACAGCCCGATGGGCAGGCCGCCGTCGCCCAACACGGTCAGCCGACCGTCGCGATGCAGAATGACCGGGTGCGGGTGGCCCGCCTGCACCATCCGCATTGAACCCGTGGTCCGGTCGATTTCCGCATAGGCCAGCGTCACATAGCGATCTGTCCGGATCTCTGTCAGCATGAGGGTATTCATCAGCGCTGCGATCCGGTCGGGATCCTGACCCTGTGGGCCGTCGGCACCTTGGGTGATGGCGATGTTCTGTGCCGTTCCCGACAAAAGGCCCGACAGCCGCGCGGTCAACAGGGCCGAAGCAACCCCATGGCCCGAGACATCGAAAGAATACAGCCCCGTCACCCCGGGGCGGATATCGAAAAACCCGACCATGTCACCGCCCACATGGCCTGATGGTCGCAGCGAAAGATGGATCTCACCCTCGGGGTAGGGGCGGGCGCTTTCGTGGATCAGCGACAACTGTAGCGCGCGCGCCTCGACCAGATCGCGATCGAGCGAGTCATACAGCGATCGCAACTGTGCCAGCGCATCGCGCAATGCACCGTTCGAACCCCTCAGCTTGCGTTCGATGGCCAGAACACGTTCGCCCGCCGTGATCCTTGCCCGCAGTTCGCTGTTGTCGACCGGTTTCGCCAGAAAATCATCGGCCCCGACTTCCAACCCCTCGGCCAGCGCGGCCTTGTCGGATTTCGAGGTCAGCAGGATGAAATAGACATAGCGATCCTTTGGAATCGCCCGCAAGGCGCGGCAGAATTCGATGCCGGTCATTTCGGGCATCATCCAGTCGGACAGCACCAGATCGATATCCTCGCATTCGCAGATTCGCAGCGCCTCGGCCCCCGAGGCCGCTTGCAACACGTTCAGCCGCCATTTGCGCAGGCTGGCCGCAACCAGAAGCCGTTGCGCGCGCGAGTCATCGACCACGAGAACGTTGCGCAAGGCTTCGCCAAAGGCGAAGTCCCCGTCAGGGGAATGGGACAGGGTAGGCGCGGACACGGGAAACCTCATACTTGGTCATCCCCGTGTTCTGCGACATGGGTTTTAAGAACCGATGAAGATCGATCTTGGCCCCGCCGCCTTGCCGACGTTAAGCTTCGCTTATAGGTTGCGATCTACCCTGATAGGGCGAGGGGCGAGGAGGATGACGATGATCGACTGGCAGCGGGTCAAGGAACTCAAGTCCGAGATGGGTGACGGGTTCGACGAGATCGTCGAAGTGTTTCTGGACGAGGTCGACGAGGTTGTTGCCCGGTTGCGCGCGGGCGACAGGTCGTCGCTGGCGGCCGATATGCATTTCCTCAAAGGGGCGTCGTTGAACCTTGGTTTCGCCCGCCTTGCCGATCTGTGCGGCCAAGGCGAAAGCCGCGCGAATGCCGGCGACCCTGTGGATGTCGACGCCGTCCTCGCGTGTTTCTCTGCCTCGCGCGGGGAATTCCTCGATGGAATCAACCGCGCCGCAGCCTAGACAAGGAAATTCGCCAGCGTCTCGTCCAAGGTGATGTCGCGGTAATCGAACCCGCCATCGACCATGCGCCCGAACAGAGCGGTGAAATTGTCGGCGCTGGTCGTTTCGATCCCGATCAGCACGGTGCCAAAGTTCCGGGCGGATTTCTTGAGGTATTCGAACCGCGCGATATCGTCGTCAGGCCCCAGCATGCCCAAAAAGTCGCGCAGTGCGCCGGGCCGTTGAGGCAGGCGCAGGATGAAATACTTCTTCAACCCCGAGAAGCGCATCGCGCGTTCCTTGACTTCGGGCAGGCGTTCAAAGTCGAAGTTCCCGCCCGAGGTCACGCAGACGACCGTCTTGCCCCGGATCTGGTCCGCAAGATCGGGCAGCACATCGACAGCAAGCGCGCCCGCAGGTTCGAGGACGATGCCTTCGACATTCAACATCTCGAGCATGGTGACGCAAATCCGGTCTTCGGGCGCAAGAAGGACATGTGCGGGGTTCAGGTCATTCAGCCGGGCAAACGGCCGTGCGCCGATCCGCGCCACTGCGGCGCCATCGACGAAACTGTCGACGCGGGGCAGCGTCACGGGTTCGCCGGCCTTGAGTGCGGCGGTCAGGCTGGCACCGCCGAGGGGCTCGACCAGACGGCATTCGACCGCGGCGCCCAGATAGCTGCGCACCCCTGATGACAGGCCGCCGCCGCCGACCGGCAGGACGACCATGTCAGGCTCTCGGCCAAGTTGCTCGACGATCTCGACGGCGACGCTGGCTTGACCCTCGATGACCGAGTCATCATCGAAGGGCGACAGAAAGCGCGCCCCGACCTGTGCGCAATAGTCCTGCGCCGCGGCCAGCGATTGGTCGAAATAGTCACCCACAAGGCGGATTTCGATCGCATCCTGCCCGAAGACGCGCGTTTTCTCGATCTTTTGCCGGGGGGTCGTAACGGGCATGAAGATCACGCCCTTGCGCGCGAAATGCCGGCAGGCATAGGCGACACCCTGCGCATGATTGCCCGCCGAGGCGCAGACAAAGACCTGCATGTCGGGCTGATCGGCCAACACCTTGCGCATCGCGTTGAATGCACCGCGGATCTTGTAAGACCGCACGGGGCTCAGGTCTTCGCGCTTGAGCCAGATGTCGGCCCCGAAACGGGCCGACAGATGTTCGTTGCGTTGCAAGGGCGTCGCGTCGAAAAGCGTGCGAAGCTCGGCGGTGGCGGTCTGGGCGGGGAGATGAATCGGTGTCATCCGGTCGATGTACGCGATCCCCGGGATTACGAAAACGTGAATTCTTGTCGCGCCCCCTGCAAATCCCCTGACGTTTTTTGCGCGGGGGTGGTATCAGCCGGGCAGAACATTGGAGAAGCGGAATGCGCGTCTGGTTGGTCAGTATGGTGTTGTTGGCGGTTGCCGCCTGCGCTGACCGGACCGAGGTCGAGTTCGTGTCGGGCCCGGTTGTCGGCACGCAGTTGCGCGATGTCCTTGTCGCCACAACACGCGCGCCCGATCCCGAGCAAGCTGTGCCGGGCTGGGACCGCACGGCGGAGGTGACTTTCGGGCGATTCACGGTCTCGATTCCCGGTGACCGTGAACTGGGCGAGATCCCGCGCCCGCTGAGCCGGAGGGACGCGGATCCGGCGCGTCACTTCATGTTGGCCGAAGCCCAGCCACTGACCGCGGGAGACTTCACCAACGGCTTGCGCACGCGCCTGCTGGATCACGCGCCGAATGACCGCGAGGCGGTGATCTTCGTTCACGGGTTCAACACGAACTTCATCGAAGGGGTGTATCGTGCGGCGCAGTTGGGCCACGATCTGAACCTGCCCGGCGTTCTTCTGCATTACTCATGGCCGTCGTTGGGCGCGCCATTGGCTTATGCGCATGATCGCGAAAGCGCCTTGTTCGCGCGCGACGGGTTGGTTTCGATGATCCATCAGGTGCAGGCGGCCGGCCCGCGCCGGATCATCCTGATTGCGCATTCCATGGGTGCGCATCTGGCCATGGAAACCCTGCGCCAGTTGGCGCTATCGAATGACCCGGCCCTCGCATCGATCGGCGGCGTGATCCTGATTTCGCCCGATGTCGATGTCGAACTGTTCCGCGTTCAGGTGCAGGCGATCGGAACATTGCCGCAGCCTTTCATCATCGTCACCTCGCAGCGCGACCGGATCCTCAGCCTTTCGGCCCGGCTGTCTGGCGAACGGACGCGGTTGGGCAACCTGTCCGACGCTGAACAGGTCGCCGGGCTGGGGGTGACGCTGGTGGATGTCAGCGCCTTCGGCAGCGGCGATGGGCATTTCACCGTTGGGTCGTCTCCCGCCTTGTTGCAACTGCTGGCTCAGATGAACGCGGTCGACCTGTCGCTGTCCGGCGAGACCTCGGGTCAGCTGTCGCTGATCCCGGCCACGATCCTGACGCTGCAGAACACGACACAGGTCGTGCTGCAACCGATCACCGAGAACCGCCGACGCTAACGCCGCTTGCGAAGATAGACATAATAGGCGCCGGTCCCGCCATGGCTGCGGTGAGATTCGCGGATCTCGAGAACCATCTGCCCCAAAGCCCCGCCCCTGAGCCATTGCGGCACTTCGTGTTTGAGGACGCCGGCCCGCGCCGGCATGGGCGCGGCGTGGTCGGGCGCCGACGTCCTGCCCTTGCCGGTGATCACAAGCACAAGACGCAAGCCCCGTTGGTGCGCATGGATGATGAAGCCGATCAGCACATGGTGCGCTTGTGCCACGGTCATGCCGTGAAGGTCGATCCGGGCCTCAGGGTCCAGTTTGCCGCGCATCATCTTCGTGTGCAGGTTACGGTCCATCTGCACGGGTTGATTGGCGAGATGGTCCGAAACCGATGGCGCAAGGTCGATCCGGGTGCGCGGACCCGCCGGCGGGCTGACACGCTGCGCAAGCGGAGCAACCTGCATCGGCGTGGCCGGTCGTGGCATCGTGTTCTTGGCTGAAGATACCGGGGGTGTCGGCTGATCAAGGCCCGCGGGCGCTGTCCCGGGTGACAGGCGCCGCGCAGTGCGCGCGACGCGCTGCCAGACCTCGCGGTCTTCGTCGCTCAGGCGGCGGGGCATCGCGCGGCCCTCGGGTTCGCGATGCGGCCCGTCATGGCAGTCAGTCGCCGGTGGCGACAAGGCGCCAGTTCGGATTCTCGGCCCCCATGGTGCGGGCAAAGGTCCAGGCGTCGCGCTCTTGCTTGATCCGGTTCGGATCGCCTTCGACGATCTTGCCGTCGCGGTCGCGAATGACCGAAGTCAATTCGCCGACAAAGCGCACCGTGATCTCGGCGTTGCGGGTGTTCTTGTCGAAGCTGGCGCTGATCAGTTCAACCTCGCGCACGCCGATGAACGTCGCCTCGACCGTCAGCCCCTCGCGTTCGCGGATCTGCACGACTTCGTCGAAACTGTCGAAGACATCGCGCGACAGCAGCGGCACCAGATCGTCCAGCTCGCCGCGCTCAAAGCCCATAAGGATCATCTCATAGGCGCCGCGCGCACCGCCAAGGAACTCGCCGACGTTGAAGTCGGGTTCGATCCGCTTCATTTCGGCCAAGGCTTCGGCGCTGGTCGACCCAGCGGGAACATGATCGGTGATATCCCGATCAGGGCCCCCTTCGATGACATCGAAACGCTGCTTTGTTGCGGTCTGGGACGGCAATTCGGTTGCGAGGGGACGCTCGAACCCTTCGCGCGTTCCCAGCACGTTGCGCAGCCGCAGGATCAGGAACACAGCAATCCCGGCCAGAACGAGAAGTTGAATCACGGCGGAGTCCATTTTTCCCTCAAACCACTTGGTGCTTGGATTTACACGGTTCGTGCTTATGTAGGGTGCGCACCCGCCCAAGTCCACCACAACACCCAAAAGGAAATCACTTCTTGCCGATCCTTCTGTTTTTTGTCGCCCTCCCGCTGATCGAAATTGCGCTGATGGTCGCCATCGGATCACAGATTGGCGTGCTTGCGACCCTTCTTCTGGTGATCCTCAGTGCGGTTTTGGGCATGTCGGTGTTGCGCGGGCAGAGCGAACGCGCCAGAGGCCTGATGCGCGGCGGTATGCGCGTGTCGCCGGCGATGTTCATGGCGCAAGGTGCTTTTCGGGTTGTCGGCGGGCTTCTGTTGATCCTTCCGGGGTTCCTTACCGACGCTATCGGCCTCGTGCTGCTTGTCCCGCTGGTGCAGAAACTGTTGCTCGCCTGGATCGCCGCGCGGGCCACCGTGACGACGGTGCAGCGCTGGGACCGCGAGGATATCGTCGAGGGGGAATTCACCGTCGATGATGGCCCCGGTGCGCAAACCGGCGAGCCCCGTCAGATTGACGGCTGGCGCAGGCATTGAGGCCGGGGGATTCGCCTGCTAGAAGGCCCCAACCGTCTAATTCATGGAGACTCCGATGGCCGAGAACGACAACGGCGCAGCCGCGCAGCCGGGCGCCGCGCCCCAGATCAAGTTCCAGGTTCTTGCACAGTTCGTGCGTGATCTGTCCTTCGAGAACGCGGTCGTGCGCGGCGATGGCAAGTTGCCGGCGGGCCAGCCCGACATTCAGGTTCAGGTCAGCCTCGACGCCAAGAAGCGCGAGACCGAGGGCCATTACGAAGTCATCAGCAAGTATCGCGTGGAATCCAAGAACCGCGAGACCGGCGCGACCCTGTTTCTGGCCGAACTGGAATACGGCGGTATCTTCCTGATCGAGGGTCTGCCGCAGGACCAGATGCATCCGTTCCTGCTGATCGAATGCCCGCGCATCCTGTTCCCCTTTGCCCGACGCATCATCGCCGATGTGACGCGTGACGGCGGTTTCCCGGCGTTGAACCTCGACATGATCGATTTCATGGCGATGTATCGTCAGCAACTTCTGCGCCAGCAGCCGCAAGGCGCGACGCCGAACGCCTGATCTTAGGCTCTTGTTCATGGTTTGATGCCACTCTGGGCGCTGCCAGTCACGCCCAGGGGAACTCTTGTGTCCGACGCTCGCGATCCGACCGCCGCCGAAAGGCGCCAGCAGCTGCAAACGACCCGTCAGGCACGGGTCGGGATCTTGCGCAATCCCAAGACACCCCCCGTACCCCCTGTGCGGCGTGTCGCGTTGACGGGCCGGTTTCCCAGCTTGCGCAGTTCACGCCGGCCACCCGACGATCTGCGCGATCGCGCGCTGCGGTCGGTGGAAACCTATGCCTCGACGCGGCGAAAACCGGTCGAAACAACGCCCGAAGGTGCTGTTACCGCGATTGACGTCGGGCAGCTGATGGCGTCGGTTTCCGGGCTGAACGACCGCAAAGCAGGCCGCGCACCCTTTGCCGCCGAATATCGGGCCGATGTGCCCCGGGCCGAAAAGGCAAGGCCTGCCTTTGTCCCGATTCCACCCGACCCCGAAGATACACGTCCCCCTGACCCTATGCCCGAGGTCGATGACCTCGCGCCCCAGCCCTTGCCTCTGGTGCGGATGCTCGCCGTCGCGATGTGGGTTTCTGCGGCTGCCTGTCTGGCGGTGGCCAGCCTGATCACCCTGTTCCCTTGAGGGGCTTCTTTACCCCTGCGTGGTCCTCGGTTACGACAACAGTCGCCGTAACGCGCGAGGGGTGGGATGAAGCAGGTTCGGGCATGGCAACGGATGCTGTCGGGGCGTCGGCTCGATCTTCTGGACCCGACGCCGATGGATATCGAACTCGAAGACATCGCCCACGGGCTTGCCTTCGTCGCGCGGTGGAACGGCCAGACTACCGGCGATTACCCCTATTCCGTGGCCGAACATTCGCTGTTGGTCGAAAGACTGGTTCACCGGCTTGAACCGGGGCTGGGGCCGCGCGGGCGGCTTGCCGCGCTGCTGCACGATGCGCCCGAATATGTTATCGGCGACATGATCTCGCCGGTGAAGGCGGCTGTCGGCCCGGGATATGGCGCTTTGGACCAGCGGCTGACCGCGGCCATCCATCTGCGCTTTGGCCTGCCTGCTGTGCTGCCAGCGCCGATCAAGGCCCTGATCAAGCGGGCGGACAACATCAGCGCCTGGCTCGAAGCCACGCAGATCGCAGGCTTCACCGAGGTCGAGGCCGACGGGTTCTTTACCCGCCCTGCCGCTGAATTCCGGCGCGAGCGTGTGCTGCTGCGCCCGCCCGTCGAGGCGCGGACGGACTATATCGCGCGTCATCAGCAGTTGCTGGCCGAAATCGACAGCCTCAACCGCGTTTGACCGATGTCGTCACATAGTTCACGGACAAGTCCCGATCCGACAGCGACCAGCGCCACAACAACGGGTTGAAGACCATCCCCTTGCGGTCGACAGGCTCCAGCCCGGCCCGGCGAATCAGGTCATAGAGTTCGTCAGGCGTGATGAACTTGGACCATTCATGCGTGCCACGCGGCAGCCAGCGCATCACGACCTCGGCCCCGAAGATCGCCATCGCATAGCTTTTCGGATTCCGGTTGATGGTCGAACAGATCATCAGGCCGCCGGGTTTCAGAAGGTCATGACAGGCCGTCAGATAGGCCAGCGGGTCGGCGACATGTTCGACAACTTCCATATTCAGCACGATATCAAATCGCTCGCCCGCGGCGGCCATGTCCTCGGCTGTGGTGTGGCGATAATCGATGTTCAGCCCGGATTGTTCCGCGTGAACCTGCGCCACCGGGATGTTGCGCGGCGCGGCATCGGCGCCGACAACCGTTGCCCCAAGACGCGCCATCGGTTCCGAAAGAAGCCCGCCGCCGCAGCCGATATCCAGCAGGCGCAGCCCTTCGAACGGGCGCGGCGCCGTCAGGTCGCGGTCGAATTCGCCGGCGATCTGGGTGGCGATATAATCCAGACGGCAGGGGTTGAGCATGTGCAGCGGCTTGAACTTGCCGTTCGGATCCCACCATTCGGCGGCCATCGCTTCGAACTTGGCGACTTCGGCGGGGTCGATTGTCGTGACGGACATGGTCTTCTCCGGCTTGCGTTTTCGACGCGCATCCCGTCGAATGGGCCATGAAACGGGGGCGTGCCCGGTATATAGACCGAGAGATGGACAAGTCACACGACCAAAACAGCGCAGTGGCCTCACTTTACCGTCCGCTCGAACCCTTCGATCGGCGCATGATCGAGGTTGGCCAAGGCCACAGCGTTTACATGGAACAAAGCGGCAGGCCCGATGGCGTGCCGGTTGTCGTGTTTCATGGGGGGCCGGGCGGCGGGTCCAGCCCGATGATGCGGCGTTTCTTCGACCCGGATTTCTATCGTATCGTGCTGTTCGATCAACGCGGCTGCGGCCGGTCGCGCCCACATGCGTCGGTCGATTCGAACACCACCGCGCATCTGATCGCCGATGCCGAACTGATTCGCGAGGCGCTAGGAATCGAACGATGGCTGTGTTTCGGCGGAAGCTGGGGCGCGACGCTCGCGCTGGCCTATGCGCAGGAACACCCGCACCGCGCGGCGCATCTGGTCCTGCGCGGGGTGTTTCTGGGCACGCGGGATGAATTGGCGTGGTTCTATGGCGGCGGGGCCGGGCGGTTCTATCCCAAGCTCTGGTCGCAATTCGCGCATGCCATCCCCGAATCCGAGCGTGACGACCTGATCGACGCCTATCATCGCCGCCTGTTCTCGGGCGATTGGGCGCAGGAAACCCGGTTTGCCCGCCTGTGGGCCGATTGGGAAAATGCGCTGGCGTCGGTCGAAAGCCGCGCGTTCCACGAGACCCCGATCGATTACGCTCGCGCATTCTCGCGGCTCGAGAACCATTATTTCCGGCACGACTGCTTTTTGTCGGGCCCCGATGCCCTGATCGCGGGTTTGCCGCGCATGGCCGGGGTCAAGGGGCATATCGTTCAGGGCCAGTTCGACATGATCTGTCCGCCGGTTACCGCGTGGCGGCTGCACCGCGCCTGGCCCGGCAGCGATTTGCGGATCGTGCCGATGGCCGGTCATGCCATGTCGGAACCGGGGATTTCGGCGGCCCTCGTCGAAGTCATGGACGACCTGCGCGAAACCCCCGAGGTTGTGGCCTTGGCCTGAGCGGTTTCCCTTGCATTGTTCGGGGGCAGGGCGTATACGGCGTGCAACAGCGGCGCTGCGGGGTCCAAACCCGGGGCACCACCGACACGTTTCGCGGGCCGCTTGGCCCGTTTTTTCATTTCTGGAGGTCCGCGATGAGCGACCAACAAGACGCGACCGATCTGGTAGCCCGCACGGCAATCGACCGCCGTCTGGCCGAGATCGTGAAGCCTGCCGTCGAGGCTGCGGGTTTCGAACTGGTGCGCCTGCGTCTCATGTCGGGCAAAACGCGCATCCTGCAAATCATGGCCGATCGCCCTGATGGCGGCATCGAGATCGACGAACTGGGCGAGATCACGACTCTGGTCAGCGCCGTGCTGGATGTCGAGGATCCGCTCGAAGATGCCTATGTGCTGGAAGTGTCGAGCCCGGGGATCGACCGTCCGCTTACCCGTCTCAAGGATTTCGAGACTTGGTCGGGTTACGAGGCACGGCTGGAAACCAATGAACTGATCGACGGCCGTCGCCGCTTCAAAGGCGTGCTGCAGGGTGTCGAAGATGGCGAGATCCTGATCGAGATCGAAGATCAGGCCGAAACCGTCACCATCGGGTTGAATTTCGACTGGCTGTCGGACGCCAAACTTGTCCTGACCGACGATCTTATTGCCGAGACCCTGCGCGCGCGCAAATCAGCGGGCGCGATCAATGAAACCGATTTCGACGATATCGAAACCGAAGCCGCTTCCGAGGAGGAGTGACAGATGGCCATCACCAGTGCCAACCAGCTTGAACTGCTGCAAACCGCCGAAGCCGTCGCGCGCGAGAAGCTGATCGACCCGGAACTGGTCGTTCAGGCGATGGAAGACAGCCTCGCGCGGGCCGCGAAGTCGCGGTACGGTGCCGACATGGACATCCGCGTCCACATCGACCGCAAGACGGGCCGGGCCCAGTTCACCCGCGTGCGCACCGTCGTGGCCGACGAAGAGCTTGAGAACCATCACGCCCAGATCACCGTCGAACAGGCGCGGCCCTATCTGGCCGACCCGCAGATTGGCGACGAGATTAAGGACGAGGTTCCGCCGGTCGAATTGGGCCGTATCGCCGCGCAATCGGCCAAGCAGGTGATCTTGCAAAAGGTCCGCGAGGCCGAGCGTGATCGTCAGTTCGACGAATTCAAGGATCGCGTTGGCACCATCATCAACGGTGTCGTCAAGCGCGAGGAATATGGCAATATCATCGTCGATATCGGCCGTGGCGAAGGCATCCTGCGCCGCAACGAGAAGATCGGACGCGAATCCTATCGCCCGAACGACCGCATCCGCTGCTTCATCAAGGACGTCCGGCGTGAGGCCCGTGGCCCGCAGGTCTTCTTGTCGCGCACCGCGCCCGACTTCATGGCCGCGCTGTTCAAGATGGAAGTGCCGGAAATCTATGACGGCATCATCGAGATCAAGGCCGTTGCCCGTGACCCCGGTTCGCGCGCCAAGATCGCCGTCATCAGCTATGACAACTCGATCGATCCGGTCGGCGCCTGCGTCGGTATGCGCGGTTCGCGCGTTCAGGCCGTGGTGAACGAACTTCAAGGTGAAAAGATCGACATCATTCCGTGGAACGAGGATCAGGCGACGTTCCTTGTGAACGCGCTGCAACCGGCCGAAGTGTCGAAGGTCGTGATCGACGAGGATGCGGGCCGGATCGAGGTGGTCGTTCCCGACGAACAACTGTCGCTGGCCATTGGCCGCCGCGGTCAGAACGTGCGTCTGGCGTCGCAGCTGACGGGCCTCGACATCGACATCATGACCGAGACCGATGAATCGGCGCGTCGTCAGGCTGAATTCGCCGAGCGCACGCAGCTGTTCATGGATCAGCTCGACATCGACGAGATGATGGCGCAGTTGCTGGTCGCCGAAGGCTTCACCAACCTTGAAGAAGTCGGTTATGTCGAGATCGACGAACTGCTGTCGATCGATGGCTTCGACGAAGACACCGCCGGCGAGCTGCAAACCCGCGCCCGCGAGCGGATCGAAGCGATGAACCAAGCCGCGCTGGATGCCGCGCGTGCGCTGGGCGTCGAAGACAGTCTGATCGCTTTCGAAGGCCTGACTCCGCAGATGATCGAAGCGCTGGCCAAGGACGGTGTCCTGACGCTGGAAGACTTCGCCACCTGCGCCGACTGGGAACTGGCCGGCGGCTGGACCACGGTTGACGGACAGCGGGTCAAGGATGATGGCTTGCTCGAGGTGTTCGATGTCAGCCTCGAAGAAGCGCAGTCGCTGATCATGACCGCGCGGGTCCAGTTGGGCTGGGTCGATCCGGCCGAGCTTGAAACCGGAGCAGAAGACGACGTCGACGAAGACGTCGAAGACGACGCCTGAGGAGGCCCGGCCCATGGCGCGCGGTGGCCGCGAGAAAGACAGCGACGGGCCCGAGCGCCGCTGTATCGTCTCGGGCCAGAGCCAGCCGCGCGCCGGGTTGATCCGGTTTGTCGTCGGCCCTGACGCCAGCATCGTGCCGGACATCGCCGGCAAGCTGCCTGGTCGGGGGATCTATGTCGCGGCAGATCGCGCGGCACTGGAACAGGCAGTCAAGAAGCGCCTGTTCTCGCGTGCGGCCAAGATGCAGGTCGCGGTGCCCGACGGTCTGGTTGAAACGGTGCATGCGCTGGTGTTGAAGCGTGTGCAGGAAACGCTGTCGTTGGCCCGCAAGGCGGGACAGGCGGTTGCAGGGTACGAGAAGGTCCGGGATTGGTTGCAGCAAGGCGAAGCCGCTGTCTTGCTGCAGGCCTCGGACGGGTCGGAACGGGGAAAGACGAAGCTCAGGGCGCCCGAGGGTGAGGACACGCATGTGACCTGCCTGACCGCATCTGAATTGGGTTTTGCTTTCGCCCGGGAACATGTGATACATGCCGCGCTTGCCGCTGGCAGTCTTTCATCACGTGTAGTAGAGGAAGCGGCGAAGCTGGCGCGTTTGCGCGAGCAAAACGGCGGTGATTCCGCCGGAGAGGATTGACGAGACGCATGAGCGATACTGACGGCAAGAAACCCCTTGGGCTGCGCGGAACTCCCGGACAGGTGAAGCAGAGCTTCAGCCATGGCCGGACCAAGGCAGTCGTGGTGGAAACGAAGCGCAAGCGCGTTGTCGTGCCGAAGCCGGGTGCAGCGGGTTCGGGCGGCGACACGTCCTCGTCCAAGCCGGCAGCCACCCTTGCGTCGGGCAAACGTCCTGCCGGGATCTCGGACGCCGAGATGGAGCGCCGTCTCGCCGCTGTCCGCGCCGCCAAGGCCCGCGAGGCCGACGAGACAGCCGCGCGTGAAGAGGAAGAGCGCCGCCGCGAGGCCGAGCGCGACCGCCGTCGCGCCGAGATCGAGGAACGCGAGCGCGAGGAAGCCGCGCGCGAAGCGGCCCGCGCTGCCAAGGAAAAAGAAGAGGAAGAGGCCCGCAAGGCCGCAGAAGCCGCAGCCAAGGCACCGCCGGCCGCTGCTGCGCCTGCTCCGGCGGCCAAACCCGCGGCCGCGGCTGCCGCCGACCGTCCCGCGACCGCCGATCGCCCGGCAGCGCGTCCCGCGCCCGGCGCGCCCGCGCAGCCGATGCGCAAGGCCGAACGCGAGCGCGAAGAACGCGAGAGCCGCAAGAACCGCAGCGATGACAGCGGCCGCCGTGCCGGCAAGCTGACGCTGACCGCCGCGCTGGACGGTGGCGAAGGCGGGCGGCAGCGCTCGCTGGCAGCGATGAAGCGCAAGCAGGAAAAAGCCCGTGCCAAGGCGCTGGGCTTCGGCCAGAAGGCCGAAAAGCAGGTGCGCGATGTGCAGCTGCCCGAAACCATCGTTGTGCAGGAACTGGCGAACCGCATGGCCGAACGGGCTGCGGATGTCGTCAAGACGCTGATGAAGATGGGCATGATGGTCGCGATGAACCAGACCATCGATGCCGATACCGCCGAACTGGTGATCGAGGAATTCGGCCACAAGGCCGTGCGCGTATCCGATTCGGATGTCGAACAGGTGATCGATACCGTCGAGGACAAGGCCGAAGACCTTCAGCCGCGTCCGCCGATCGTCACGATCATGGGCCACGTCGACCACGGCAAGACCTCACTGCTGGATGCGATCCGCAAGACGAACGTCGTTTCGGGCGAAGCGGGCGGGATCACCCAGCACATCGGTGCCTATCAGGTCACGACCGAATCGGGTGCGGTGCTGTCGTTCCTCGACACGCCGGGCCACGCGGCCTTTACCTCGATGCGGGCCCGCGGCGCGCAGGTGACTGATATCGTCGTCTTGGTGGTCGCGGCCGATGACGCCGTGATGCCGCAGACGATCGAAGCGATCAACCACGCCAAGGCGGCGAAGGTTCCGATGATCGTCGCGATCAACAAGTGCGACAAGCCTTCGGCCGATCCGCATCGCGTCCGCACCGCGCTTCTTCAGCACGAGGTCGTCGTCGAAGAGATGGGCGGCGACGTGCAGGATGTCGAAGTGTCGGCGCTGACGGGCAAGGGCCTGGATCAGCTGCTGGAAGCCATTGCGCTGCAATCCGAGATCCTTGAGCTCAAGGCGAACCCTGGCCGTGCCGCGCAGGGTGCTGTCATCGAAGCCAAGCTGGACGTCGGGCGTGGCCCCGTTGCGACCGTGCTGGTTCAGCACGGGACGCTGCGCAAGGGCGATATCTTCGTTGTGGGCGAACAGTCGGGCAAGGTGCGCGCGCTGATCAACGACCGTGGCGAGCGCGTCGACGAAGCCGGCCCCTCGGTCCCGGTCGAGGTTCTGGGCCTCAGCGGCACGCCCGAAGCGGGTGACGTGCTGAACGTGGTCGAAACCGAAGCCCAAGCACGCGAGATCGCCGATTACCGTGCCCAGTTGGCCAAGGACAAGCGCGCCGCGGCCGGTGCCGCGACCACGCTGGAACAGCTGATGGCCAAGGCCAAGGCCGACAAGGACGTCGCTGAACTGCCCGTTCTTGTCAAAGCCGACGTGCAAGGTTCGGCCGAAGCCATCGTGCAGGCGCTGGAGAAGGTCGGCAACGACGAAGTCCGCGTGCGCGTGCTGCATTATGGTGTCGGTGCGATCACCGATTCGGATGTCGGCCTTGCCGAAGCCTCGGGCGCGCCGGTCATCGGCTTCAACGTTCGTGCCAACGCGACGGCCCGCAACGCTGCCAGCCAGAAGGGCGTCGAGATCCGCTATTACTCGATCATCTATGACCTGATCGACGACATCAAACAGGCGGCCTCGGGCCTGCTCAAAGCCGAAGTGCGCGAGAACTTCATCGGCTATGCGCAGATCCGAGAAGTCTTCAAGGTGTCGAACGTCGGGAAGGTCGCCGGCTGTCTGGTCACCGAAGGCGTGGCGCGTCGTTCGGCAGGCGTCCGCCTGCTGCGCGACAACGTGGTGATCCACGAAGGCACGCTGAAGACGCTCAAGCGCTTCAAGGACGAGGTGAAGGAAGTCATCTCGGGCCAGGAATGCGGTATGGCGTTCGAAAACTACGATGACATCCGCCAGGGCGATGTGATCGAAATCTTCGAGCGGACGACGGTGGAACGCACGCTGTCGTAAGGCGGAACACGGAATGGAAAAGGCCCGGCAGTGATGTCGGGCCTTATTTCTTTAGGGCTTGATACCAGCTGAGCAACCGGCGCATTTGAGTCACGGCGTCAGAGCAGGTTTGTTCAACGAATCCAGTGTCCTGGTTCATCATCGGAACTGGCAGAGAAACGAGAATTCCCTTCCCTTTGCTGAACGTCGCGAGCGCCATTTCAGGTAGCAAATGTGCGCGGATTTTCTTTTCATCGTCTTCAGAAACTGGTGAAAAAATGAGATCGATACGGCCTTCATTGGCTTTCGCGGATGTCCATTTCCGGTAACGGAACCAGACTGAGCTCGGGAAATCTGGATGAGAGATTGGGTTCAGCCACGAGTCACCATCGTAGTATTCAGCACGCAATTCCGGAATTGAGAATTCCGATGCGTTTTTTGTCATCCAAGCCAAAATCCCCATCTTGAGCTCATGCATGCGTGGATCGGCTATGTTGACACCCCCTGCTTGTTTTTTGTTCAAAGCCCTCGAAATGATGCTTCGGCGAAAAGCCTCTCGACTAGGTGAATCAGATCGAATGAGTGCCCGGACGTCTTCTAATGTTACAAAGGCATCGTATTGGTCGCGCTCCCCATGGTATCCACTCGGGGCATTGAGGACGGTTAGTACTACCAATCCATCCTCAGCTTCCATCAAATGGTCTGCGAACGCCCTATAGCGCTGGGCTTGTCGAATGGCTGGGCCAGCCGTGATCTTGTTCTCGATGAGCAAGACTACGTCGATTTTATTGCAACGCCCTTCAACCAGCAAGTCCCCGAAGCCTTGGCCGCCCAAACTGGGCTGCGCAACACAAGAACGGACATTAAATTCGTCTGATTTCAGGCCGCATAGACGTCCGTAGTCGGCGGCAAAGCTGGGTGAACAGAGGAACTCCTCCTCCAGAAGTCTATCGATTTCCTCTTCTTGCGAGGCTTTTCGTAGCGGCAGTTCCTTACGCCCCATACGGCACCCAGACCGTCTTCACCTGCACCGAGCGGCGCAGGAACTCGCGCGATTGGCCGTTTTTGACCCAGTCGCGGGACAGGGTGTCGGCCCAGACGGGTTTCAGGTTGCCGGCCGATTGCTTTTCGGCGTTGGTGCACAGCGCCTCGTCGCCAAAGACCCACAGCGCCGCCACGTCGTCATGCTTGGCCAGCGTATCGGTCAGTTCGGCGCGAGGGCCGGTGACGATGTTCACCACGCCACCCGGAATGTCCGAGGTGTCGAAGATCTGATACAGGTCCAGCGCAGGCACCGGATCGATGCCCGAAGGCACGGCGATCACCCGGTTGCCCATGGCGATGGCGGGCAAGACGGTGCTGACGAAGCCCAGCAGGGGCGATTCATCCGGGCAGATCACCCCCATGACGCCGTAAGGTTCCTTCATCGCCAGCGTGACATGCGCCGATTGAGTGGAATGCACCCGGCCATCGTATTTGTCGGCCCAGGCGGCCCAATAGAAGGCGCGGGCGATGGCCGCGTCAGCCTCGGGGCCTTTCAGCCGGGCCGCCATGTTCTCCGCGAGGAAATAGAGAACCTGCGCGCGGTTATGCCCGGTCACCTTGCCCCAGCCGCCGGCCTTGTGTGCGGCCTCGACCGCGTTGCGGATGTCCTTGCGGCTGCCCAGTGGCACTTGCGCGCCGCCCGCAGTGTAGGATGCGCCACCATCGGCGCGCTTCTGGCTGCCGCCGATGTAAAGCTTGCGCGTGCGGTCGATCGCGTCGCCTGTGGCGCCATCGGGCAGCGGCGACAGTGCCGGTTGCGGCTGGCGCGCCTTGCCCTTGGGGGCGTCAGTGGTCAGATAGGCCAGCATCCCCTCGCGCGCGCCCTCGCGTCCGTAGCCCGACTCGCGCATCCCGCCGAACGGGGCGTTGGCGTCGAACAAGTTCGTGCCGTTGATCCACACGATCCCGGCCTTGACCGAGGCGGCGACGTCCAGCGCGGTGGTGATCGTCTCGCTCCAGATACTGGCGGCGAGGCCATAGCGGCTGTTGTTGGCCAGTTCGACCGCCTCGCCGGGTGTGCGGAAGGTCATCAGCGCGACGACGGGGCCAAAGATTTCCTCGCTCATCGCGATATTCGCCGCGCCCAGCCCGGTCAGCAGGGCAGGCGGAACAAAACAGCCGGGGCCGTTGGGCACCGGGGCTTGATGCAGCACGGCACCCTCGGCCACCGCCTGATCGACGATGCCACGGATGCGCTGCACCTGCGTTTCATGGACCACGGCGCCGATATCAGTGCTCTTGTCCAGCGGGTCGCCCACACGCAGCTTGTCCATCCGCGCTCGCAAGCGTTGGGTGAAGCGTTCCGCCACCGATTCCTGCACCAAGATGCGCGATCCGGCACAGCAAACCTCGCCCTGATTAAACCAGATCGCATCGACCACGCCTTCGACAGCGGCGTCCAGATCGGCGTCGGCAAAGACGATGAAGGGCGATTTGCCGCCCAGTTCCAACGTCAGCGCCTTGCCGGTGCCTGCCGTGGCTTGGCGGATGATGCGCCCGACTTCCGTTGAGCCGGTGAAGGCGATTTTGTCGACCTTGGCGGCAACCAGTGCCGCGCCCGTGCGCCCGTCGCCGGTGACAATGTTCACAACGCCCTTTGGCAATCCGGCTTCGACGCACAATTCGGCGAACAGCAGGGCCGTCAGCGGGGTGAACTCGGCGGGTTTCAGAACCACAGTGTTACCGGCGGCCAGCGCGGGCGCGATCTTCCACGCCAGCATCAGCAGCGGGAAGTTCCACGGGATGATCTGACCCGCCACGCCGTGCGCGCGGTGGTCGGGGAATTCATCGGCCAGCAACTCGGCCCAGCCTGCGTGGTGATAGAAATGCCGCACGGCCAAGGGCACGTCGATATCGCGCGATTCGCGGATCGGTTTGCCGTTGTCCATCGTCTCCAGCACGGCGAACAGCCGCTCGCGCTTTTGCAGCAAACGGGCGAGGGCATAGAGGTATTTCGCGCGCCCATGCCCGCCCAGCTTCTCCCACGCGGGTTGGGCGGCGCGCGCTGCGGCGACAGCGGCGGTGACATCGGCCTCGGTCCCTTGGGTGACATCGGCCAGATGCGCGCCCGTGGCAGGGTTCGTCACGGCGAAGGTTTCGCCCGGCGCGGTAAAGGCGCCCTTGATGAAATGGCCGAAGGTCCGGCCTTTGAGCCACTCCAGAGCGGCGGTATTCGATTCGGGCGCGGGGCCATAATCCATGAGTGTCAGAGCCTCGGAAACGGTGGTCATTTTACCCTCAGGCGATGGCGTGACGGTGCGAGGCGGCATAGCGCCCGGTCACATGATGTTCGAGTTGACGTTCCACGTCAGCCAGCATCGACGATGCCCCGAAGCGGAACAGATCGGGTTCCAGCCACTCGCGGCCCAGCTCCTCTTTCATGAGGATCTGCCACGACAGGGCGTCCTTCGCCGTCTTCATGCCGCCAGCGGGTTTGAAGCCGATCTTGACGCCTGTGCGTTCGCCGTAATCCCGCAAGGCCCTGACCATGGTCAGCGACACGGGCAGGGTGGCGTTCACCCCCTCTTTCCCGGTCGAGGTCTTGATGAAATCCGCCCCGGCCTGCATCGCCACCATCGAGGCGGCGTAGACATTCGACAGCGTCACAAGGTCGCCGGTGGCGAGGATCGCCTTCATATGCGCGTCGCCGCAGGCCTCGCGCATGGCGGCGATCTCGTCATAAAGGGCGGTCCAGTTGCCTTTCAGCACATGCTCTCGGGTGATGACGATGTCGATTTCATCGGCACCCTGATCCACGGCATACAGGATCTCGGCCAACCGCAGGTTCAGCGGCATCAGGCCAGCGGGGAAGCCCGTGGCGACGGAGGCGACCGGGATGCCGCTGTTCGACAGCGCGCGCTTGGCCGCTGGAACCATGGTGGGATAGACACAGACCGCGCCGGTCTTGGGCATCTCGGTCAAGCCCAACCCCTGAACGATATGATCTGCCAGCGGGCGGCGGGCCTTGGAACACAGGCGGGCAACACGCTCTTCGGTGTCATCGCCCGAAAGCGTGGTCAAATCGATGCAGCGAATCGCGTTCACCAGCCAAGCGGCCTGATGGTTCTTCTTGACGCTGCGGCGGGTAGTCAGTGTAGCGGCGCGGCGTTCGGCGGCCGGGCGGTTCACGCGCACGCTGTCAAACCAGTCGACGGCAAGCGCCATTCCTGGGTTTCGGGGGTGGGTCATGGATGGTTTCCAATGCACAGGATACGCGCCAGAGTATGCGCATGGAATCAGCATCGCGCAATCCCCACCCTTTACCAATTGGTCAAATATGGCCGGGGATTGGAAATTGACATTTCGTTGCTCGCGCAATAACCAAGCGCAATACTAGGATTTGCCGCGAGGCACAGAGAACGCCGTGACAGAGCTTCCGAAAACGCTGACGTTCAAGATGCCCGCCGAGGCGTCTCCTTCGGGGTATCGTCAACGTCCGACCAAGCCCTTGTTGCGTGTCGAGCATCTTCGAAAGTCCTTCGCCCATGCCGAGGCCGCCGCCGTCGCCCGTGTGAGCCTCGAGGTCGGCGAGGGCGAATTGCTGGCCCTTCTGGGCCCGTCGGGCTGCGGAAAGACAACCACCCTGCGCATGATCGGCGGGTTCGAAAGGCCCGACGAAGGCCGGATCGAGTTCGAAGGTCGCGACATCACGACCCTTCCGCCTGAATCGCGCGGAATTGGCTTCGTGTTTCAGGACTATGCGTTGTTTCCGCATCTGAGCGTTCTGGACAACGTCAAATTCGGGCTGCGCAAACTTCCCCGCGATCAGGCGCAGGCGCGCGCCGAAGAGATGCTGCGCCTCGTCGGCCTTGCCGATCTGGGCAAACGGCGCCCGCATCAACTGTCTGGCGGACAACAACAGCGCGTCGCCTTGGCGCGAGCGCTGGCCGTGGCACCCAAGTTGATCTTGCTGGACGAACCCTTCTCGAACCTTGATGCCAAGATGCGTGTCGAGACCCGGCAAGAGGTTCGCAAGCTGCTGCATCAGGCCGGGTCTGCCGGGATCCTTGTCACCCATGATCAGGAAGAGGCACTGGCCCTTGCCGACCGCATCGCGGTAATGGACCGGGGGCGCGTGGTGCAGGTGGGGACCCCTGACGAGATCTATCGCAACCCCGTCAGCGAGTTTGTCGCGAATTTCATCGGACGGTCGAATATCCTGCGCGGGACCGCCGACGGAATGAACGTCCAAACCGTGTTTGGCAACCTGCCGATGAGCCGCGCCGCCAACGGGATCGTCAATCTTGCGGTCCGCCCCGAGCAGATCATGATCGAGCCCGACCCCACCAGCCCGGCAGTGATCGTCGGGCGCGAGTATCGCGGTCATGACCAGATCTATTGGGTGCAGGAAGGCGAAAGCCGGCTCGAGGTGATCTCGGGGCCCGGGGCGCAGCATGCGCTGGGGTCGCATGTGCGGTTGCGGATCTGCGACTGCGTCGTTCCGCTTACCTGAGACAGCCGGACTTTTGCCGCGTCGCGGATTAGGCTAGTCTGGCGAAAACGATAATCGAGTAGGCAAGCCCATGACAGCACGCGCCGGTGGCCCTTGGATCGTTGCCGCGTCTCTGTTCGCGGCGCAGGCGGCGGCCTCGGTCGATCGGTCCCCCTTTCCACAACGCCGGCCCATTGCCGCGGTTGCAACGGTGGCCGCGCAACCCGTAATCAGGGCCGATGCGCCCGCCAGCAGCCTGCATCCGCGCAGTCGCCCCGCCGCGCGCCGGGTCACCCGGGATGCGGCGTTCGAAACATGGTTGGCCGGGTTCCGGCGTCGGGCGCTGGGTGAAGGGATCTCGCCCGCGGTTTTCGACCGGGCCTTTGCCAACCTGACGCCCGACATGTCTGTCTTGCGCCACGAGGTCAGCCAGCCTGAATTCAACCGGCCGATCTGGGCCTATCTGGAAAGCGCCGTATCCGAAAGCCGTATCCGTAACGGGCAAGAGGCGCTGCGGCGCTATCGCACGACGCTTGACCAGATCGAAGCGCGCTATGGCGTGGAGCGCGAGATCGTCGTTGCGGTCTGGGGCATGGAAAGCGCCTATGGACGGCTGCGCGGCACCGATCCGATTCTGCCCAGCCTGACGGCGCTGGCGATGAACAGCCGCCGGGCGACGTTTTACACGGAACAATTGCTGGGGGCGTTGCGCATCCTGCAGGCGGGCGATGCGGACGCCCGTCATCTGACGGGAAGCTGGGCCGGGGCGATGGGCCACACGCAATTCATCCCGACCAGTTACCTCGCGTATGCCGTCGATTTTCGCGGTGATGGGCGCCGGGATATCTGGTCGGACGATCCGACCGACAGCCTTGCGTCTACGGCCGCGTACTTATCCAGCCACGGCTGGGAGAGAGGGCAACCTTGGGGGGTCGAGGTGCGCGTGCCGCGAAACCTGAACCCGCGTCTGGCAGGGACCCGGCAATCGGTCGGTGAATGGCGACGGCTGGGTCTTGAACCGCAGACCGGCCGAACTCTGCCCCGCACGGGCGAGGCCACGTTGCTGTTTCCGGCGGGGTCTCAGGGGCCCGCAATTCTGGCGTTTCAGAATTTCCGGGTCATCAAACGGTATAACAACGCCGATGCCTATGCGATCGCCATCGGCCACCTGGCGGACCGCATGCGGGGCGGCGGCGATTTCGTCGGATCATGGCCGCGCAATGATCGCCCCCTCAGCCGCACCGAGAGAGTGGAACTGCAAACGATCCTGCGCCGGTCGGGGCATTACACGGGCGAGGTCGATGGACGGATAGGTCAGGGCACCTTGGGTGCGGTGCGCGAATGGCAGGCGGCAAATGGCTTGCCGCCCGATGGGTATGTGTCCTTTGCGCTGCTGGAAAGGATGCGTCGCTAAAGCGCGCGCGTGAATTCGGTGACCAGCGTGATGAAATTCGCCGCTGCCTTGCGGCTTTGCGTCAACGTGTGCTCGTGGCTGAGGATTTCGTCCGACATCCCCGCTGCGAGGTTGGTGATGGCGGATACGGCGACAACCTTCATCCCGCAGTGAACAGCAGCGATGCAGTCGGGTGCGGTGGACATGCCCACCGCATCCGCCCCCAGCATCTTGAAGGCGCGGATTTCGGCCGGGGTTTCGAAATTCGGGCCGGTATACCAGAAATAGACGCCCTCATGCAGAGTGATCCCCTGCGCCTTGGCCACGGCGTGCAGCTTGGCACGCAGATCACGGCTGTAGGCATCGGACATGTTCACAAAACGCGGGCCGATGCTGTCATCATTCGGTCCGATCAAGGGGTTGAACCCGGACCAGTTGATATGGTCGCTGATCGCCATCAACGACCCCGGCGGCATGTGTGCATGCATGCTTCCCGCCGCATTCGAGATGAACAACGTCTCAACACCAACGGCGCGCATTGCGCGGATCGGCAGCGCGAGATCACTGAAAGAATGCCCCTCGTAACTGTGCAGGCGTCCCTGCATGGCGATCACGTCCTTGCCCGCCAGCGTGCCGATGATGAACCGCCCGGCATGACCCGCCACGGTCGACTGCGGAAAATCAGGGATCGAGTCATAAGGCACGGCAGTCGCATCCTCGATACGGTCGGCCAGATCGCCCAGCCCGGACCCCAAGATGATCGCCAGTTTGGGTTGGCGCGGGCCAAGAGCCGTCTTGAGGGCCTCGGCAGCGTTGTGATGCGTTCTCATTCGTCCTCCGTCAGGCCTTCGGCGGCCAGGTATCTTTCGAAATCGTCAAGGTTCACGGGCTCGAACTGCCCGAACGCCTGCATCCAGACCGAGGCAGCGCGCAACGAGTCTGGTTCCAGCTTGCACCACTTCACCCGCCCGCGCTTTTCCTGACTGATCAGGCCTGCGCCAGCCAGAATCGTCAGGTGCTTCGAGATCGCGGCGAGCGACATCTGGAACGGTTCGGCCACGTCGGTGACGGCCATGTCATCCTCGAGCAGCATCGACAGGATCGCGCGCCGCGTTGGATCGGCGAGGGCCATGAAGATCGTGTCCAGATCGGTTTGCGGTTTCATGCCCGCACAATGGCTTGACCCCACAGAACAATCAACTGATTGGTTGAATATGCTGCGCGCGCGATGATAGCGCCGAAACCGTAACGGCGCCGTGAGGCGGGGAAATAATCTGCTTTAATTTCAATGCCTTGCGGCATTTTATTGTTGCTTGACTCTGTGCCCTCCCCCTTCTAGTTTCCGCCCGACCGGCCAAAGGGGTTCAGCAATGTCCGAACCGAGTGATCTTGAGAGGCTCAAGGCCCTCGACGCGCGGATCGAACAGCTGAAGAAGACGGGCACGCCCGAACCCAAAGCCGCGGTCGATCATACGGTGGCTCAGCAGGCTTGGCGTATGGTGACGGAGCTTGTGGCCGGTTTCGTGATCGGTCTGGGCATCGGATACGGGCTGGATACGGTGCTTGGCACCATGCCCATATTTCTGGTGCTGTTCATTCTGCTGGGCTTCGTGGCCGGGATACGCACGATGATGCGCACCGCCGAAGAGGTCCAGCGCCAGACGACAAAGACAACGGCGCAGGCCGTTCAGGACGAAGGGGAATAGACGTGGCAGCGGAAGAGCATAGCGAAGGCTTGGCATTCCACCCGATGGATCAGTTCATCGTTCGTCCGCTTTTCGGCGGCGACGGGATCACGGCTTTCACGCCTACGAACGTGATGCTGTGGATGGCGCTGGCCGTTCTGGCCGCCACGCTGCTGTTCGTCTTCGGCACCCGCGGACGGGCGATCATCCCGACGCGCACGCAGTCGGTCGCGGAACTGGCGTATGGTTTCGTGCACAAGATGGTCGAAGATGTCGCTGGCAAGGACGCGCTGAAGTTCTTCCCCTATATCTTCACGCTGTTCATCTTCATCGTCTTCTCGAACTTCCTCGGCCTTTTGCCCAAGTCGTTCTCGACCACGTCGCATATCGCCGTGACCGCCGTTCTGGCCGTCGCCGTGTTCCTGACCGTGACCATCGTCGGCTTCGTCAAGAACGGCACGCATTTCCTTGGCCTGTTCTGGGTCTCGTCGGCACCGCTGGCGCTGCGGCCCATCCTCGCCGTGATCGAGGTCATCTCGTACTTCGTGCGTCCGGTCAGCCACTCCATTCGTCTTGCGGGCAACATCATGGCCGGTCACGCCGTGATCAAGGTGTTCGCCGCCTTCGCGCCGCTGGTCCTGATCTCGGGCATCGGTGTTCTGGTGACCCCGCTGTCGATCCTTGCGATCACCGCGATCTATGCTCTCGAAGTGCTGGTGGCCTTCATTCAGGCCTATGTCTTCACCATCCTCACCTGCGTCTACCTGAAGGATGCGCTGCATCCGTCGCACTGACGCACTCTACTCGAATACACCTCATTCCATCGTAAGGAGAAAGAACATGGAAGGTAACATCGCTGAACTCGGTCAGTACATCGGTGCCGGTCTCGCCGCTATCGGTTCGGGCGCTGCCGCTGTTGGTGTGGGCAACGTCGCCGGCAACTTCCTGTCGGGCGCTCTGCGCAACCCGTCGGCCGCTGCCAGCCAGACCGCCACGCTGTTCATCGGTATCGCGTTCGCCGAAGCGCTGGGGATCTTCTCGTTCCTCGTCGCTCTGCTGCTGATGTTCGCCGTCTGATCCTGAATATCCCGTGATCCTTACGGCCGGGTGGGTCGCAAGACCCCCCGGCGGATACGGTCAATCAGGAGGACGCCATGTCAGAAACTACCGCAGCAGGGCACGCCACCGAGCACATGGCCGACGCCGGACATGCTGCCGAGGCGGCCTCTGGCGGCTTGCCGCAGCTTGATGTCTCGACCTTTGCGAACCAGATTTTCTGGCTCGTGGTCGCGCTGATTGCGCTCTATCTCATTCTGTCGCGGGTGGCGCTGCCCCGGATCGGTTCGGTTCTGGCCGAACGCACCGGCACGATCACCAACGACATCGCCGCTGCCGAGACGTTCAAGCAGCAGGCTGCCGACGCTGAAGCCGCCTATCATCAGGCTCTGGCCGACGCTCGCGCCGAAGCTGCCAAGGTGATCGACGCCGCGAAGGCCGAAATCCAGAAGGATCTGGATGCCGCCATCGCGAAAGCCGATGCCGAGATCGCGGCCCGCACCACGGAGTCCGAGGCCCGGATCGCCGAGATCCGCGCATCGGCGACCGAAGCCGTGTCTGAAGTTGCCAAGGACACCACCAAGGAAATCCTGGCGGCCTTCGGCGTCAAGGCAGACGCACGCACTGTGACCGCGGCGATCAACGCCCGCATCAAAGGGGGTGCCGCATGATCCGTCTTTTGACCCTGTTCGCCGCGTTGGCGGCGACTCCGGCCATGGCGGCGTCGGGTCCGTTCTTCTCGCTGCGCAACACCGACTTCGTTGTCACGATCTCGTTCCTGCTGTTCATTCTGGTGCTCGTGTACTTCAAGGTTCCGGCCATGTTGACCGGCTTGCTGGACAAGCGCGCCGAGACGATCCGCGCGGAACTCGACGAAGCCCGCAAGCTGCGCGAAGAAGCGCAGGAACTTCGTGCCTCGTTCGAACGCAAGAAGACCGAGGTTGCGGAACAGGCCGAACGTATCGTTGCCAAGGCCAAGGCTGACGCCGAGGTTGCAGCCCAGCAGGCGAAAGCCGATCTGGAAATCTCGATCGCGCGCCGCCTGCGTGCCGCCGAAGAGCAGATCGCCTCGGCCGAAGCGGGCGCTGTGCGTGCGGTTCGGGATCAGGCCATCAGCGTTGCCATGAGCGCAGCGTCCGAGTTGATCGCCAAAAAGATCGAACCGGCCGATGCGAACAAGCTGATCGATGACTCGATCGCGGTCGTCGAAGCGCGCTTGCACTGAGATCCGCGACAGACAACAATGAACGCCCGGCCAATCTGGCCGGGCGTTTTCATGTGCGCAGATTGTCGGCCAACCGAAATCCCTCCGGGATGTTATCGACCCCGTCCAGTACGAGATCCGCCATCACCTGTGCCAAGCGGGGCGCCATGCCGAAGCCGATCTTGAACCCGCCGTTCAGAACAAAATGCCCCGGGCGCCCGGGCCAAGGCCCCAGCATGGGCGCGCGCGAGCGGGCGCGCGGGCGCAACCCCGCCCAGCGGTCGATCACCGGTGCATCGGTCAGGTCGGGGCAGGCGCGGCGCGCGGTGTCGATCAGGGTGTCAAGCTGCGCGTCCGGCCCGGTATCGGTCCAGTCCCGTTCGGTGGTCGAACCGATCCCCACCGTGCCGTCGCTGTGCGGAACGATATGCAGGCCGTCGATGAACAGTTGCGGCTCATGGCGCCAGTCCGCTTGCAGCAAGGCGGATTGGCCTTTGACCGGGGTGCCGACCGATTGCCCCAACGCCTGCGACAGATCGGCCAGACCGTCTGCGCCGGTGGCCCAGATCACCGTTCCTGTGGCGGTGTCGCCTTGTTCGACCGGGACGCCGCTTCGGGCCAGTGCAGCGGTCAGCGCATCGCAGGCACGCCGTGGCGACAAACGCGCGGACAATGTGTCGAACACCACAAGCCCCGTGGGGCTGTGAAGGCGGCAAACAGGTAGATCGCGGGTCTCGCATACGCGCCATTCAGCGAAACCCTGCCACAGTGTCTGGGCGTTCTCGGCCCGCGTTTGCGCCAATTCGATTGCCGCATCATCCAGAAGAGGCTGCACCCGGCCCAATCGGGCATATCCCGGGTCATGGCCCGATACCTCGGCAATGGTGGTCCAGAACTTAGGCGCCATTCGCAGGCTTTCGAACTGGAACTGCTTCTTGGCGTTCCATTGCTCAGGCACATGCGGTGCCAGCGCACCGACCGTGCCCCCGGACGAGCCTGCCCCGGGGTGCCGTTTTTCCAAAACGCGCACTTGCGCACCGCGTTGCCGCAGGGCCCAAGCAAGGCTGAGCCCAAGGATGCCAGCCCCCATGACGGTGATTTCGGCCATTGTCTTTCGCCTTCCAAAGCGCGATGGTCCGCGCGTTCTTACACGTGTTCAAAGCCATGAGCCACCCTGACCTTGCCTGGAGCGACGCCGGCACCCCCATCAGCCTGCTCTTCGACGACCCCTATTTCACCGGGGGGATCGACGAGACGCGGCATGTTTTCCTTGCCGGAAATGACCTTCCGGCGCGGTTGCACCCGCATTTTCAGGTGGCGGAACTGGGGTTCGGAACGGGGTTGAACCTGCTCGCCCTCGCGCAGATCGCCGAGGTTCCCGTGCGCTACACGTCCTTCGAAGCCTTTCCCATGGCCGCCGACGACATGGCCCGCGCGCTGCGTCCCTTTGGGCTGCCGCAAGCAGAGGAATTGGTCGAACGCTGGCGCGAGGGGACGGGCTTTCGCCTCGGACAGGTCGAGGTGCAGGTCATCCTTGGGGACGCGCGCGAAACCCTTGCCCAGTGGCAGGGTCGCGCCGATGCTTGGTTTCTTGATGGGTTCGCCCCAGCGCGCAACCCCGAGCTTTGGGAACCCGATCTTCTGACCGAAGTCGCCCGTCACACCGCACCGGGCGGAACCGTCGCAACCTACACTGCCGCCGGTCACGTCCGCCGGGGGCTCGAGTCTGCGGGATTCACCGTGGAACGCACGCCCGGTTTCGGGCGCAAGAAGCACATGACCAAAGGCAGGATGCCCGGATGAGCGAACAACAGAACAACGTCCTGGGCGCCTGGTTGATGGTGGCGGTGACCTTCATTTTTGCCATGCAGGACGGATTCTCGCGTCATCTGGCGGGGGAATACAACACCTTCATGATCATCATGATCCGCTTCTGGTTCTTCGCGGCCTTCGTGATGATCGTCGCGGCGCGCAAGGCGGGCGGTTTGCGAAACGCCGCGCGATCGCAGGTGACTTTGGCGCAGATCTTTCGCGCCGCACTCTTGTCGCTGGAAATCCTTGTCGCGGTGTCGGGCTTCGTGATCCTGGGGTTGACGGAAAGCCATGCCGTTTTTGCCGTGTATCCGCTGCTCGTCGCGGCGTTGTCGGGGCCTGTTCTGGGTGAAAAGGTCGGCTGGCGACGGTGGGTGGCCATTGGTGTCGGCTTCGTCGGGGTCATCATCATCCTTGAACCCGGCTACGGCGTTTTCAACCCGATGGCCCTGATCCCGTTCGGGGCGGCCCTGATGTTTGCCGTTTACGGGCTCATGACGCGCTGGGTCTCGCGGTATGATTCCAGCGCCGTCAGCTTTTTCTGGACCGGCGTCGTCGGATTCGTGGTGACGACCGCCATCGGCGTATTCCACTGGGAGCCAATGAGCGGCAGCGACTGGATCTGGATGTGCCTGTTGTGCGTCACCTCGGCCTTCAGCCATTTCCTGCTGATCAAGGCCTACGAGGTTGCCGAAGCCAGCGCCATCCAGCCCCTTGCGTATCTGCAACTGGTTTTCGCGTCAGCCATCGGTATGACGGTGTTTGGCGAGGTGTTGCGCCCAAATGTGGCACTGGGGGCCGCAGTTGTCGTTGCTGCGGGCCTGTTCACGCTGTGGCGGGCACGGATCGCGGCGCGGCGTTAGCCCCCGCACATTTGCGACGCAAGATCGCCAAAGGCCCGATACCGTTCCCAGAATTCGTTGTCGGCGCGGGTGCGCGACATGCGGACGGCCTGCGCTTCGTCAGGATTGGTGAAGAAAGACGCGGCGCGGCGCTGTTCTGACCGCGTGAGCGTGCGGTCGGCGACGGCATCGATACAGCGGCACAATTGACGCGATGCCTGCGGTCTGTCCGAGCGGTTGCAGGCTGTTTCGATCGGCCCGGCGAAGGCGGGGGACGACAGCGAGGTTGCCGCGAGCAGAGCCGCGAAAAGGGTGCGTTTCATTGATGCCTCAGTCAGATGGGTTCGGCTCTTGATGGCCGTGTTGGTCAGGACCTGTCTGTTTCGATACCAGAAATTGCCGATTTCCACAATCGCTAGGGCTTGGGCCCGCAGGTGCGCCCGCCCCCACCCCTGCCAGCACCTGCATTGCGCGCGATTCGCGCGGTGATAGACTGCACCGGATCAAGGATGGGGGTTCGGATGGCGGATTGGGATTATATTGTCGTAGGTGGCGGCAGCGCGGGCGCCCTGCTGGCGAACCGCTTGAGCGAAAAGGCAAAGACCCTCCTCCTCGAGGCGGGGGGATCGGACAACTATGTCTGGGTTCATGTGCCGGTCGGGTATCTGTATTGCATCGACAATCCCCGCACCGATTGGCAGCTGCGCACCGCGCCCGAAGCCGGGCTGAACGGGCGCAGCCTTTTGTATCCCCGCGGCAAGGTTCTGGGTGGATGTTCGTCGATCAACGGGATGTTGTATCTGCGCGGGCAGGCCGCCGACTATGACCAATGGCGGCAGATGGGCAACTCGGGTTGGGGTTGGGACGATGTCTTGCCCCTGTTCAAGAAACACGAGGATTACGCCGCCGGTGACCCGGGCGAGATGCATGGCACGGGGGGCGAATGGCGCGTCGAAAACCAGCGCCTGCGCTGGGACATTCTGGACGACTGGGCCAAGGCAGCGAGCGAGCAGGGGATTCGCCCGACCGCCGATTTCAACACCGGCGACAACGAGGGCGTTGGCTATTTCAAGGTGAACCAGCGCGCAGGCTGGCGCTGGAACTCGGCCAAGGCGTTCCTGCGGTCGGTGCGCGGACGCAAGACGCTGAAGGTGGAAACCGGGGCGCACGTGCAGGGGCTGATCTTTGACGGTGATCGGTGCGTCGGCGTCCGCTACCTGCGCGACGGCCACCCGATGGAAGCCCGCGCCGGGGCCGAGGTTGTGCTGTCGGCAGGGTCGGTGGGATCGACCCAGCTGCTGCAGTTGTCAGGGATCGGCCCGGCGGCGAGGCTGCGCGATCTGGGGATCGCCGTGCGACAGGATTGCGATGCCGGCGAGAACCTGCAAGACCACCTGCAATTGCGCATGGGTTTCAGGGTCACGGGCGCAAAGACGCTGAACACCATGGCCAATTCGTTGGTCGGCAAGGCCCTGATCGGGGCACAGTATGTGCTGACCCGGCGCGGACCGATGTCGATGGCCCCCAGCCAACTGGGCGCTTTCGCAAAGTCAGGACCTGATGTCGACCGGGCCGATCTTGAATATCACGTCCAGCCGTTGACGTTGGAGGCTTTTGGAAAGCCGCTGCATCCGTTTCCGGCCATGACCGCCAGCGTGTGTCATTTGCGGCCCGACAGCCGGGGGTCTATCAGGATCACCACGACCGACCCGAGCGTCGCGCCGACCATCGCCCCGAACTACCTGAGCGCCGAAAGCGACAGGATCGTTGCGGCGCGGGCCTTGCGGCTGACACGCCGCATCATGCAAAGCGCCGCGATGGCGCGATACCAGCCGCAAGAGTTCATGCCGGGCACAGAGTACCAGACCGAAGAGGAACTGGTTCGGGCGGCCGGGCAAGTCGGCACAACGATCTTTCACCCCGTGGGCACCTGCCGGATGGGCACCGATGCGCGCGCCGTCGTCGACCCGACCTTGCGGGTGAACGGGGTGCGGGGGCTGCGCGTGGTGGATGCGTCGATTATGCCGACCATCGTCAGCGGCAACACCAATTCGCCGACACTGATGATCGCAGAAAAGGCGGCATCGATGATCTTGGGCGGGTGAGGGGGCGCTGCTCCCCTGCCCTGCGGGCATTCACCCCCGGGATACTTCCAGAGCAAAGAAGCTCAGGCGTTCACGTCGACCACGACCCGACCCTGCACCTGACCCTTGAGGATCTGTGCCCCGAGGTCCGGCAGGTCCGACAGCGTGGCGGGGTGGATCATCGCGTCCAGCTTATCGAGCGGGAGGTCTTGCGCAAGGCGTGTCCAAGCGCGCATGCGATGCGCGTAGGGCCGCATCACCGAATCGATCCCCAGCAAGTTCACGCCGCGCAACAGGAAGGGCACCACGGTCGTCGACAACGCCGCGCCGCCCGCCAGACCGACAGCCGCAACCGAAGCGCCGTAGTTCATCTGCCCCAGCACGCGCGCCAGTGTGGTGCCGCCGACAGAATCGATGCAGCCCGCCCAAGATTCCGATTCAAGCGGGCGTTTGACGGGTTCCGAAAGTTCTTCGCGCGCAAGGATGCGGCTGGCGCCGAGCGACCGCAGATAGGGTTCGAGCGTCGGGCGACCGGTGACCGCCGCGATGGTGTGGCCAAGGTGCGCAAGGATCGCCACCGCCACCGATCCGACGCCCCCGGCTGCACCGGTCACCAGAACCTCGCCCGCGCCGGGGGCAAGGCCATGATCTTCGAGTGCCATGACAGCAAGCATCGCCGTGAACCCGGCGGTGCCGATCGCCATCGCCTGTCGCGGTGTCAGCCCGTCGGGCAGGGGCACGAGCCAGTCGGCCTTGACGCGCGCCTTGGTCGCATAGCCGCCCCAATGCGTTTCGCCGACGCGCCAGCCGGTCAGGATCACCTTGTCGCCGGGCCGATAACGGGGATCTTCCGAGGTTTCGACGGTTCCGGCGAAATCAATGCCGGCAACATGCGGATAGGTCCGGACCAGCCCGCCGCCCGAGGTCAGGCACAGGCCATCCTTGTAGTTCAGCGTCGAATAGTCGACGGCGACGGTCACGTCTCCTGCTGGCAGACGGTCGTCTTCCAACATCTGGATTGTCGCCGAGGTGGTGCCGGCCTCGTCTTTTTCGATGAGCAGGGCTTTGAACATGGGTCCTCCGGTGTTTTCGGAGGACCCTAGCGTGTTTGGGACCGAATGCCAGCCCGTTCGCCGGGTGGTCAGCCCTTCAGGTCAGGGGCGCAGATAGGCCCAGCCTTCCTGCTGAAGCTCGATCAGGTGGACGGCGCCCGAGGGCACGACCGTCGCTTCGGGCAGCAGCGAGATTTCGGTGGTCTCGCGGCTTTGCATGCCACGCAGCGTGTTGCCGCAGGCGGCGAACGAGATATGGCCGGTCGCGGCGGCCTGCATCACCCGGTCAGCAACGGGCGAGGTATCGGCGCGCAGCATGTGCAGGCCGGGGCCATAGGTGACGATCTGCACCTCGGCCTCTTCGCCCTGCGATTCATAATACTGGACGATGTTGTTCGCGTTGTTCAGCGCAAGGTTCATGCGCTGGGGGTCGTTTTCGTCCACGTGGATCGCGACGCGGTTGACCTCGGCCAAGGCGATGAAGGGGGTGGCGACCAGGGCCAGGGCAAGGGCGGCGGTCCTGAAGATGGATGTCATGGCGGTTCTCTCTCCCGTTTTTTTCGTTTTCCGGCTTGGGGGCCAGAAGGGAAATCATGACCGACGCACGCCGACAACGCAAAGAAAAAGGCCGCCCCGGCGGGGGCGGCCTGATGTCGGGAAAAAGGGCGGCTTATTCGGCGGGGACAGCGGCGAGGGTGCGCGGGGCGCCAAAGTGCCGGCGGTTCAGCACAAGAACCAGA
This sequence comes from Paracoccaceae bacterium, assembly GCA_041397065.1. Taxonomy (GTDB): domain Bacteria; phylum Pseudomonadota; class Alphaproteobacteria; order Rhodobacterales; family Rhodobacteraceae; genus Pararhodobacter. Next base: position 96,103 of record JAWKXG010000001.1, on the reverse strand, counting down.
GCAGCCATGGCGAATTGCGATGCCAGAGCGATACCGACCAGCACCCAGTAGACCACCGAGAACTTGTCGACCAGGTGAACCGCAACCAGACCCTTGTGGATGAAGAACTGCATCAGAACCGTGAAGCCGACACCGGGGCACACCAGCGCATAGCTCATGACCGAGGTTTCACGGCCCCAGATGAAGCGCTGTGCATAGTTGTGACGCGAAAGGATCAGCCAGCCGAACATCGCGAACAGCACCTGAACCGAGACCAGCTTGGCCAGCAGCGCAAAGGTTTCGGCGTCGGTGGCGTGCAGTTCCATCTGCGTGCCCAGCCCGTGCGACTGGCGCATCATGGTGATGCCAAGGATCGTCATCAGCGGGATCAGGATCATCAGGGTCGGTGCGGTTTCGGCGGTGGTGCCATGGTCCAGCATCGACCGGATGCCGAGGATCAACGCGATACCGGCGATCGTGACGGCGGTGATGAAGAAGAAGGTCGACAGCACGATGGCCGTTCCAACGACGACGATATTGGTGCTCATGGCGGCCGGGGCAGCCAGGCCGACGCCGATCATGGCAAAGGCGAAGGCAGGCAGGATCTGGCCAAAGCTGTTGTTGGCGGCGAAGTTGAAGCCCCCTTCAACCTTGATGCGGGCGATGAAGTGGCCATAGAGGCGGAAGGCCAGAACGCCGATCGCGAGGAAGGCGACCACGGCCAGCGGGAACAGATACTCGACGACGCTCCAGAGGCCGGGCACAAACACGAGGCCGGCAATGAAGAGCCCGTTCACCGACATGGCGAGCGCCAGCGGCATGGCCATCAGCTGGCTCTGGGCGTTGGTCTTCATGAATTTCTGGAAGGCTTCGGTCTTTTTCCAGGCGCTGTAATGCGACAGGTTCCAGATCAGCGACTTGAGGTTCATCACCACGAACAGCGCGATGCCGGCGCCGGCGGCAAGGATCATCGCCTGCTTGAGCGACGAGCCATTGGCAAAGGCAGCGGCGATATCCTCGAAAATCGGAACGGTTCGGCCGGGGTGCGGTACCCAGAACATCAGCCACATGAAGAACGTGACCGACAGCCCGCCAGCCCCGAGGGAGGCAAGGAAGTACATCGGTGAATAGGTGTCGGAGGGGCGCTGGGGTGTCATGGAAGCCTCTTTTGAATTCGCTGTATGGAATGTGTTTTACATTCCAAAAAAAGAATATGAAAGAGACGGGATGTCGCACCCCTAGTCGGTCACTTCCCTCCGATAGGTGATCGAGGTAGGGCGGTCATATCCGGGATGGGCGGTGCGCGCTGTTTCTGTGAACCCGAGGGCTTCGAAGCTGCGCTGGTTGGCCAGCAATTCGACCCGAGTCTGAAGCGTCAGCGACCCGCGCCCAAGATCGCGCGCACGGGCCATGGCGGCATCGATCATCACGCGGGCCAAGCCGGTTCCGCGCCAATCGGCCGCGATGGCGAGCTTGCCCAGATACAGCGTGTCGCCCTTGTCGGTCAGGATCATGCAGCCGATCGGCCCGTCCATGACCCAAAGTTCGGCGCGCCCGGCCTCTCCGGCCAGATCGGCGGGCGACATTCGTGCCAATGACGACGGCGGGTCGATCACACCGTCCATATAGGCAAAGGCATTCACCAAAAGCGCGTGGACAGTTGCCATGTCATCGTGCGCCGTCAAACGCCGCAATGCCGGGGTAGGGCGTTCCATGAACACCGATGCCGGGCTGTCGGGATAGCTGCCGAAGACGCCGCATCGTGAAAAACCGTGTCTGGCATAGAGTCGCATCGCGTCATGGTTCAGGGGCCCGGTTTCCAGCCTGACCATCGGCAGACCCTGTGTGATCGCTTCGACCATCAGACGGCGCATCAACGCATCGGCAACGCCCCGACCCCGGCAATCAGGGGCCACGAACAGCGATTTGATTTCGCCGTAACCGTCCCGCAGGGCCAAGGCCGCGACGCCCGCGACCCGGTCGTTGTCCGTGGCGGCGAAAAACCGGATCTCCGGCGCACACAGGTCGTCGATTGACAGGACGTGATTGTCCTCGGGTGCATACAGCGACGCCGAATAGGCATGGCTTGCGTGCAAGAGCGCGGTTGCCTGCGGGTGGCGGGGCGATTGCGTGGTGACGGTTACGGGCATGGCGGACCTCTTTTCCGGTGCAGGCTGATCCTGACGCGATCACCGGTCAAGCCGCAATATCTTGTGGATAAACGGCCGTCATCCGCCACATCCGGCCCGCTCATATTGACTCGGGACGGGCATAGCCCGACACTCGCCGGCACCATCCAAGGACCGATCCGTGCGATTCACCCGACTGCGCCTCAATGGCTTCAAAAGCTTTGTCGACCCGACAGAACTGGTGATCCGCGAAGGATTGACCGGGGTTGTCGGCCCGAATGGGTGCGGCAAGTCGAACCTGCTGGAAGCGCTGCGCTGGGTGATGGGCGAAAACCGCCCGACCGCGATGCGGGGCAACGGTATGGAAGACGTCGTTTTCGCGGGCACAAAGTCGCGTGGCGCCCGCGCTTTTGCCGAGGTCGCGCTGAGCGTGGACAACAGTGACAGGCTCGCCCCTGCCGGGTTCAACGAGGCCGACGTGCTCGAGATCTCGCGGCGGATCACCCGCGATGCCGGCTCGGCTTACAAGGTCAACGGCAAGGATGTCCGCGCGCGCGATGTGCAGATGCTGTTCGCCGATGCTTCGACGGGGGCGCATTCGCCCGCCCTCGTGCGACAGGGTCAGATTTCCGAACTGATCAACGCCAAACCGAAGGCCCGGCGGCGCGTCCTCGAAGAGGCGGCGGGCATCTCGGGCCTGTATCAGCGCCGCCACGAGGCCGAGTTGCGCTTGAACGCGACCGAGACGAACCTGTCCCGCGTTGGCGACACGGTCGAACAGCTGGCGCAGCAGATGGCAATTCTGGCGCGACAGGCGCGTCAGGCGGCCCGATACCGCGAGATCGGGACAGATCTTCGCCGTTTTGAAGGCATGGCCCTCTATCGCCGCTGGCGCGAAGCCATGGCCGCCCGCCAGCAGGTCCAGGCCGCGTTGACCGAGGCGCTGACCCTTGCCGCCGCCGCCGAACGGGCCGCCCGCGAGGCGCGGTCGATGCGCGAGGGTGCCGAGGACGCCTTGCCCCCGCTGCGCGAGGAAGAGGCCATCGCCGGGGCGATCCTGCAACGGCTTCAGGTTCAGCGCGATTCGCTGATTGATCAGGAAGCCCGCGCGCGTGAGGCGGTGCAGGCACTTATGGCACGGATCGAACAGTTGCGGCTGGACGCCCAGCGCGAGGCCTCGCTGGCCGCCGACGCTGACGAAACCATTGCCCGCCTGCAATGGGAAGAGGAACAGCTTGCCCGCGCGTCGGAAGGGCACGATTCCCGGCTGGCCGAAGCTGTCGAAGCCGCGCGTGAGGCGTCGGACGTTCTGAACGACATCGAGGCCCTTTTGACCGAAGGAACCGAAGATGTCGCGCGGTTGGCGGCGCGCCACCAATCGCTGGCACGGCAGGCGCAGGATGCCCGATCCGAGGGGGTTCGTGCGGCAACGGGCGCACAGCGCGCGGCCGACGAAGCGGCGCAGGCCGCAGCCGCCCTGGGTGCGGCCGAGACCGCCCAGACCCTTGCCGCCGAGGCCCGCGACGCCGCGCAGGACTTGCTGGAAACGGCCGAGGAAACGGTGTTCGAAACCGAGGCAGCGCGTGCCGATGCCCAGACCGCCGAGGTCGAGGCGCGCGCCGCCCGTGCTGGCACGGATGGCGAAGTCTCCGCCTTGTCGGCCGAACTTTCGGCGCTGGACCGGCTTATCGCCCGGGAAACCGATGCGTCTGGCGGGATCGTCGATGCGCTGGGCGTCGCGCCGGGGTTCGAGCGGGCTTTGGGCGCGGCCTTGGCCGACGACCTGAATGCACCTTTCACGACCGACGGATCGGGTTGGCATGCATTGCCCGATTACACGGACGCGCCACCGCTGCCCAGCGGCGTCGATGCGCTGGCCCTTCACGTGCAGGCGCCCGTTGCCTTGACGCGGCGTCTCGCGCAGGTCGGGCTGTGCGACGAATCCACTGCGCGGCGGCTGCATGCGCAGCTTCGGCCCGGGCAGCGTCTGGTCACATTGGCGGGCGATTTGTGGCGCTGGGACGGCTTCATGCAGCGGGCCGAGGATGCACCCTCGGCCGCGGCGTTGCGGTTGACACAGAAGAACCGGCTTGCCGCCCTCCGAGAGGAACTGACCGAAGCCGAGACCCGACAGGAGGCCGCGCGCAGCATGCACGAGGCCAGACAGGCGAGGCTGGCCGAACTGACCGAGGCTGATCGCATGGCCCGCGATGCCCGTCGCCATGCCGAAATCCGTCTTACCGAGGCGACGCGCGCCCTGTCGAAAGCCGAGGCCGAGGCGTCGCTGCTGGAATCCCGGCGCGAAAGCGCGGCGCTGACGCATGACAGGATGCAGGCCGAGGCCGAGGCCGCGCAGGAACGTCTGGCCGAGGCCGAAGAGGCGCTTGCCAGTCTCGACAGCCTCGACGAGGCGCGCGCGCGTCTCGAGACGGTGCGCACGCAGGTCGAGGCCGCGCGGATGGCGATGATGGCACGCCGCGCCGCGCAGGATGAACTCCGCCGCGACGCCGCCCAGCGGCGCACCCGCGCGCAGGAAGTGGCGCGCGAAGTCCAAAGCTGGAGCGCCCGCAAGGCCACCGCAGCCGACCGGATCGCCGATCTCGAACGTCGGGCCGAAGACGCGCAAGACCAACTGGCCGAAGCAACCGCCGCCCCAGAGGAAATCATCGCCCGCCGCGAGGAACTGGCCGACGCCATCGCCGAGGCGGACGAGCGCCGCACCGCAGCTGTCGAAGCCCTGCTGAATGCCGAAAGCGCCCTGCGTGCCGCTCAGGATGCCGAGCGCGCGGCAGAACGCCATGCCGGCGAGGCCCGCGAAGCCCGGGCCCGCGCCGAAGCCCGCGTCGATGCCGCGGGCGAAGCCGTGACCTTGGCTGCGAACCGGATCGCCGAGGAGCTGGATGCGACGCCCCAAGGCTTGTTGAACCAGCTTGGTGTCGACGCCGATGCCATCCCCGACTCCGCGCATCTGGAAACCGAGATTGCCCGCCTCAAGCGCGCGCGCGAGGCGCTGGGCGCCGTCAACCTGCGGGCGGAAGAGGATGCCAAGACGGTGACGGCGGAACATGATCTTCTGGTCAGCGAACGCGCCGATCTCGAGGCTGCCGTTGCCAAGTTGCGCAGTGGGATCGCCGCCTTGAACCGCGAGGGCCGCGAGCGTCTGTTGGCGGCGTTCGATCAGGTGAACACCAATTTCGCGACCCTGTTCACGCATCTTTTCGGTGGTGGCGAGGCGCGTCTGGTGCTGGTCGAATCGGATGATCCCCTTGAGGCTGGTCTTGAAATCCTGTGCCAGCCGCCGGGCAAAAAGCTGTCATCGCTCAGCCTTCTGTCGGGGGGCGAACAGACATTGACCGCGCTGGCGCTGATCTTCGGGGTCTTCATGGCGAACCCGGCGCCAATCTGCGTGCTGGACGAGGTTGACGCCCCGCTCGACGATGCCAACGTCGTGCGGTTCTGCGACCTGCTGGACGAGATGACGCGCCGCACCGAAACCCGCTTTCTGATCATCACCCACAATGCCTTGTCCATGGCGCGGATGGACCGTTTGTTTGGGGTCACGATGCAGGAACAGGGCGTCAGCCAGCTAGTGAGCGTCGACCTCAAGGGTGCCGAGGCCATGGTCGCCTGACCCCTTGCCGCGAATCGGCCAAGCGCTCAGTGTATTCGGGCGCGAGCGGGGGGAGGGAGCCATGAGCGAGTCTGTAACTGTCCTTGTGGCGACCTCGAAAGGCGCCTTCTTGCTGGAATCCGACGCGGCGCGTCAGGCGTGGTCGGTGCGCGGGCCGATGTGCGATGGCTGGCCCACGCATCATGTGCAGGGCGACGCCGAAACCGGGGCGCTTTGGGCCGCTTCTAGCAGCGAGTTTCACGGCGTCGGTGTCTGGCGGTCATTCGATGGTGGCGCGTCATGGGACATGACGCTGCTGAACAACGGCATGATGGATGATTTTCTGGCCAATGACCCGGGATTTGCCGCGATGGTCGGCCATGGCCCGCGCCCCGATGCGCCGTTCAAAGGGCAGATCAACGCGATCTGGGCGCTGAACCACGCCGATGGGGTGCTCTATGCCGGGGCCAAGCCCGCCGGGCTTTATGCCAGCCATGATCGCGGTGAAAGCTGGGTCAAGATGCAGGGGCTGAACGACACGCCGGGCTCTGAATCGTGGCAGGCTGGCGCTGCGGGGCTGGTGCTGCATTCCATCGTCACCGATCCCACCAACCCGCAGCGGCTGTGGGTGGGGATTTCCGCGGCAGGCGTCTTTTCCTCGGACGACGGCGGCCAGACGTGGGAGGGGCGCAACCGCCGATCCAACATCGCCACCCACCCGCACCCGATCACCGGCGAATGCGGGCACGATGTGGGTTTGTGTGTGCACAACATGGTGCGCGCACCGGGTGATGGCGACACGCTGTATCAACAAAACCACCACGGGGTTTTCCGCAGCCGCGACGGTGGGCGCAACTGGGATGAGATCAGCGAGGGCTTGCCCTCGACCTTCGGGTTTCCCATCGCTGTGCATCCGCACGATCCGCAAACGCTGTGGGTCTTGCCGCTCAATGGCGATATGCAAGGCCGCTTCCCGCCCGAGGCGCGCGCGGCGGTGTGGCGCTCGCGCGATGGCGGGGATACGTGGCAGGCGATGCGACAGGGCTTGCCGCAAAGGGATTGCTATTTCACCGTGCTGCGTCAGGCGATGGCGACCGACAAGGCCGGGCGTGCGGGCGTGTATTTCGGCACCAACACCGGGTCTGTCTTTGCCTCGAATGACGAGGGTGAAACATGGGTCGAGATCGCGCGGCATCTGCCGTCGATTTCAGGGATCGAGGTGATGCACAGGGTCTAACCCTCGGCGGCGATGGATCGCGCGCGTTTCGCGGGGGTGATGACGATGGCCGTCACGACGATGGCGCAAGCCAGCAATTGCGGCGGCGTCAGGGCCTCGCCAAAGGCCAGCCAGCCCACGGCGAACATCACGGGCAATTCGATGCTGCCCGCCGTTGCCGTGCGCGCCGTGCCCACCAAGGGTGAACAGAAGGTATAGATCACCTGCGGCACCAGCGCGGTTGCAAGGCCAATCCCCACAACCATCCACCAGCCCGAAGGTTCAGCGGGGAACAGCGCCGCGGCATCGCTGGCCAGCACCAGCGGCAGAAGCCCGAGGATCGAGCCAATCGACACGATGCCGATACGCGCGAAGACCGAGATCGGCCCCATGCGATGCACCAATACCGAAATGCCCAGCCCAAACCCCGCCGGGGCGGCCAGAGACAGGATCAAAGCCGGGATATGCTGCGCTTCGACCGCGCCGGGGGTGGTGACCATGGCCGCCGCGCCAACGATCATCAGGGCTGACACGATGGCGCGCCATGACGGCGTGTCGCGAAACAGGGCCCAAGCGATCACCAGCGTGAAGACCGGATAGGTCATATACAAGACCCCGGCAGTGGATACCGGGACAACCTGGACCGCGCGGACATAGGCCACCCAGCCCAGCCCCATCACCAACCCGACGAACAGGCCCCACAGCAAGGTCGCGCGCTGTGCGCGGGCGCCCCAGACGAAGGGCAGAAAAACAGCGAGGCCAGCACATAGCGGTAGAAGGCGACCGCATGTGCGGCCATGCCCGCATCGGTCAAATGGCGCGCAAACAACGGCACCAGTCCGAAACAGGCCGAGGCAAAGACAACACCCACCGTTGCCAGCAACAGGCGCGGTTGCGCGGGGATATGGGAAAGGGTCATCCTGCGCGGGTATCACGCCTTGCGCGCCGATCAAGAGAATTCAGCGCGAGGGAGCGTTTTCCAGCCGGATCGCGACGCCATGCGGGGTGGCATGCGCCGCCTCTTGCCAGCGTTCGGCCAGCGCGGCGACGGTTTCGGGTGGGGCGATGCCCTTGCTTGCCAGCAGGGATTCCAGCGTGATCAGCCATGCATCCCAGTATTCGGCACCGGTTTTCAGCGTGGCGCCAAAGGCCAGTGTCCATTCGCTCCAACTGAACTGGCCAGCGTCGGACAGCGCGACGGTCAGCCCAAAAAGCTGGGCTTGCCACGGGGCATCAAAGGGGGCTTCAGGCGTGTTCAAGATAGCCTTCCCACAAATCGGCGCTGATGGTCAGGCCCGGTTCGGCGTCTTTGCCCCATACCTCGGCCCCGTCGAAAACCACGGTATAGAGCCTTTCCGGGTTCTCTCCGTTACCGTGCGCGTTGGTATCGGGCAGCACAAAGCCGCCATGTTCGGATTCGATCACCCCTGTATGGCCGCGAAGATAGCGCGGCAGGCGGGTGTGGTGTTGCGGGTGCGCGTTAATCGTGCGCACACGCTGCCCGGGGGTGAATTTGGGCGCGGTGCTTACGGGCCGGTCGGTGGGCGTGCCCCGCGCCAAGGCGGCGGGCACGCGATCAGGCGTCAACTGGCGGGCATGGGCGGGCGCAGGCAGGGCCTGCCCTGTGGCGAGCTCCTGCGCCGAAACCAGCCCGTATTTCACCAGCAGCTTTTCCAGCGCGCGGATCCAGATCTCGTAATAAGTGGCGTTGTAATAGATCGCCGGATGCAGGCTTTCGCGCGCGAACCGCCCCTCGTCCAGCGGCCATTGCCCCAGCGCGCCACAGGCCAGCGTGATGCCCATGGCGCGGGCCTCCCACGCGGCGTGGTATTGCGGTTCGTCCTGTTCGGGGGCGACGGGGCCAAAGCCCATCTGCCCGCCCAGATCCTGCGGCCCATTCATGCGGGCACCCGTGCAAGGCCCGTGCCGATCATGCTTTCGCGCGTGACCAGTGCTGCCAGCGCGGCTTGGTCCATCGCCTCGGTCCCGTCGGGGCGCATCGGAATGACGAGATAGCGCAGCTCGGCGGTCGAGTCCCAGACTCGGATATTGGTGTCCTCGGGCAGGGTCAGGCCGAACTCGGCCAGCACCGCGCGGGGTTCCAGCACCACGCGCGAGCGATAGGCGGGCGATTTATACCAAACCGGCGGCAGGCCCAGCACCGTCCACGGATAGCAAGAGCACAGCGTGCAGACGACGACATTGTGCTGCGTCGGCGTGTTGAACACGGCCTGCATATGTTCGCCCTGCCGCCCCGTATACCCCAGCGAGGCAATCGCTGCGTTGGCGTCGCGGCGCAGCCAGTCGGCGAAGTCGGGCTCGGCCCAAGCCTTGGCCACCACCCGCGCGCCGTTCTGGGGGCCGACCTTGTGCGCATAGGTTTCGATGATGGTATCCACCGCCACCGGGTCGATCAGCCCTTTGGTCGTCAGGATCGTCTCCAAGGCCCGGACACGGGCGTCCATCGGGTCAAGATGATTGTCGTGGTCATGGTGATCGTGGGGCATGCGCGGGCTCCTTTTCCGGGCGAGGATACGCGCCGGAGTTACGCGCTGGCAAGCCGCCCGCCGCCACCGCGAGCCCGCATCACGACGAACAGGATTGCTGCGATATTCAGCGCATTCCATGCGATCCCGTTCAGGAAAGCCATCCGATACGAGCCTGTCACGTCATAGATCCAGCCCGACATCCAGCCGCCCAACGCCATGCCGAGGATCGTCGCCATGATGACGAACCCGATCCGAGCGCCGGCCTGCGCGGGCGGCAGGTATTCGCGCACGATCAGCGCATACGAAGGCACGATCCCGCCTTGGCTGAGGCCGAAAACGATGCTGACGATATACAGCGAGGCCAGCCCCTCGCTGGGCAGATACAGCGCGAGCCCGATCATCTGGCCGACCGAGCCGATCAACAGCGTGGCAACGCCGCCGATCCGGTCCGCGACAAGGCCCGAGATGATGCGCGAGATCACGCCCGCGATCAGCATCAGCGACAGCATCTCTGCCCCGACGGCGGGGCCATAGCCCAGATCGACGCAGAACGCGACCAGATGCACCTGAGGCATCGACATCGCCATGCAGCACCCGATCCCGGCGATGGCCAGAACGGCGGTCAGCGCGTTCGGCGACCAGTTGCTGTGGGCGACACTGGTTCGCGTTGCCTGCGCGGCGGGTGTCAGGTCATGCGCGGGAACCCGGCGCCGGAACAGAATCGAGGCGGGAATCACGGTCCCGGCCACCAGCACCGCAAGGATCACGCAAACCGAGCGCCAGCCCTGTGTGACCAGCACACCGCTCAGCATCCAGGGCCAGATTGCGCCGGCCAGATAATTGCCGCTGGCGGTGATCGCAACGGCAACCCCGCGATGCTTGCGAAACCACAGCGACAGATCGGCCAGCAACGGCGCGAAAAAGGTTGCTGTGCCCAGCCCCACCACGAACTGCGCCAAGGACAGCGCCAGAATCGACGGGCTGGCCGCCGCAAGGGCATACCCCGCGCCCGAAACCGCCCCCGCCAGTGCCAGCGCGCGCGCCACGCCAAACCGGTCGACGGCGCGGCCAATCAGCAGGTTCCCCAAAGCGAAACCAAGCATCGTCAATGTGTAAGGCAAAGACGCCGCGCCCCGCCCGCCGCCGAAATCGGCCTGAACGGCAGGAAGGATCACGATGATCGACCACAGGCCGACGTTGCCCACCGTGCTGACGGCAAGCGAAAGCAGAAGGCGGGTCCAGGAATAGCGGCTGTCGAGAATCGATGTCATGCCGCCACGATAGGCTTGGATTCCGCGCTTGTGAACGGGTTAAATACCTTGCAGAGCGGCGGGCAGATCCGACAGATCCCGCAGCGTCAGGTCGGGTGTGCCGTGCAGGCGATCGGCAGGGGCGCCATCGCGGTTGACCCAGACGGTCCTGAACCCGAAAGCCGCTCCTGAACAGGCATCCCATCCGTTCGACGACACGAACAGAACTTTGTCCGGTTGCAAGCCCATCCGCTTTTCGACCAGCCCATAGACCGATGCATGCGGTTTGAAGACGCCGACCTCTTCGACAGACAGCAGGGCTTCGAATTGCCCGTCCAGCCCTGCGGAGCGCACGGCGGCGTCAAGCATGCCGGGCGAGCCGTTCGACAAGATCGCGAGGCGTTGGCCCCTATCGGCCAACTGCGCCAGCATCTGCGGCACCTCGGGGAAAGCGGCCAGTTCCCAGTACAAGGCCAGCAATCTTTCGCGCAGGGTGGCGTCGGACAGGCCAGCGGCCTGCAGACTCCAGTCCAGCGCGTCTTGCGTCACGTCCCAGAAATCGCGATGCGCCCCGGCGACGGCCCGCAACCATGTGTATTCCAGTTGCTTGCGCCGCCAGTTGGCCGCGAGTTCCGGCCACGAAGCGGCCCAACCTTCGGCCCCCGGCTCCCGGGCAGCCATTCTGGCGGCGGCGCCGACATCGAACAGTGTTCCATAGGCGTCAAAGACGCAGGCCTTGATCATCGCGCTTCCTTTCCTGTGGTCTTCGCGCCAGAACGGGCCTAGCCTGCCGCCGCGCGCCCGGCGTTGCGTCCCGAGAAGATACATCCGCCCAGAAATGTGCCTTCCAGCGCGTTGTATCCGTGATACCCGCCGCCGCCGAATCCGGCACATTCCCCGGCGGCAAAGAGCCCGTCGATCGGCTGCCCCGCCATATCCAGAACCGCGCCCGACAGGTCGGTGTGGATTCCGCCCAGCGTCTTGCGTGTCAGGATCGACAGACGCACCCCGATCAGCGGTCCGTGCCGGGGATCGAGTATCGGATGCGGCTTGGCCGTTCGGATCAGGCGATCCCCCCGATAGGCCCGCGCGGCGCGGATCGCGGCGATCTGTGCGTCCTTGGCAAAGGGGTTGGCGACCTGGCTGTCGCGGGCTTCGATCTGCATCCGCAGATGGCGCGCATCCAGCGGCACGTCGCCAATGCGGTTCATCCCCTCGACCAACGATTCGAGCGTATCGGCAACGACGAAATCAGCCCCGTTCTGCTTGAAGGCTTCGACCGGCGCGGGGGCCTTGCCACCGGCGCCAAGGCGCGCTTTCAGCACAGCCGACCAATGGCCCGAGGTCAGGTCGGGGTTCTGTTCGGACCCGGACAGGGCGAATTCTTTGCGGATGATCGCCTGAGTCAGGATGAACCACGAATAGTCATGGCCCGTCGACAGGATCCGGCGCAACGTGCCCAAAGTGTCGAAACCGGGCAGGAAAGGCGCCTCGAGCCGGTCACCGCGTGCGTCGAACCACATCGACGAAGGCCCGGGCAGGACACGGATCCCGTGGTTTGGCCAGATTGGCGCCCAGTTGCGCAGCCCCTCGGTGTAATGCCACATCCTGTCGGTATTGATGAGGGCGGCACCGGCGGCCGCTGCGGTATCGATCATCGCGCCGTCGACATGCGCGGGGACTCCTGCCACCATCCGGGCAGGGGCCGGGCCCAGCCGCCCTGTCGGCCATTGCGCGCGCACCTTTTCAAGATTGCCGCCGATCCCGCCCGAGGTGACGATCACGGTGTCCGAGCGGGCTTCGAAGTTGCCGATCACGCCCCGTTCCGAGGGTTCGCCGCGCCCGACTTGCGTCGGTTCCAGAACCTCGCCTTCCACGCCGGCGATGCGTCCGCCGGTCAGGACGATACGGGTCACCCGGTGGCGAAACCGCATTTCGATCCGGCCGGTCGAGCGATGGGCAGCAGCACGCCGGAGGAACGGGGCCAGCGTTCCGGGGCCCGTTCCCCATGTAATGTGAAACCGCGGAACGCTGTTGCCGTGCCCATGGGCCATCGCGCCGCCGCGCTCGGCCCAGCCGACGACAGGAAACCAGTGCATGCCCATCGCCGCCAGCCAAGGGCGCATTTCGGTCGCCGCGAAATCGACATAGGCTTCGGCCACGCGCCGGGGCCAGATATCTTGCGGGCCGTCGAACTGGGCCGATCCCATCCAGTCGGCCAAGGCAAGATCGCGCGTGTCGCGGATTCCCATGCGGCGCTGTTCGGGCGTGTCCACCATGAACAACCCCCCCAGCGACCAGAAGGCCTGCCCCCCGAGGTTCTGTTCGCCTTCCTGATCCAGCAACAGCACGCGGCGCCCGTCATCGGCCAGTTCGCAGGCGGCGACAAGCCCGGCAAGGCCCGCCCCGACGACGACGCAGTCATGGGTTGGGGACGACATGGCTCTCTCCTCCCTGTGTCCAGAGCGCCAAGGTAGTGTTGCCGGTTCGCCCTGACCAGCCCCAGAATTCGCCCCTCTGGGTTGATAGGATTGAGAATCGTCGCGACAAACGATAGTTGCGGGACTTGGTGAAGGAACGTCCGGGGGAATCGGTGACATCATCGATGGCAGGGAAATCGCTGCGCGTGATCGGGGCAGCCATGGTCTGTGGGCTGGTGCTTGCAGGGTGTTCGCTGCCGCGTGGGGCGCCGATGCAGGGCGAATTGCTGGCCGGCACCGACGCAGCGGACTCGCCGATTCAGGTCATTGCCGTCAGCCGTGCCGATGTCGACCGTTTGCGTGGTTGGCCGGCTGTCGGCGGTGAGCTGCGCCACCGCTGGCCAACGGCGGGCGCGGCTGTTGTCGAACGCCGCATTCGCGCGGGCGACCGTATCAGCCTTGCCATCTGGGACAGCCAGCCCGATTCGCTGGTTGCCGCCGCCGGGCAGCGGGTCGTGCCGATCCAGAACATGGCCGTGTCCGGGTCGGGCAGCATCTTTGTTCCCTATGCCGGTGATGTGCGCATTGCAGGGCAAACAGCGGACGAGGCGCGTGCCACCTTGCAATCGGCCCTTGCCGGGTCGGTGCCCGATGCGCAGGTGCAGCTGTCGGTCGAACCGGGCGACGCGAACACGATCGATATCGTGACCGGCGTTATCACGCCCGGCCGAATCCAGGTTTCGCCGACGGGGACGACCATCCTGTCGGCGCTGGCGCAAAGTGGCGGTATCGCGCCTGTCTTGCGCAATCCGGTCGTGCGTCTCAATCGTGCGGGTCACGCCTATGCCGTGCCCGCCCGGGTTCTGTTTTCCGACCCGCGCAAAGATATCGCGCTGATCGGCGGTGACCGCGTTCTGGTCGAGGAGGACCAGCGGTCCATCGTCGTCTTTGGCGCATCGGGCGAACAGCGGACCGTGTTTTTCGACCGCGAAAGGATGGCCGTTCTGGATGCGCTGTCGCAGGCCGGTGGCTTGGCCGAGACGCGCGCCGACATCGAAGGTGTCATGGTGCTGCGCGAATATCCGCGCTCGGCCCTGCGCGCGGATGGCCCCGAGCGTGAAGCCGTCGTTTTCACCTTCGACCTGAGCACCGCCGATGGCCTGTTCGCGGCCAGCAATTTTGGCGTGATGCCCGGCGATGTGGTTCTGGCGACCGAGTCGCCCTTGCCCTTGGCGGCACAAATCGCCGGGATTTTCCGCAACCTCAGACCCGGTTCGTTCTGATCCACGCACCGATGTCGGCCATTGGCGCTGCGATGTCGCGCGCCCTCTTGCCGAAGGCGCCATTGCGCCGCAGATAGGCGGGCATGACCGCGAACCCTTCCCTTGCGCCCGCGTATCGCGTGGCGGGCCATTTCGGCGAGTTGCTTCAGGGCCGGCTCGGCCCTGACGGGCAGGTCGCATTGGTATCGCTGCCCTGCCCGCCGGTCTGGGTGCAGATCGTCCCCGAGGGGTTCGCGCCGCCCGAAAATCAGGTGCGCGCGTTGTGCCGGGCGCTGGGCCTGCCCTTTCCTGCCCATGTCCCCCGCGTGCAGGCAACCATGCCGATCGGTGCCGGGGCTGGCTCGTCGACGGCGTCGCTGGTCGCTGTCGCGCGGGCGCTGGGCTATGCCGGCCAACCCGAGGACCTTGCCCGCGCCTGCGTGCAGGCCGAGGGCGCCAGCGACCCGTTGATGTTCGACCACGCCGAGAGGATCCTCTTTGCCTCGCGACAGGGGCAGGTTCTGCGCCGATATGGGCCCATGCCGCGGTTCACCGTGGTCGGCGGGTTCTTCGGCCCGGCGATTCCGACTGATCCGGGCGATACCGATTTTCCCGATATTGCCGATCTGGTCGAGATTTGGGATCGCGACGACAGACTGCACCACAAGGCCGAACTGGCCACCGAGTCGGCCCGGCGCTGCCTTGCCGCGCGGGGCCCGGCGGACGACCCCACGCAAGCGCTGGCGGTCGAGTTGCACGCCGTAGGGATCGTCATTGCCCATACCGGCAGCGCGCGCGGCCTGATCTTCCCGGTCGATGCCGTTCCACCCCATGCCCGTTCCGCCTTGGCCGAAGCCGGGCTGGACGGCATCATCCAGTTTCAGGGGGGCGGGGCATGAGCTTTGCGGGCGCCATGGTTCTGGCGATGCTGATCGACCGCGCGATTGGCTGGCCCGATGCCTTGTTCTTTCGCATCGGTCACCCGGTGACATGGCTGGGCCGCCTGATCAACGCGCTGGATCGGCGCCTGAACAAGCGCCAGCGCTGGCAAGGGGTTCTTGCGCTGGGCATCGTGCTGGTGGTGGTGCTGGGCCTCAGCCTTCTGGTGCAATCCCTGTTGCCTGATACTTGGGTGGGCACCTTGGCACTGGCGGTGCTGGCATGGCCTCTGGTGGCGATCAAGTCGATGCAGGATCACGTGCTGGCCGTCATCCGCCCCTTGGCGGCGGGCGATCTGCCCGGTGCGCGTTTTGCCGTGTCGATGATCGTGGGCCGTAACCCCGACACGCTGGACGAGGCCGGGATCGCCCGTGCGGCCACCGAAAGCCTGGCCGAGAATACATCCGACGGGATCGTCGCACCCTTGTTCTGGGGCGTGGTGGCCGGCCTGCCGGGGATTGCCGGATACAAGGCGATCAACACGCTCGATTCCATGGTCGGGCACAAGAATGACCGTTTCTTGCAGTTCGGCTGGGCCTCGGCGCGGTTGGATGATTGGGTCAACCTGATCCCGGCGCGGCTGACGGGCGTGTTGTTCGCGCTGGCCTCGGGCCATCCTCGCCGCGCGTTTGCCTGCATGCAGCGCGACGCGCGCAAGCACCGCTCGCCCAATGCGGGCTGGCCCGAGGCCGCGATGGCGGGCGCTTTGGGCGCGCGGCTGTCGGGGCCGCGTGTTTATGATGGCAAACCCTCGGCCGAGCCATGGGTGAACGAGGGCGCGCCCGACCCGACGCCGGGCGACATGCTGCGCGGGCTGCGGATTTATCGGCTGGCACTGGCGTTGCTGGCGCTGCCCGTGCTGATGCTGTTTGCAGGGGGTTGGTGATGGCGCGCGATCATGGCGGCAATCTGGAAGCAGCGCGCGCGCTTTATGGCGCGGGCGACTGGATCGACCTGTCGACAGGGATCAACCGCGCGCCCTATCCCGTGCCGCCTTTGCCGCTGGAGGCTTGGACGGCGCTGCCAACCGCCGCCGCCTTGCATGGCCTGATCGACGCGGCAAGCGCGACCTATGGCGCCGATCCCGCGTGGATCTTGCCGCTGGCGGGGGCGCAGGCGGCGATCCAGCTTTACCCGCGGCTGGGCACGGGTCGCGCGCGGGTTCTGGCGCCGACCTACAACGAACACGCGGGCTCGCTGTCGGCGCAAGGCTGGGCAGTCGAGGCTGTCGATACCCTCGATGCGCTGGCGGGGGCCGATCTGGCGGTGGTGGTGAACCCCAACAACCCCGATGGCAAGACCTATGCGCCCAAGGCCTTGCGCGCACTGGCGGGCCGGGTGGGGCTGTTGATCGTCGACGAAAGCTTTGCCGATCCGGTGCCCGAATTGTCGCTGGCAGGCGAAAAGGTGCCCGGCGTGATCGTCTTGCGCTCGTTCGGCAAGTTCTATGGGCTGGCAGGTGTGCGGTTGGGCTTTGCCATCGCCGCGCCCGATCTGATCGCGCGAATGCAGGCCATGGCTGGCCCGTGGTCGGTGGCCGGGCCCGCGCTGCATATCGGGGCCCTTGCCCTGCGCGACACCCGCTGGGCCGAGGCTACGCGCGCGCGGCTGGCGGATGATGCCGCGCGGCTTGATGCGCTGGCGCCCTGGCCGTTGGTCGGGGGCTGCGCGCTGTTTCGCACCTATGCGACGCCCGATGCGCAGGCCGCGCAAGCCCGGCTGGCACGCGCGAAAATCTGGTCGCGCGTGTTCCCCTATTCGCCGTCATGGATCAGGCTGGGCCTGCCGCATGGCGCGGAATGGGACCGCGTCGCCGCCGCGTTGGCCTGACCCGCGCGGGCTTTCAATTATCCGCGTTTGCGGCGTATATCTGGGCGCGGGGCTGCGTGTCGATGGCGGCCCAAACGTTGCAAAGGAACCGCCATGACCCGCACGATCTATGTCCTGAACGGCCCCAACCTGAACCTTCTGGGCAAGCGTCAGCCCGAGATTTACGGCAGCGATACGCTTGAGGATGTCGAACGCGATTGCGTGGCGGTTGGTGAGGAATTCGGGTTGACCGTGTGCTTGCTGCAATCGAACTGGGAAGGCCAGATCATCGACTGGATTCACGAGGCGCGCGAAAAGGCGGCAGGGGTCATCATCAACCCCGCTGCGCTGACGCACACCTCGGTCGGGGTGCTGGACGCGCTGAACACCTTCGACGGCCCGGTGATCGAGGTGCATATCAGCCAAGTCCACAAGCGCGAGTCCTTCCGCCACCATTCCTATGTCAGCCACCGGGCCGATGCGGTGATGGCCGGGTTCGGCATTCACGGCTATGCCTTGGCGATGCGCCACATGGGCAAGTTGCTGGGCTAGCGTTCGATCTGCAAGGGCACGGCCAGCGGGCCGTATTCGGGCCAGCGGGTCATTTCGATCGGACCGGCCAGCGTCAGGCGCCGGGACTTGGCGACGATCTGCGCCAACGTTTCCGCCAGTAGCAAACGCGCAAGCGGCGCGCCCGGGCACATGTGCGGGCCCCGGCCAAAGGTCACCAGATCAGGATCGCGCCGATCCAGACGATACGTGTCGGGGTCTTCGAACACCTCGGCGTCGCGATTGCCCGAGGTAAAGACAACTGCCAGCGGATCGCCCGCCTTGATCTGTTTTCCGCCCAGTTCGACGTCGTGCCGCGCGGTGCGCGCGAAACCGCGATAGGGCGTATAGAGCCGCAACAGTTCTTCGAGCGCGACGGGAACAAGATCGGGCCTTGCCGTCAGTTCGGCATGGTGTTCCGGGTGACGCGCCAGATGCACGGCCATCGATCCGATGAAGGTCGTCGGCGCGATGATCCCCACCAGAAGAAACTGCCTGAGGGCGCCCAGAATGCGGTCGTCGGGCAGGGGTTCGCCATCGACGCGAACGGCCAAAAGGCTGGACACAGGGTCAAGATCCGGGTCTTGCGGGGTGGTCTTGCGGTCGGCAATCAGGCGCGCGGCAATATGATACAGCGCGTCGGATCGTTCGCGCAGCGTGTCGAAATCCTCGCGCTGCAGGGCCATGTTGAATTCGGCGCCGACCTTGCGGATTTCCTCGGCCTCGTCGGGGGCGAGGCGGAAGAATTCCGCCAGCAGGGCAATGGGCAGGGTGAACGAAAACCCCGCGCAGATGTCACCGCCACGTGCCAGATACGGGTCAAGGTGTTCCGCCACCATCCGGGCGATGACCGGTTTCCATTTCTCGATGCGGGTCGGTGTCAGGAACCGCAGGATCGCATTGCGATAGGGGATGTTCCCGGGCGGGTCCAGATGCAGGGGCGGGCGTCGCTGGGTCGTTGCGACGCGCGGCACGACGTTTTGCACCGTCGTCGTAAAGGTTTGCCAGTCGGTCAACACATGGCAGATGTCGGCATGCCGGGTAACGGCCCAGAACCCGCCCATTTCGTTCGACCAAGCGACGGGGCAATGCCCGCGCAGCTCTGCAAACAGCGCATGGGGGCTGTCGAAGTCCTCGGTTTCGGGGACGGTGAAGTCGGCGGGATGGGTCATGCGAATCTCAGGTCCAGATGGGTGACGCCGAACTCGGACCACCGTGCCCAGCGCACGGTTTCGCCCACCGCAAAGCGCGGCAAACCTGCCAGAATGTCGAGGGTGATCCGCGCCTGAAGCTTGGCCACCGACTGGCCGAGACAGACGTGAGGCCCGATCCCGAAGGCGATGTGGCGGTTGGGACTGCGGTCTTCGATGAACTGCATCGGATCGTCGAAGACCTCAGGGTCGCGATTCGCCGACAGGAAGTTGAGGGCGACGGGACAGCCCTGCGGGATCACCGTGCCGCGCAGTTCCGTATCCTGCGTCGCCACCCGCACCAGCGCCTGATTGGGGGAATAGCAGCGCAGAAGTTCGTCGATCAGCAAGCGGTGATCCACGCTGCCGGCGCGCACTCTGTCTTGCAGGTCGGTGTCTTTCGCCAGATGCCATGCCATGGAACACAGGAAGTTCCGGGGCACGACATGCCCGCCGATCAGCATCAGCCGCACCATGCCCGCCAACTCGGTAAAGTCAAAGGGCCCGCCCTCGGCGTCATACGCCATAAGCCCCGATACGATATCGGTTTCGGGGTCGCGCGGGTTGGCCTGCCGGTCGCGTACGAGGTCCATCGCGAATCCGTCGATGCGCTGGCTCAGCGCGCCGGCCGTCGCAAGATCGCCCGATTGCACCGCGGGAACATAAGCGTGGCTCAGGCGGCCGAGTTCCTCGGCCTCGGACAGGTCCATCCCGGCCAGCGTGCACAGCGTGGCAACGGTGAAGGGGGCGGCAAAGTCGGCGCCGAACTCAGGCGCTGGTTTGTTCATCATTGCACTGGCCAGATCGCGCGCGATCTGGCGAAAGGCAGGTTCCAGCGCGCGGATGCGGTTTTCCTTGAAGAACAGGTTCAGACCCTTGCGATAGCGGTTCGCCTCGGGCGGGTCCTTTTGCAGGGGCAAGCGCGGCAGGCCCTTGCGGGGGGACGCGGGGATGACCGTTTGCACGGTCGCGGTGAAGGTCTGATAATCCTTGGATGCCTGAACCACGTCGTCGTATTTCGTCAGCGTGTAGAACCCGCCCCATTTCTGTGACCCCGCCACCGGGCACTGCGCACGCAGGCGCGCCAGTTCGGATTGCGTATCGACCGCTGCTTGCGGGCTGTGTGGATCCCAGTCATGCGGGATCATCGGCCGAAGACCGTCTGCGGAAGCCATAGCGATATCTCCGGGATGTAGGTCACCAGCATCAGAAAGCCGATCATGACGGCGACAAAGGGAAGGACGCCTCGGATCGCCTCGGACAGGGGCGCGCGCGCGATCGAGGACAGCACGAACAGGTTCAGGCCGATGGGCGGCGTGAGGAAGGCGATTTCCATGTTCACGATCAGGATGATGCCGAAGTGTATCGGATCGATCCCCAGCGATTCAAGCAGCGGCAGCACGATCGGCGTCACGATCAGCAGGACAGCGACCGCATCGAGGAACATGCCCATCACCAGCATGATGATGTTCAGCGCGATGAGGAACTGCCAGGGTTCGAGCCCCCAGGCGACAGCGAATTCGACAAGGTCGGTCGGAACGCCCGATCCGGTGATCCAGTGCGCGAACAGCAGCGCGAACATGACAATAAACGTCACGGCGCTGGCGGCCTTCATGGCTTCGGCGGTCATCGGGAAGATGTCGCGCCAGCTTACCTCGCGATAGATCAGCACCGCGATAAGGATCGACGACACTGCCGCGACACCGGCGGATTCGGTTACCGTGGTGATGCCCGAATAGATCCCGACGAAGACGGATACCGGGATGAACAGGGCAGGCAGCGCCCGCAGGTTGCGCCGGATGAATTCGGCCCGTGACACACGGGTGCCCGAGGCATAGCCATGTCGGCGCGAGATGATCATCACCACGATCGCCAAAAGGACCGCCTGAATCAACCCGGGGATAACCCCGGCGAGGAACAGCCGTGGCACCGATTGTTCCGAGATCAGGCCATACAGGATCATGCTCAGCGATGGCGGGATCAGGATACCCAGCGTCCCCGACGCCCCGACGGTGCCCAACGCGAAGGGTCGGTGATAGCCGCGTGCCATCATCGCCGGGATCAGGAACGTGCCCATCGCCATTGCCGTCACCACCGACGAGCCCGAGATCGCGGCAAACAGCGTCGTTGCCACGACGCAGACCAGCGCCAACCCACCGCGCATGTGGCCGACCCAAGCCTCGGCCGCATCGATGATCACCCGCGCGATGCCGCCGCGCTGCATGAAGGTCGCCGCCATGACGAAGAAGGGCACGGCCAGAAAGGTCACCGAGTTGATCCCCGAGATCGACGTCATCGCGGCATCCATCAGCGGACGCCCCTCGAGCGCCAGCATGACCAGCGCGGCGGTGCCCAGCGAGACGAAGATCGGTGCGCCCAGTGCCATCAGCACCAGCATCCCCACAAGGCCAAGGATCGCTTCCATCAGGATTTGCCCCCTTCGGCGGCGGTGGTAATACCCTTGCCTTGCCACGCCAGCAAGGCGATGCGGATCACCATCAAGCCCATGCCGACAGGAAGGGCGAGGAACAGCGCCCAGCTTTGCGGGGTGCGCAGGCTCGAGGCCGAACGGTCATCGAGCATGGCCGAGAACAGATACCCCTCCCATCCGTATTTCGCGACCAGCGCGCAGAACACCAGACAAAGCGCCGTGACGGCCAGCCCGATGGCGCGGCGCAAACGGGGCGGCAATGCGTTGACGATGATCTCTGTGTTGATGTGGTGGCTTTCGGCGGCCAGAACGCTGCCGGACAAAGCCGTGCCCCAGATGATGAAATACAGCGCGACCTCTTCGGCCCAGTCAACGGCGTGCTGCGGTGTCAGCACACGCAAGGCCGCGCCGCCCAGAAAGGTGAACAGCGCGCATATCACCAGCAATCCGATGATCGCGGTTTCGATCCGCGACCAGAGTTTCAGGATGCGATCCAGCATGGCCAGGCCCAAGGGTTTGGCCCCCGCCCATGCGGGCAGGGGCCTGTTGCGTCAGTGTGCGTGCAGTGCGGCGGCGACGCGGCCCACGAATTCGGCGTCCATGCCCGAGGCTGCAACGATTTCACCCTGCAAGCCCAGCATCTGTTCGCGCATTGCCGCGACGGACTCGGCCGAGGGATCGGCATAGGTGATGCCGTTTTCCTCGTTGCGGGCGCGGGCGCCGGCCAGTTCCTCGGCGGCATAGTCGCGGGCCCAGCCAACGGTTTGTGCCCATGCGTCGTTGATGATCTGGCGCTGCGCTTCGGTCATCCCTTCAAGCGCGCGGGTCGAGACCAGCGGGATATAGATGCCCCATCCCGCGTTGTCGTTGAACGCGTGGCGGATGCCGGCTTCCCACAGACGTCCGCCCGAGATGGTCAGATCGGTGACCGAGCCAAGACCGGCGATCTGGCCCTGCGTCAGTTGCAGCACGATTTCGGTGCGCGGGGTGGCGACGCCGTTGATCCCCATCGCGCCCATGATCTGCACGACCACAGGGCTCGGCGGCGTGGCCAGCGTCCGGCCGGCCAGATCGGCATAGCTTGCGGCGGGGTCGACCGTATAGGCGGTGTTGTTCGGCGCGAACTCGAAATGGCCGCCCGTCGGCACGGTGATGCCGCGCTGCGCCAGCATCGCCCAGAGTTCGGCGCCCAGCGGCCCGTCAAGGATCGCGCGCACATCATCGCGCGAGGCGCCAAAGAACATCGGCAACGTGATGACCGACAGGTTCGGCTCGAGTCGGCTGAGGGTCGGTGACGCCTGGATCGACATGTCCAGCGCCCCCGAAGCCAACGCCCGGATCGCATCGGCTGAGTTGTAAAGCTGGCCGGCCGGGAACACCTCGACATTGATGTCGCCGCCCGACATTTCGTGGATGGCAGCGGCCCAGCGTTCGGCCGACTGGTTGCGCACATGCCCCGGTGGCGTTTCGACCGAAAGCCGCAGGTCAAGCGCGTTTACGGCGCCCGCTGCCAGCATGGCGGCAAGGGCAACGGTGGTCTTCAGAGCCTTCATCATCGCGGTTCCTCCTCCCTGATTGGATCGCGTGGGTTCGTTGTCGTCTCAGCCGGTTCCCAGTCGGGGCGCCGGACGATCGGTGCCGGGCCCGCCCTCGGCGAACCGGAACCCGGCGTTCAGCACGCGCTGGGTTCCGCCATCCGGGGCGGGAACGGAAAGAAACAGTTCGCGCTGGTGCAAATGCGGCATGGCCAAGGCCTCGGCCGGGGTTTGCACCCGTGCGGCAGGCACCTCGGCGCGGCGGAACGCCTGTTCCCAATCGACCGCGCTGCGGGTGACAAGGACTTTGGCCATCGCATCGGCCATCGCATCGGCATGGCGTGCACGGCTGGCGCGGTCGGCAAAGCGCGGATCGTCCAGCAGGTCGGCCAGCCCAAGCACGGCCAGTGTCCGGGCCACATGACCATCCTCGACCGCGCCCAATGTGATCGCGCCGTCGGCGCAGGCAAAGGTATCGGCGGTTGGCGCGCGGCTGAACCCGCGGTTGCCGGTTCGCACGGGTTCGGCCCCCGTCATCAGCAAGGGGTTCACAACCGACAGCATCATGACCAAGGCCGAGTCCAGCATGGCCACGTCGATCATCTGCCCCTCGACCAGCCCGCGTTCGCGTTGCAAGAGGGCCGTCTGAATGGCAAAGGCCGCCATCAGCCCGGTAAAGGTATCGACCAGCGGAAAGCCGATGCGCTGGGCGGGGTCGTCAGGCATTCCCGACAGCAGCATGACGCCCGACAGGCTCTGGATGATCTGGTCCATGGCGGCGACATCGGCCAGCGGCCCGTCTTGCCCGAAGCCCGAGATCGCGCACCAGACAAGGCGCGGGTATTTCTGGCGCATCTCGTCAGCACCGAGGCCAAGCCGCGCCATGACCCCGGGGCGGAAGTTTTCGACCACGACGTCGGCGCTGGCGATGATCGATTCGGCCTGTGCGCGCCCTTCAGCAGTCTTGAGGTCCAGCGTCACCGATGTCTTGCCCAGATTGATGCCCTGGAACGCGGGCGACATGCCGCGCTCGGCGGTGCTGAGGGTGTAATTGCGCAACGGGTCGCCGTGGGGGGGTTCGATCTTGATCACCTCGGCCCCGTTCAGGGCAAGGAAATGCGATGCCAAAGGGCCCGCCACCACATGGCTGAAGTCCGCGACCCGGATGCCGCTGAGAGCCTGCTTGCCCATTCGTCCCCCCTGATAGTTCAGAGAATGAACCAAATCCTGAGTCTGTCAACACGCTTTTTTCGACTGCTGCCGCGCGATGGCCGCGCGCACCGCCGCCCGGGCGGTCGTGCCATCCCACCGCCGCGGATCGACCATATCGGCCGAGACCAGCACGGTATCGACCCCCGCGGCATTCAGGGCATGGGCGATGAAATTCGTGCCATAGCCCGACGGGCGGTCGGTCTCGGGCACAATGATCACCGCAAGGTCGATCCGGTTGCGCAGGGCTTGCTCCACGTGCCAGGCACCCGCCCAGGGGGGCTGGTGCAGGTGTTCGTTCAGGTCGATAACCCGCGCGGCCAGCGCGCGCATCGGATCGCCGTGGTCGCTGCGCAAATAGCCATCAGCGGCGAAAGGCAGATACATCGACCATGCGAAAACGGCGCCCATATCCTCGAAGGCGGCGAAGAATCCGGTATCGAACCACAGACCCGCGCCGATCCACATCATCCGCGTTTTTTCCTCGGCCAGAACGGCAGCGCCGTCCCTGACCCGCGCATGGATCTCGTCGCGGAACCGGCGTGCATGGGCCAAGGCCCAGTCACTGCCGCGATGCCATTGCGGGATCATCACGTTGGGGATCATCTCGGAGATCCGCACGGGGCAACGCGGGGCGTTGGCAATAATCTGCGCGGCTTCCTCGAAAAGGCGCTCTTGCGCGTCGATATTGGCCATCAGCCGCGCGAGGGCGTCGGGTGGTGTGGGGCGGCCCGCGACCTGTTCCGCCAAGGCCGTCAGATCGGCGATCTCGGCCTGCATCAGGTCCAGCCGGTCGCTGCCGGTGCCGTTCTCCCACCCGGTGCGCAGGCTGTCCCACCATGCCGCGTCGGGGTCGGGGTGTCCGGGCGCCGACAGGATTTTCAGCGGTGCGCCCGTCAGCCGCGCCCATTCACGAAAGATCAGCGGGTGATCGTCGGCGCTGGCGCGCGCGCACAACAACCCCGGGTTCGGAAGCCCGCCCCATGGCTGGTTTTCGGGTCGGGGGTCGCGCTGCGCAAAGAGGGGCAGCGCCGAGTATTTCGCCAGACGCCCGTGGTATCCTGCCGCCTCCGACGCATCGAGATGCAGGGTCGAGAGCTGCTTGGCAGCGATCACCGATGACCACCACTGGTTCACCACCACAGGCATGTTCAGCGCATGGAACACCTCGAGCGGGGTGTCGGCGTTGGCAAAGGCGAACACCTCGCCCGCGGCAAGGCGCGATCGCAGGCCCCGCGTCCAGTCGCGTTGAAAGGCGGCTGCTTCTGCGGTGGAGGTCAGCGCAGGCGTCATGCCGGCACCTGAGGCACGTCGTGCAGTGCTGGCCAACGGGGAAGGAACCCGAGGTCGACGAAACGCACGCCGACGCGGGCGCAGGTGTCGCGGATCTCGGGCATGCGCCAGCCGTGAAGGTCATCGTGCACATCGACCTGCCAGAACAGCGTTTCGACCCGATGCTGCGCCAGCAGGCTGGAGAGGTCGCCTTGGGGCGCATCGTCGGCCTGAAGATCCAGAACCAGAACCCCCTGCCGCGCAAGCACGGTCTGGACGACGTCATTGCCCAGCGGCTCGCCCGCCAGCGCCAGCCGGGGGCCCTTACCCGCGATGGCCTGTGGCGTGGCGGGGGGGGCTTGAACCGTGTCGCCCTTGGCCTCGGGCAGGGCGGCCAGCATCTGGGCGGTTGCCCGGGCGTTGAACATCGCCTGCGCGGCGCCATCCTCCGTGACATGATTCCACAGGACAAGACGCGGCCCCCGTGGCAGCAGCCCAAGACGGCGCAGTTCCATCGCATAGCGATAGGCGTGCAGCGCACCCGGCCCCTGCCGCCAGAAAACGATGGCTGCCGCCCCGTCGTATGCGCCGTTCTCAAGCCCCGCGAGGAAACTGCGCACGAAGCCATCCATGAAGGGCTCGATGAAGGGCGCGACGCGGCTGTTGGGCGCAAAGACGTGATGTTCGCGAGTCACATTGCGCACCGACCTCCCCGCCAAAGCGGGATCATGCTGCGGGACACCGTGCCCAAAGAAGAGGATTCGCGATTGCATCGGGGTCTCGGCGGTTGAACAAGTTCAGTTTATGAACCATTTTTCTACGACGTCAAATCCAAAGGCTTGCCAACCCCTTGGGCTGCGGGCACGGTGCAGGAATGAAAGACGATGATGCGTCCCGACCTGATCTGTTCCGCGTCCGCACCGGCGGGCAGATCCATGCTGGTTGGTTGAATCGCGACCTGCCGTTTCTTGTCCGGTCGCTGTCGTTCCTGTTGCGCCCCGAAAGCGCGGAACTGCGCGCGATGGCGGCCCTTGAGGCGGGCGATATCGGTGTGTTGTCGGTGGTGGCCCTGAACCCCGGCGTGAACCAGAACGACCTTGCCGCGTCGCTTGTGCTGAAGAAATCCGCAATCACCAACGTGGTTCAAAGGCTGGAAAACAGGGGGTTGCTGCGTCGCCAGCGCAGCCCCCATGACAGGCGCGCCAATCTGATCTTCCTTACCGAGGCAGGGGCCGAACTGGTCGCGTTCACCCGCACCGAAATCGACCGCCGAACCGAGGACTGGTTCGCAGGGATCGACCCGGACGAGCGCGAGGTATTCTTCAGCGTGCTGACGCGCCTTATCGGGAAGCTGGCGTCGCCGGAAGCCTGATCGCCCGCCAGAAACGGGCGTGCAGGGCGACGGCAGCCGTGGTCAGCGCAACCACGAGGCCAAGCCAGACGCCCACACCGCCCAGTTCGGCGACGAACCCCAGACCATAGGCCGCCGGGAAACCAACCAGCCAATACGAGATGGTTGCGATGACCATCGGGCGGCTCGTGTCATGGATACCGCGCAGCAGCCCCATCGCGATTGCCTGCCCGCCATCGGCAAGCTGAAAGATCGCGGCCACCATCAACAGCGACACGCCCAAGGGGATAATGGCATCGCGCTCGGGCTCGTCGGGGCTGATGAAGGCACCGACCATCGATTCAGCGAACAGGGCATAGATGACCATGGTCAACAGGGCAAAGCCGATGGACAGGATCACGGCGGCCCGGGCAGCGGCGCGCAAGCCTTCAAGGTCACCGCGGCCCTTGGCGCGCCCGACCAGCACCGTCGCGGCGTTCGACAGGCCCAGATGCACCATGAAGAACACGGCCGTGATTTCGAGAGCGATGGAGTGCGCCGCCAGCGGCAGCTTGCCCAGCCAGCCGATCATCACCGCCGAGCCCCCGAACAATGCCGTCTCGGCCAGCATCGACACGCCGATCGGCAGCCCAAGCCGCGTGACCTGGTTCAACGCGCCCCAGTCCGGGCGCCAGAAGCGCACCAGCAGCTGATACCGCCGCAACGCGGGCAACCAGACGGCATAGACCAGCAGGGCAACGACCGTGAACACCTGCACCAGCACCGACGCCAGCGCGGCCCCGCGCGCGCCCATTTCGGGCATGCCCAGATTGCCGAAGATGAAGATCCAGTTGGCGCCGATATTGACGAACACCGCCGCAACCGTAACCCACAGCACCACTTGTGTCCGGCCCAGTGCGGCAAGATAGCTTTTGAGGACCATCACCACCAAGGCAGGCCCCAACCCCAGTCCGACCAACGCCAGATAGCCGCCGCTGATCCGCGCGACATCGGGATCTTGCCCCATGTTGGCAAGGATCAACCTGCTGTTCATGAAGACCGGCAGGGTCAACAAGGCATAGGCCATTGACAGCCAGATGCCCATGCGGGTGACCCGGCGCACCTCGGTATCGTTGCCCGAGGCGACGGCGGTCGCGACCATCGGCATCACGCCCTGCCCAAAGCCGGAACCCAATGTGAACAGCACGAAGAAGATCGTTGCGCCCAGCGCCCCGGCGGCCAGGTCGGTCACCGAATACCAGCCCAGCATGATCGTGTCGGTGACGTGCAGGCCGAACTGCGCCACATGGCTGCCCACAAGGGGCAGGCCAAGCACAAGAACGGCACGCGCATTGGGCACGAAGCCGGTGGGAGAGGTCGCAGTCATCGGGTGTCCGTCATCGCGGTTGAATTCGCGGAAGACGGACTATGACCGAGGCGCCCGGTTTTGGAAAGGGGTCACGCCGCGTGGGTTTCGAACATGGCCCGGGCCCGTCCCCAAACACCGTCGTCCAGTCGATCAAGGGTTGCCAGATGCGGCAGCAGCTGCGCGGCAAAATCCTGCGAGGATTCGACAGGCAGCAGCGACGGCAAGTTGTCGATGGCCATGACGTCCATTGGTGGCGCGTCGTGCACCCGCACCACCGGCCGCGCCCAGTCGGTCGCCCGGTCGTAGACGGGGATCGGGTTATAGGCGCTGCCGGGGTCGCAGGCGATATCGCCGATCGCCGTCAGCGCGCGCGGCGCGGTCAGCGCTGCGCGCGGGACAAAGACCGGGCAGCCGGGGCGGGCAAGGATGCAGTTCAGGAAGATCTCGTGGGCAAGGATCTCGGGGAAGGGGCCTCCACTGGCGGTTTCCGCCATGTCCCAGCGGGTTACCGCGATGCCGAGGGCCTCGCACAGGTCGGCGGCGCCCGTTCCGACACGTCCGAGCGCCCCGATGATGATGGCGCGCGGACGGGGTTTGTCGCCCAATTCGTCCGCAAGTGCGGCGATCATCGCCGATTTGTCGGCATATCGGCTGACCGATCCGCAGGTCGCGCCCCGTTGTTGTGCCGCCCATGCCTTCAGCGTTACGCCCGCGCCCGCAAACCCCGCCCAGTAGCCGAAGGCGGCTACACGTCGGTCGGTCTCGTCGACCAGAGATTCGAGATCATACAGGACCCCGCCCCCGGCGCGAAACCGGGCCAGCAAGGCCGGACCATCGGGCTGGCCCTTGTAGGCATGGCCGAACAGGATGTGCCGGTGAGGCAGGGGGGTTCCGTCGTCGGGCAGTTCCTTGAGGCCGAAGATGATCGCATCCCGCGGCGCACCGGGCCATGAGGCAAAGGGCGCGACGGCGCAGCCGGCCTTGGCATAAGGATCGAGGGGGAGGGCGCGATGGCGGCTCTCCTCGATCGTGATGCGGAACCCCCGGGCGATCAGCGCCGCCGCCCCCTCGGGCGTCAGGCCGACACGTTCCTCGTTCGGGCGCTGTTCGGCCCGGACCCAAAGATGCACCATGATCAAACTCCGGAAAAGGTTTCGCCGAGGATCGCCGCCAATGCGTCGGCATCGGCTTGCGTAAAGGCGTCGGGCTGGTCGCTGTCGATGTCGAACACCCCGATCAGCGCGCCCGCGCCGTCGAACACCGGCAGCACCAGTTCCGAGCGCGTCGACGAGGAACAGGCGATGTGGCCCGGGAAGGACTCGACATCGGGAACCAGTTGAACGGTGCGGGTGCGGGCGGCAGCGCCGCAGACGCCCCTGTCAAACGGGATGACCAGGCATCCGTGACCGCCCTGATAGGGGCCGATCTTCAGGATCCCGGGTTCCGTGACGCGGTAGAACCCGGTCCAGTCGAACCGTTCGTCGCTGTGATGCACCTCGCAGGCGACGGTCGCCATGAGGGCAACGGTGTCGGTTTCGCCATGGCCGAGGGCGCGGATCGTGGCGGCGAGGGTGGGATAATCGGGCATGGTTGTCCTTGGTGTCGGGGGAAGGGGGGCGCTGCCCCCCTCTTGGCCTGCGGCAAATTCACCCCCCGGAGTATTTTCGACAAGATGAAATGCGCGTTCAGAGGAAAAGTTTGAGGATCGCCGGTGCGATCAACGCGGTGAGCATGGCATTCAATCCCATGCCGATCCCCGCGAAGGCGCCCGCCGTCGGGTTGACCTGCAGTGCGCGGGCGGTTCCGATGCCATGCGCCGCCGTGCCCACCGCGAGGCCCCGCGCGCGCCAGTCGGTAATGCGCAGCGCGTTCATCAGGGGCGTGACGATCAGCGCGCCGGTAATCCCCGTCAGGATCACCAGCACCGCCGCCAGGGTCGGCGAGCCGCCCAGCGACTGCGCGATGCCGATGGCGACCGGGGCCGTGGTGCTTTTGGGTGCCAGTGACGCGAGTGTTTGAGCATCGACGCCCAGCGCGCGCGCAATCGCCAGAGCCGAGGTGATCGCCACAACCGAGCCGCAAGCAAGCCCGGCGAATACCGGCAGGATCGCGCGGCGCAGGCGCGCGCCTTGCAGGTACAGCGGCACCGCCAGCGCGACGGTTGCCGGGCCCAGCAAGAAATGGACGAACTGTGCCCCTTCGAAATAGACCGCATAGGGCGTTCCGGTTGCCCACAGCATCGCTGCCAGCAGGATCACGGCGATCAGGACAGGGTTTGCCAGCGGCTTGCGGCCCGCTTGTTCGGCGATCAGGTCGGCGACCGAATAGGCGACAAGCGTCAGGGTGAGCCACAGCAGGGGCCCGCGCGCCAGATAGGACCAGATGT
Source organism: Paracoccaceae bacterium (assembly GCA_041397065.1). Taxonomy (GTDB): domain Bacteria; phylum Pseudomonadota; class Alphaproteobacteria; order Rhodobacterales; family Rhodobacteraceae; genus Pararhodobacter. The sequence goes on along the minus strand of JAWKXG010000001.1, from coordinate 65,729 downwards.
CGGCGAAATCAGGCATCGTCGCTTCCAGTCAGACGGGCAACCAGAAGAAAGGCCCCGACCCCCGCCAATAGCGCCAGCATGGTCGAGCCGAGGATCGCCGCGCCCAGCGCCAGCGCCTGCGGTCCCAGACGATCGAGATGGCCGACGACCCCCACGCCGGCGGGAACGAACAGCAACGAAAGATGCCGCAGGATCCCTTCGGCCACCGGGCGCACAATATCGGCCACCGGGGGCATACTCAGCATCAGCACCCACAAAAGCACCATCCCCAACACCGGGCCCGGCACTGGCAGCGCAAGCGCCCAAGCCCCTGCTTCGCCCGCCAGCTGGCACGACAGGATCAGGCTGAGGGCGCGGATCATCGGGGCGCGTCGAGAAGGGCCGAGAGACCGGCCTGAAGGCTGGCGGACATGGGGCCCAGTTTCTCTAGAACCTCTGCCTGAAAGGCGAGGGCCACGGGGATCAGCCGAGCCACCAGCGCCTTGCCTTCGGGCGTTAGTTCGAGGGCGAGCAGGCGCCGGTCTGTCGAATTGACGGCCTTCGTGATGTATCCTGCCGACTCGAGCCGTGATGCTGCGCGGCTGACCTTGGATTTTTCCATGTCCACCCGCGCCTCGATATCGCGGACGGAAACCGCGCCGGCATGGTGCAGATGGGCGAGCACGCGCCATTCGGGGATCGAGATGCCGAATTCGTCGCGATAGCGTTCCGAGAAGGCGCGGCTGATCCGGCTGGCTGCGGCGTTCAGCCGATAGGGGAGGAAATCGTTCAGATCGAAATCGGGCGTGGCGGTCATGGGCGCGTCCTTTGGTTGACGCAGAGCATCACAGCCCGACCGGAAAATCAACGCGCCGCCTGCGGGGTTGACTTTGTTGCACGTGCAATAAATATTTCCAGCTTGTCCGATACATGTTTTCAGCCGGAGACATCCGCCATGAACGATCAAAGCCTGCCCATGGGAATGGTGCGTGCGCCCAGTGCCTCGGGGCCGCACGAGGGATACATGCCGGGTTTCGGCAATGATTTCGAAACCGAGGCCCTGCCGGGCGCCTTGCCACAGGGGCAGAACAGCCCGCAAAAGTGCAACTATGGTCTGTATGCCGAGCAGCTTTCGGGCACGGCCTTTACAGCGCCGCGCGGGCAGAACGAACGCACGTGGTGCTACCGCATTCGCCCATCAGTCAAGCATACCTCGCGGTTCACCAAGATCGATGTTCCCGGCTGGAAATCGGCGCCGCATGTGCTGCCCGATGTGATCAGCCTCGGCCAGTACCGCTGGGATCCGATCCCCATGCCGGCCAAGGGCGAGGCGCTGACGTGGATCACCGGGATGCGCACCGTCACCACGGCGGGCGACGTGAACACGCAGGTCGGCATGGCAAGCCATGTCTATCTGGTGACGGATTCCATGGTGGACGAGTATTTCTTTTCCGCCGACAGCGAATTGTTGGTCGTGCCGCAGGCCGGGCGCCTTCGGTTTTGCACCGAGATGGGCATCATCGACGTCGCGCCGCAGGAAATCGCCATCTTGCCGCGCGGCATGGTGTATCGCGTCGAGGTTCTCGAAGGGCCGTGCCGGGGCTTTGTGTGTGAAAACTACGGCCAGAAATTTGACCTGCCGGGCCGTGGGCCGATTGGCGCGAACTGCCTTGCCAATCCGCGCGATTTCAAGACCCCCGTCGCGGCGTTCGAGGATCGCGAAGTCCCCTCGCGTGTGGTGATCAAGTGGTGTGGCACGTTCCACGAAACCCATATCGGCCATTCGCCGCTGGACGTGGTGGCGTGGCATGGCAACTATGCGCCGTGGAAATACGACCTCAAAACCTATTCCCCGGTCGGGGCGATCCTGTTTGATCACCCCGATCCCAGCATCTTTACCGTCCTCACCGCGCCCAGCGGGCAGGAAGGCACGGCGAATATCGATTTCGTGCTGTTCCGCGAGCGTTGGATGGTGGCCGAGCATTCGTTCCGCCCGCCATGGTATCACAAGAACATCATGTCCGAACTGATGGGCAATATTTACGGCCAGTATGACGCCAAGCCGCAGGGTTTCCAGCCCGGTGGCCTGAGCCTGCATAATTGCATGCTGCCGCATGGTCCGGATCGAAACGCGTTTGAAGGTGCCTCGAACGGCGAGTTGAAGCCGCACAAGCTGGACAACACGATGTCCTTCATGTTCGAAACCCGCTTCCCGCAACATCTGACGCAATGGGCCGCAACCGAGGCGCCGTTGCAGGATGACTATCTGGATTGCTGGGACAGTCTGGAAAAGAAGTTCGACGGCACACCCGGCACCAAGTAAGCTGGGACCGCGCATCTGACCGGAGGTCTAACCATGCCCTATGTCGACGGTTTCGTCGTTCCCGTGAAGACCGCTCATAAAGAGGCGTATATCGCCATGTCGCGCAGCGTTGCGGCGCTGTATCTCGAATACGGTGCCCAGCGGTGCGTGGAAACATGGGGCGACGATGTGCCCCTTGGCAAACAGACCTCGTTCCTGCGTGCCGTGGCGCTGGAAGCCGATGAAACCGTCGCCTTTTCGTGGATCGAGTTCCCCGACAAGGCGACCCGTGACAGCGCCCATGGCGCGGTCATGGCCGATCCGCGCATGGAGGCCCTGATGAACACCGAGATCGTCAGCGGACCCCGGATGATCTTTGGCGGGTTCGAGACGATCCTCGACGCCCGCTGACCCCAAGCCCTGCCGAAAGAAACCGATGACCAAGCTTATCCCCTCGTGGCTGGCCTCTGCCAATGACCCGGCCTGCCCCTTCCCCCTCAACAATCTTCCCTGCGGTGTGTTCTCTGTCGACGGGGGCGAGCCGCGTTGCGGCGTGGCCATCGGTGACAAGGTGCTGGATGTCGCCGGGATGGAGGCCGACGGCCATATCTCGCTGGGCGACGTGTTGCTGGACCAAGGCGTCTGGAACCCCGTCATGGACGCCGGGCCCAGCGTTTGGCAGCGACTGCGCGATGTGCTGACCGGGCATCTGGCTGCGGGCAGCGCCTCGCGCGATCAGGTCGAAGCCTATCTGCATCCGCTGGCCTCGGTCCGGTTGCACATGCCGTTCCGGGTGACCGAATACACCGACTTTTACGCCGGGCGGAACCATGCCTTCAACGTTGGCACCATGTTCCGGGGGCCGGAAAACGCGCTGCCGCCGAACTGGCTGCATATCCCGATCGGGTATAACGGTCGCGCCTCGTCGGTCGTGGTGTCGGGAACCGATGTGCGCCGCCCCTGGGGCCAGTTGAAATCGCCCGATCACGACGTTCCGGCCTTCATGCCGTGCCGCCGCTTCGATCTGGAGCTGGAGATGGGCGCAGTGGTGGGCCAGCCTTCGAACGGCCCGGTGACGGTGGCGCAGGCCGATGCGATGATCTTTGGCTATGTGCTGCTGAACGACTGGTCGGCGCGCGACATCCAAGCCTGGGAATACCAGCCGCTGGGCCCGTTCCAGGCCAAGGCCACGGCGACCACGATCAGCCCGTGGATCGTGATGAAAGCGGCGTTGGAGCCGTTCCGCTGCCACACGCCCGCGCGCGAAAAGCCGCTGCTGCCCTACCTCGCGGAACCCGGGCCGATGCTGTATGACATCGACCTTGCGGTCGAGCTGTGCCCGCATGGCGCCGCGCCGGTTCAGATCGCGCGGACGAATTACCGCGAGATGTATTATTCCGCCGCGCAGCAACTGGCACATCACACGACCTCGGGCTGCCCGATGCGGGTGGGCGATCTGCTGGGATCGGGCACGATCTCGGGCCCGACGAAAGAGTCGCGCGGGTCGCTGCTGGAGCTGAGCTGGGGCGGTAAGGAGCCGCTGACCCTGCCGGGGGGCCAGACGCGGACTTTTCTTGAGGATGGCGACTGCCTGACGCTGAAGGGCGCGTGCCATGGCGATGGCTATATGATCGGGTTCGGCGATTGCGCCGGGACGATCCTGCCCGCGCTGAGCGACCCTTACGCCCAGTAATATCTGCCGCGTGGGGGCGCTGCCCCCACACCCCCCGGATATTTTTCGAGCAAAGAGGGGCATCGGGTTTCTTGCCCGTGCCTTTCATCACCCTGATACAGCCCGGGGAACAGGCCCTAGCGGTCGTAGAAGTCTTCCTCGGCCTCGGTCACGTCAATATCCAGCGCTTCGAGACCGGATTCGAGGTTCTCGGAAAGGTGCGGCATGCCCATGAGGTAATCTGCCGTGGGCGTCGTCGCTTCGGCATAGGCGGTTTGCAGGGCTTCGTCGAAATCCTCGGGCTCGAAGGCGCCGCGACCGATCCACGCGATCGCAACGAGGCTGGCTTTCTCATCATCGTTGAGGGCGTCGATGAAGGCGTGCAATTCCCCCGGACGCGAGTTCTCGCGCGCCTGGAAGATGACGTGGACGACTTTCTTGAGGCTGATATCCGGGGTCATGGCTTGTCTCCGATCTGCCGCAAGGATCGCCCTTGCGCGCGGGCGGCGCAAGAGGTCATTCGCGGCTGTCGATGCCCGGCAGCGGGGGTTCGGGTGCGAGTTCCTCGAAATCGAAATTATCGAGCCGCCGTGCCCGCCGCCCGGCCTTGTCGGCTGAAATCCGGATCTCGGCGACGTCCTTGGCTGCTTGGGAAAAGTGCCGGTCGAGGTTTTCGACGCGTTGCCCGAGCCGGTCGACATCCTTGTAGAGTTCGGCCAGTTCGCGCCGTATCGCCCCTGCCTGCTCGCGCATCCGGGCATCTTTCAGGACAGCGCGCATGGTGTTGAGCGTGGCCATGCAGGTCGTGGGCGAAACGATCCAGACGCGCGCCGTGAACCCTTCGCGCACGATGTCGGGAAAGTTTGCATGCAGCTCGGCATAGACCGCCTCGGAGGGCAGAAACATCAGCGCGCCATCGGCGGTTTCGCCTTCGAGGATATATTTTTCGGATATGGCGCGGATATGGTGACGCAGGGCCGTGCGCATCTGGCGACGGGCATCCTGCGCCTCGGACTCGGTGCGGGCGTTGCGAAGCGCCTCGTAAGGCTCCAGCGGGAACTTGGCATCGATGGCAATCGGGCCGGGCGGTTTGGGCAGATGCACGAGGCAATCGGCCCGCTTGCCGTTCGACAGCGTCGCCTGCATCGTGAAACTGTCGGCGGGCAAGGCGCGCGAAACGATGTCGTGCAGCTGGATCTCGCCGAAAGCGCCACGTGTCTGTTTGTTCGACAGGATGTCCTGAAGGCTGAGAACATCGCCCGAAAGCTTCTGGATATTGTCCTGCGCCTTGTCGATGGCCTCGAGCCGGGCATGCAGGTCACCCAGCCCGCGCGCCGTCCGCAAGGCATTGTGCTGCAGCGATTCGGCCATCAGCTCCGACACTTGGGCAAGACGTTGCTCGACAAGCTGGATTGTCTGGATCTGTGCCTTGCCCTGCGCTTCGGATACGTGGTGCAGGCCGCCCGCCAGATGTTGTTGCCCGTCGGCCAATGCCTGCACGCGCTGGGCCAACTGGCCCATCTGCCATTGCAGGGGCTCGGTCATGCGGGCGGCTTTCACAACAGTGCGCAGGATCAGCAGCAGAACCAGCAGCGCAAGCCCCGCTGCGAGCGCACCCAGCACCCTCGGGTCTGACAGGTCGATCTGCGGGGTCATCGGCGGCCGAACAGCTTTTCGATGTCGCTGAGCTTCAGTTCGACATAGGTCGGTCGGCCGTGATTGCATTGGCCCGACAGGGGCGTTGCCTCCATCTCGCGCAGAAGCGCGTTCATTTCCTCGGCCCGCATCTGGCGCCCCGAGCGGATCGATCCGTGGCAGGCCATGCGCGAAAGAACGGCGTCGATCCGCGCCCCCAGAATCCGGGATTCGCCAAGATCCGCCAGTTCGTCGAGGATATCGTTCACCAGCCGCTCTGCATTGACGGCTCCCAATGCCGCCGGAGTTTCGCGCACCGCTATGGCATCCCCGCCGAAGGGTTCCACCACCAGACCCATCCGCGCGAGGTCGTCGGCGTGGTCCACAAGCCGCTGGGCGTCGCCCGCCGAGAGTTGCACGATCTCGGGGATCAGCAGGGCCTGCGCCGGCACACCCGTTTCTGCCATCTGCCGTTTCAGGCGTTCATAGACCAGTCGCTCGTGCGCGGCATGCTGGTCGACGATGACGATCCCGTCGGTGGTTTGCGCGATGATATAGTTTTCATGCACCTGCGCCCGAGCAGCGCCCAGCGGGGCCCCCAGCGGCCCTTGTTCAGGTTCGATGCGGGCGGCGGCAAAGGGCTGCGGCGCTTCGGCCAAACCCTGCGGCGCTTGCGCTGCATAGGCAGCCCGCGCGGCACCGAAACTGGGCCGGCTCGCGAAATCCATCTGCCAGACGCGGGGTTGCGCCACCGGTTCGGGTTGCATCGCCCCCAGAGTCGCCGCCGCCACGGTGCCCGAAGCCCGGTGCCCGGCACCAGCCAGCGCGTGCCGCAGGCCCGAGACCACAAGCCCGCGCACCATCCCCGGATCGCGAAACCGCACCTCGGCTTTGGCTGGGTGCACGTTCACATCGACGCCATGGGGGTCGCAATCGATGAACAGCGCCGCCGCCGGGTGACGGTCGCGCGCCAGCACATCCATATAAGCCGCGCGCAACGCGCCGATCAGCAGCTTGTCGCGCACCGGGCGGCCGTTGACGAACAGATACTGCGTCACCGCCGAACCGCGCGAATAGGTCGGCAACGCAGCAAACCCCGACAGGCGGATGCCATCACGTTCGGTGTCGATCCGGATCGCGTTCTCGGTGAACTCGCGCCCCAGCAGGGACGACAGGCGGGCGCCCAGCGCATCGAACAATTCGCCTTGCTGCGCATCCAGCCGCAGGATCTCGCGTTCCGTATCGCCGTCGAACAGGGTGAAGCCGACGAAGGGTTCCGCCATCGCCAGACGGCGCACGGTGTCGGTGATCGCCTGCATTTCTGCCCGGTCGCTGCGCAGGAATTTCAGCCGTGCGGGCGTTGCAAAGAACAGGTCGCGCAGCTCAACCACTGTGCCACGGTTCAGCGCGGCGGGCTTCACCGGCCCTTCCTTTCCGCCCGATACGGTGATCTGCGCGCCATCCTGCCCGGCGGCGCGGCTCTGGATCGTCAGGCGGCCCACCGCCCCGAGGCTGGGCAGCGCCTCGCCGCGAAAGCCGAAGGAATGGATATCCAGCAGGTCCGAGCCGTCGATCTTTGACGTCGCATGACGGCTCAGCGCCAGCGGCAGGTCGTCCGGCGTCATCCCGTGGCCATCGTCACTGACCCGGATGAGCGTCTTGCCGCCGCCCTTGATATCGATCCGCACCCGTGTCGCGCCCGCGTCCAGCGCGTTCTCCACCAGTTCCTTGACCGCCGAGGCAGGGCGTTCCACCACCTCGCCCGCCGCGATCCGGTTGGCGACGGTCTCATCCAGTTGCCGGATGACGGGGGCCGAATGGCCTATGTTGGGGCGAGTGGCGTGCATCCCACAAGTGATAGCAGAGATGCCGGGACGGGGGAAGTGAGTCGCCCCGTCTCGGGCCGACATCGCCCAAGGGCTGCCTGCGCAAAACGCGCCCGTTCATCTTGTCGAAAATACTCCGGGGGTGAATGCCGAAGGCAGAGGGGGCAGCGCCCCCTCACTCGGCCTCGATCCCCTCGGGTTCGCCGACCACCACGAACACCAGTTCATCGGGCCGTGCCAGCCGCGTTGCAACGCGTTGGATGTCGTCCAGTGTCACTGCGCGCACGAGGTCATTGCGATACGAAATATAGTCGATGTCGAAGCCCTGAAACTGCATCGACGCCAGAATCCCTGCGATCGCGGCGTTGCCATCGAAGCGCAACGCATAGGCGCCGGTCAGATAGGTCTGTGCGCGTTCGAGATCCTCTTGCGTGATGCCACCATTCGCCAGCCATTCGAACTGTTCACGCACAAGATCGATGGCCTCGCCCACGGTTTCGTTCGCCGTCGAGAAGCGCCCGACGAAACTGTCGCCAAAGCGCCCCGACGCCAGCGAGGTGCCGATGCCATAGGTCAGGCCGCGCCTCTCGCGCAGTTCGGTCATCAGCCGCGTCCCGAAGCGACCGCTGCCGAAGATCTCGTTGATCAGATAGGCCGCCATGAAGTCATCATCGTCCCAGTGAATGCCAGAGTGGCCAAACTGGACAACCGATTGCGGCCCGGGGTGGGGCACGACAGTGACGCCGGGATCGGCGGCAAAGCTGCGGTATTCCGGCAGCGGGGTGTTCGAAATCGGCAGGTCGCCCAGAACACGGTCGATGAAGGCGCCGAATTCCGCGGGTGTGATGTCGCCCGAGGCACCGAAATACACCAGATCACTGGTAAAGGCGGCACGATGCGCATCAAGGATATCCTCGCGCGTCAGTGCGGCGACGCTGGTGGCCGTTCCATCGGACGAGGTCGCATAAGGATGTCCGCCATACCCCAGCGCGGCGAAGGTTTCGCCAGCGATGCTGTTGGGGTTCAGCGCGGCGCGTTCACGGTTGGCAATGGTCTGGGCCTGCACGCGGGCAAAGGCATCAGCATCGAACCGGGGTTCAGTCAATGCCATCAGCGCAAGATCAAGGACCTGGTCGCGGTTCTCGGTCAATGCCGTGATCGTCATGGTGATCCGGTCGCGGCCAGCGTCAAAACTGACTTCGCCTGCCAAGGCTTCGACGGCGGCGGCGAATCCCTGCGCGTCATAAGGGCCCGCGCCCTCGACCAGCAGGCTGGTCATCAAGGAAACCGCGCCACGGTTCGAATCGGTTTCCAGCGAGGCGCCGCCGGTGAACACAACCTCGATCGACACGAAGGGGATCGAATGATCCTCGACCAGCCAAGCGGAATTGCCCATGGGCGAGGTGACATCGGTGATTTCGATGGCCTGCGCGGGAAGGGCAAACATGGCCAGCGCAGCCAAAGGAGTGAAAAGGCGCATCATGCGTCTCCTTGCATCAGCCAGCCGGTGACAGCCTGTCGGCGGTCGAGCGCGCGCGCGGCGTCGATGATCTCGTCCGGGGTGATCGATTCCAGAACACCCAGCCATTCTGCATCGTCTTGCAGGGTCAGCCCGACGCTGAGCACCGCGCCGATGTCGCTGGCCCGCCCCTCGGCATCGTCAAGGCCATAGATCTCTTGCGCGCGCACGGCCATCCGGACCCGTTCAAGCTGCGCCATGTCGACACCATTGGCAATGAAATCGGCCAGCGTGGCGTCCAGCGCGTCCTCGGCTTGTTGCAAGGTCACGCCGGGTGCGGGCAGGGCGCCGATGGTGAAGGTTCCGTGATCGACCGCCAGCCCGGAATACCCGGCCCACGTCGCCAGCGTGACGCCTTGATCATAGGTCAAAGCGCGTTCGAAGACCGACGTCTGCCCGCTGCCCAGCAAGATCCCCAGCATCTGGAACGCGGCGGCCTCGCGCTGGTTGCCACTGCGGCGCACGGGGGCCAAATAGGTGCGGGTCATGTAGGATTGCGACACGCGCGGGTCTTGCATGAGGATCCGGCGCTCGGCCATTTGCGGGGGTTCTGTCGGTCGGGCGCGGGGTGTCAGCCCCTCGGACGGGGGAATCGGGCCGAAATGGCGTTGCGCCATGGCCAGCACATCCTCGGCCTCGACATCGCCGGCGACCACCAGCACGGCGTTGTTGGGCGCATAATGCAGGCGGTAGAAGTCGTTTGCCATCTCGCTGGTCAGCGACGCGATCTCGTGGCGCCAGCCAATGATCGGGCGTCCATAGGGATGGTTCTGGAACAAGGCCGCGCGCAGCTGTTCCTGAAAGACGCGATCCGGGCTGGATTCCAGCGTTTCGCCGCGCTCGCGCAGGATCACGTCGCGTTCGGTCGCCCAATCGGACCGGTCAAGACGCAGATGCACCATGCGTTCGGCTTCCATCTGCATCATCAGTTCCAGCCGGTCGGCGGCGACGCGTTGGTGATAGGCCGTGTAATCCCAGCTGGTGAAGGCGTTGTGCGTGCCGCCATTGGCCTGAACGGCGGCGTCGAAGTCGCCTTCATCCATCGTTTCGGTTGCCTTGAACATCAGGTGTTCAAAGAAATGCGCGATACCTGAATGCCCTGCCGGGTCATCCGCAGCGCCGACACGATACCAGACCATGTTCACGACGACAGGGGCGCGGTGGTCTTCGACCACGACGACCTGCATGCCATTGTTCAACGTGAACTGTTGTGGTTCTTCGGCGAGAGCTGCCGCGGGGGACAGCACCGCGACAACGAGCGCGAGCGGCCTCAGGATTTTGCGCATGGGAAACTCCGTTCCGAGTGTTCCTGCACAATTACCGCGCAACCGGGGGGGCACAAGGCGGTTGTCGCAGATGTGAACCGGCTCAGCGTTCGGCGGGTGGCGCGGCCGGAGTGCGAACGCCCTGACGGCGCCAGCGCTGCAGCTCGTCCTCGGGGTCCAGCAACTGGTCGTCATAGGCCTGCCGATACACGTTTGTGTTGAACAGACGCTCGAGCAGACGCGGGCGGTTGCTGCGCCGGATCTCGACGTCTTCCTCGGCCAGCGTGGTGCGGATGTTCTCGGACACGCCATTGCGCCCGGTATAGCCCAGCAGGCCCCTGTCTGCCGCAGGCACTCCGCTGGTGCGTTCCGCGCTGACACGGCCGCCCAAGGCCGAAACAACCTCGGCCCGCGGGTCGGGATCGGTCAGGTTGGTGCCGCCGGGCGTCGGTTCCGGCAGTGCCGAAAAGCTGGGCGGCGCCTGCAAGGGCTGGGTCGGCAGGATCGAAAATTCGTCGGGACCATTCGAGGAACTTGCAGCATTCATCAACAGCGGGACGTCCCCCCCGCGCGAGCACGCGCCCAAGGCCAGCAGGCCCAGACCCGCCACGATGCATAGAGTGATGTTCCGCATGTCCGTCCCTCGTCAGGATTGAGGCAGGCCCTGTTTAACCCAAGCCCCGCCCAGCGTCACGCGCCCTTTTTGCCGCCCGAGGTCACGATAAGCCCAAAAGCGCCGACGAAGATCGCGATATCGGCGACGTTGAAGGCCCAAGGATTGACCAGCCCGCAACAGGTGACGTTCAGGAAATCGGCCACGGCGCCCCAGACCAACCGGTCGATCGCGTTGCCAATCGCCCCACCTGCCAGAAACCCGACCGCGATCTGCATGCCCGTGGGCGCCCCCTCGCGGCGGACCCAGAACCACACCCAAACCGCGACCACGAGAGCCAGCGCCGCCAGCGCATAGGGCAACCAGCGCGAATCTGCGGCGAACAGGCCGAAATTGACACCGCGATTCCACGCCATCGTCAGGTTGAACCATGGCGGCAGCACCGCGATGTGAAGGCGCGTCGCAAGATCGAGTCCCACGACCACGAACCATTTCAGCGCCTGATCGGCAACGAGCATAGAGAGCGCAATGATCGTGGCGAGGCGCATGGTCAGTGCCGGAAATGTCGCATGCCGGTGAACACCATGGCCAGCCCGGCCTCGTCGGCGGCGGCGATCACTTCGGCATCACGCATGGAACCACCCGGCTGGATCACGCAGGTCGCGCCTGCGGCGGCGGCCTCCATCAGCCCGTCGGGGAAGGGGAAGAACGCATCCGACGCCACTGCTGAGCCAATCGTCAGCGGTGCGGGCAGGCCCAGCGCTTCGGCCATGCGCTCGGCCTTCTTGGCGGCGATCAGGGCCGAGTCGACGCGGCTCATCTGCCCCGCACCGACGCCGACGGTCGCGCCGTCCTTGACGTAAACGATGGCGTTCGATTTGACGTGCTTGGTCACTTTCCACGCGAACAGCAGGTCTTGCATCTGTTCCGGGGTCGGGGCCTTTTTCGTCACGACCTTCAGGTCATCCATGCCGACAAAGCCCGAATCCTTGTCCTGCACCAAGATCCCCCCCGCCACCTGACGGAAGGCCACGCCGCCCGCGCGGGCGTCTGGCAGGCCGTCGGTGATCAGCAGGCGCAGGTTTTTCTTGGCGGCGAAGATCGCGCGGGCTTCTTCGGTCGCGCCGGGGGCGATGACGACCTCGGTAAAGATGCCGGTGATTTCCTGCGCTGTTTCGGCGTCCAGCGGTTTGTTCAACGCGACGATGCCGCCAAAGGCGCTGGTGCGGTCGCAATCGAAGGCCGCTTTATACGCCTCGAGCAAGGTCTTGCCCCGCGCGACGCCACAGGGGTTGGCATGCTTGATGATCGCGCAAGCGGCGGTTTCCGCCGGGTCGAACTCGGCCACCAGTTCAAAGGCCGCGTCGGTGTCGTTGATGTTGTTATACGACAATTCCTTGCCCTGAAGCTGCTTTGCCGTGGCAACGCCCGGGCGGTTCGATCCATCGGTATAGAACGCCGCGCCCTGATGCGGGTTCTCGCCATAGCGCAGGCCTTGGGCCAAGGTGCCCGCGAACACCCGACGGCGCGGGGTGGCGTTGCCAATCGCGCTGGCCATCCAGGTGCTGACCGCCGCGTCATAGGCCCCGGTGCGGGCATAGGCGATCTGCGCGAGGGTCTGGCGGAAGCTTAGCCGGGTCTGGCCGTTATTCGCGTCCATTTCAGCCAGCAGGGCTGCGTAATCCTCGGGGTCGGTGACGACGCTGACGAACCCGTGGTTCTTGGCCGCCGCGCGGATCATCGCCGGGCCGCCGATGTCGATGTTCTCGATGGTGGTCTCGTAATCCGCCCCGCGCGCCACGGTGGCCTCGAACGGATACAGGTTGACGACCAGCAGGTCGATGGCCTCGATCCCGTGCTCGGTCATCGACGCCACATGCCCCGCGTCATCGCGCAGCGCCAGCAAACCGCCATGCACCATGGGGTGCAGCGTTTTGACCCGACCGTCCATCATTTCGGGAAAGCCCGTCAGGTCGGACACGTCGCGCACGCTCAGCCCCGCCTCGCGCAGCGCCTTGGCGGTGCCCCCCGTCGACACCAGATCGACGCCCCGCGCCGCCAGCGCCTTGCCCAATTCGATCAGCCCGGTTTTGTCCGAGACCGACAGAAGGGCACGTTTCAGGGGGGCGAGGTCGGTCATGGCAGGGATCCTTGGTCAGTCCTGTGCAAAGAGATCGCGCGGCATGGCCAGATCGTCATCGCGGCCGATGTCGCGGATGGCCAGCGGGGTATCCTGTGCCTTGGCCAGTGTCCAGTTGATCTGGGCATGATCGTCAAGGATGATCGACCGCACGACGATCTGCTGGCATGGCCGCGGTGCCAGCCGCCCGCGTTCCAGATAGGCCGACGGTTCCAGCGACAGTTTCCCCGGCCCGTCGAACCGAAACACCCACAGCTCGCCCGACGGCAGGGCGATGGATATCGCGGTGCCGCCCATATCCAGCGAGGCGTCGGCATCGGGATGAAGATGAAAGCGCAAGGCAAACGAGACGCCGCGCAGTCGGCCAGCATCCAGCAACTGCGCGAATTTCTTGCGATCCGCGGGTTCCAGCGCGGCTAGCGTATCCTCGCCCAGCAGGGTGCGACCGTCCCGCGCCAGTTGCAGGTGGCGCATATGGGTCAGTCCATGCGTCGCGCCATAACCGTCGTGGCTGAGAAGCAGGGTCGTGCCGTCACGCTCTTCCGAGCGATGCGTGGTGACGTGGTTCGGGCCTTCGATCAGCGCTGCGCCGCGTTCGCCAGCGCTGTGCGTGCCGAGCGAAGCGCGCCGATGAATACCCGTCGATGGACAGCGTCGAGTGCGAATTTGTCGCACGTCCGGCCTTTTCCCCATTCGGGTCCGAAACTGAGCCCCGAGCCGCAATTCACGATTAGTGGCCGCCGATTCTGACGTCAGCTCCAGCGCCAGCATCGAGGCATGTGCGCGCTGCGCCGAATCCTATCGGTGGCCGCGCAGCATCGACGATGACAGTCGTTCGGCCACCCTCCAGCCGGGCATAACCCATCGCCGAGGTTTCGCGCGTTGTTCCGGTGACGCCGGATGCAGACAGCGCGTGATCCAGCAGACCATCCATCCCGCGACCGCCCGAATGAAACCGTGCCAGCCCGCCATCGGCATGGCGCAACGTGCGCAGACAAGGCGCGACCCGGGTCAGCGCATCCTGAACTTGGGCCGGCACGGCGAGGCCCGATTCAGACAAAGCCTGCCGGACCCACGTCAGCAGCGTGAACACCTCGAGCAGTTGTTCGGGGCTACGGCTGGGAATCGCGCCGTCGGGCCCGATATCGTGGGCACAGGCGCGTCCAAGGGCGTGCAGGGCATCCGAGCGGTGGCGCTCCATTCCCAGCAGTGCCAACGAGGCGCAGACCAACCCTGCGAGGGCCTCGAACCGGGGCAGGCCGGGTTCCGTCCGCGACCAGCTGCGCGCCAGAAAATCGGTGTGCCGGCCGAGAGCCGCGAAAAAGGGTTGGGTCTCGGCGGGCGTGCGTCCGGCGGTCAGAAAGATCGCGTGGTTGATCCACCGCGTGACCCGGCGTCCGGCAATGTCGGGTTCCCATCCCGGGCCGTCGCCGGCGTCGAATCGGTCGATCCAGCCCTGAACCCAGCGCTGTGCAGCCAGACGGGCGTCGCGGTCTCCGGCAGCGGCCAGATGATCCAGCCAGGCAAACCCGTGCAGTTCAGCGGCGAATGCGTGTGACGGGGGCTCGACGGTCCAGGGGTCCAGCGTTTCGACCATATGGCCGCCCATCAGGAAATTCCCCGCGGCCAATTGTTTGCCGCGGGCAAAATAGCCGATTGATCGTGGTTCGGGCATCGAAACGAAACCGCCGGCGGCAGGGGCCGAACGCGCACGCCGCGCCGCCAAGCGGTTTTTCCACCGTGTTCCCCAGCCTTGCGTCATGCCTGCCCTGTTCCCGTCCTGTCCCGAAGCCATATCGCCTGCCGATGGGCCTGTCATCCCGTCAGCGTGGTTGTCGGCCAAGAAGCGCCATGTAGAACCCGTCGTTGCCGCCCGGCAGATCGTTTGGCAGCGTGCGCCAGCCGCCTTCGGGCGTGGCCCGGCCAAAGGTCAGCGGTGGCAGCGGCAGGACCGTCAGATCCTTGTGGCGGGCCAGCGCGGCGGTGATCTGCGCCTCGCCTTCGTCGGGAAGCAACGAGCAGGTGCAGAACACGATGCGCCCCCCCGGCTTCAAGAAGCCCAGACTGCGATCCAGCAAAGCCGCCTGCAGGTCGATCAGCGCGGCGACATCGGCTGGCTTTCGCACGAAGGGCAGGTCTGGGTGGCGTCGGATCGTCCCGGTGGCCGAACAGGGCGCATCCAGCAGGACGGCGTCGAACCCTTCGTCCGGTGTCCAGTGCAGGGCATCAGCGGTCACGACGGTCGCGGCAAGGCCGGTGCGGCGCAGGTTGTCGCGCAGGCGTTCCAGACGGGCGTCGGACACGTCCAGCGCGGTGACCCGGCCACCGGCAGCCGCCAGTTGCATCGTCTTGCCACCGGGTGCCGCGCACAGATCCAGAACCCGCTCGCCCTCGCGGATCGCCAGCAACGTCGCCGGAAGGGATGCAGCGGCATCCTGAACCCACCATGCACCATCGTCAAAACCGGCAAGCGCCGAAACCTGCACAGGTCCGTCGATGCGCAGGGATCCATTCGGCAGCTCTCGCCCTTCGGGCGCAGCTCCGCCCGGTTTGAGGGTCAGGTCCAGCGGCGCGCCCTCGGCATGGGCCTGTTCGAAGGCCAAGACCGCAGGTTCGCCATAAGCCGCCTTCAGCCGCCGCCGCAACCAGCCCGGCAACCGTTGAACCGCAAGCTCTGACCAACCCTCATATGCCGCGACCTTGCGCAGGACGGCATTGGCCATGCCGGCAGCAGCGGCTGTCTTCCGCCCGGCGCGCAAAGCCGAGACCGCGGCATTCACCACTCCATGCGCCGGCGCGCCCAGTTCCAGCATCTCGACCGTGGCGACCCGCATCAGGGCCTGCACCGGAGGGGCCGGTGTCTGGCGCAGATAGGGCGCAAGCACCTGATCCGCGCGGGCAAGGTTGCGCAGCGTGGCCAGCGCAAGCCGTTGCGCCCGCGCACGATCTGCCGGCGCAGCATCGGGCAGCGATAGCTCGCCGATCCTGCGGCCTTCGGCGGTCACTCCGGCAACCATCTGCGCAGCAAGCTCGCGTGGATCCATGGGCATGCGGTCTCCGGTTGCGGGGGAAAGGGCCAGACGTTAGCCTGCCTTATTCCCCGACCCTTGCCCGAAAACAAGCCGGAATGCCCATGACAGATGATCGCCCCTTGCCCCCCGCCGCGCAGCGCGCCCTTGCCGAGGCCGAAGAACGCCGCCGCAAGGCCGGTACGAAGGACATGCCCAAGGAACTCGGGGGCCGCGACGGGCCTGAACCCGTCCGTTTCGGTGACTGGGAAAAAAAGGGCATCGCGGTCGACTTCTGAGCGCGCAGTTCCCCCTTTGCGTCGCGCGGGCCCTTGGGGCCGCGCAACCCCTTACAGGCCCAGAACCGCCATCATGTCGTATTCACCGGGTGCCCGACCCTGGGCCCACAGCGCCGCCTTCAGCGCGCCGCGGGCAAAGACCCCGCGATCGCTGGCAACGTGGCGCAGCGTGATGCGCTCGCCGTCGGCGGCAAACATCACGTCATGTTCACCGACAATGTCGCCGCCCCGGATCACCGAAAAACCGATGGCGCCCTTGGGACGCGGTCCGGTCAGCCCGTCACGGGCGCGGGTCTGCACCGTATCCAGCGCGACACCCCGGCCTTGTGCGGCGGCTTCGCCCAGCATCAGCGCCGTTCCCGAAGGGGCGTCGACCTTGTGCCGGTGGTGGGCTTCGATCACCTCGATATCGTAATCGCTGTCCAGCGCCGCCGCGACCTTGCGCGTCAGTGCGACCAGAAGGTTGACGCCAAGGCTCATGTTCCCGGCGCGCACGATGACGCCGCGCTGGGCGATATGCGCGATTTGTGCGAGGTCTTCGGGTTTGAAGCCCGTGGTCCCGATCACATGCGCCACACCGGCATTGGCGGCGGCCTCGGCCAGCGCAAGGGTCGCGGCCGGGGCGGTGAAGTCGATCACGGCCTGCACACCGGTCAGCCCTTCGGCCAGCGAATCGCGCACGATTACCCCGGTCGCGGTGCCGCCAAGCATCTCGCCGAGGTCGCGGCCGATCCACGGGTGGCCGGGCCGTTCCAGCGCGGTGGCGACCGCCGCGCGGTCGCTGGCATTGATCACCTGCACCAGCATCCGGCCCATACGCCCCGAGACGCCGTTGACGCAGATCGCAATCTTGTCGCTCATGGCCTGTCCTCCTCCGTTCCTCAGTTTGGCGTGTCATAGCGCCGATACCCCGCGCGGAAAACTGCTTTTCGCAGGGTTCGCCGTGCCCTGACCTGCGCAAAGGCGGATTGCGGCACCGCCGCGAATCCCCTAGAGCAAGGATATGTGTGCAAAACGCTTCTCTTCGGGCTCGGGCCCTTCGCAACGCCAGCTTCGCGTGGCCGAGGTCATCCGCCATCGTCTGGCCGAGGTTCTGGCCCGCGGCGACGTGCATGACCCCGACCTGTCGCGCATGTCGATCACCGTGGCCGAGGTGACAGCCTCGCCGGACCTCAAGCATGCGACCGCCTATGTCATGCCCCTCGGTGGGCAGGATGCCGAGATCGCGCTCAAGGCGCTGCGCCGATCGAAGTCCGAATTGCGGCACCATGTGGCGCATGGGCTGGGCTTGAAATTCGCGCCCGACCTGCGGTTTGAACTGGATACGACCTTCGACAAGATGGACGACGCCCGCAGGCTGTTTGCCGACCCGCGCGTTCAGGCCGACCTCGACTCGGCGGATGGGGACGATGCAAGCTGAGAGGCTGCTCGTTGGCATCCTGACCCTCTGGATGGCCATGGTGTCGGCGGTATCAGCCGCCACTTGCCGCGATACGGAATTCGAAGGAACCGGTTTCAGCGTCTGCACCGTTTCGGCGGGCGAGGATCTGCGCCTGTTCCTGCACGATGACCGGGGCGGGATCATCGGTTCCTTCGCGCGTCTCGAAGAAACGCTGGCGGCCGAGGGGCTGGAACTGGTCTTTGCGATGAACGCTGGGATGTATCACCCCGACCGCCGGCCGGTCGGCCTGTATGTCGAGGATGGCGAGCGCGAGGCCTCGCTCGTGACGCGGGCCGGGCCCGGGAATTTCGGGATGCTGCCCAATGGGGTCTTCTGCATCGATCCCGAAGGCTTTGCGGTTGTCGAATCCACCGAGTATCGCGATACGGGGCGGGCCTGCCGCTATGCCACGCAATCGGGGCCGATGCTGGTCATCGACGGCACCTTGCACCCACGCTTTCTGCCCGATTCGACGTCGTTGCAGATCCGGAACGGTGTCGGCGTGTCCGGGGATGGGCAGCACGCGGTTTTCGTCATCTCGCGGGGGACAGTGACGTTTCACCGCTTTGCCCGGTTCTTTCGCGACGTGTTGCAGACACCGGACGCGCTTTATCTCGACGGGTCCATCTCGCGGCTGTTCGCGCCTGAACTGGGGCGGGCGGATTGGGGATTTCCGATGGGGCCGATCGTCGGCCTCGTTCATCCGCGCGGCTGAGGCTTTCCGCGCCGATGTTCCGGCTTATCTGTGGGTCAGAGAAGGAACCCCACGATGATCGCGTTTGAACAGACCTATGCCTCGCAGCTTGAAGGAATGTCGCTGCCGGTGCGGGGCGATACCCCGCCCGAGCCCGCGCTGGTGTTCCTGAACGAGGAGCTTGCGCGCGAGTTGGGCCTTGAGCCCGAGGAACTGCGCAGCCCCGAAGGGGTCGCCATGCTCGCCGGGGGTGCCGAGGGGCTGGCAATGGCCTATGCCGGACACCAGTTTGGCGGGTTCAGCGCGCAACTGGGCGACGGTCGGGCCATGCTTCTGGGCGAGGTGATCGATACCCACGGACACCGGCGGGACATCCACCTGAAGGGATCGGGCCGCACCCCCTTTTCGCGCGGTGGCGATGGCAAGGCGGTTCTGGGGCCCGTCCTGCGCGAAGTGCTGATCGGCGAGGCGATGCATGCACTGGGTGTGCCGACCACGCGCGCACTGGCCGCCGTGACAACGGGGCAGACCGTTTGGCGCGAGGGGCCGCAGCCGGGTGCGGTTCTGGCGCGCGTTGCGGCCAGCCATATCCGTGTGGGGACGTTCCAGTTCTTCTATGCGCGCAGTGACGTGGCGCGGTTGCGTCGGCTGGCCGAATATACGATCGCGCGGCACTATCCCGAACTGGCGGGCCGTGACGACCGTTTTCTGGCGCTGTTCGACGCCGTGATTCAGCGGCAGATGGCCCTTGTCGCCCAGTGGATGGGTCTGGGGTTCGTGCACGGGGTGATGAACACCGACAACGTGGCGCTGTCGGGCGAAACCATCGATTACGGGCCGTGCGCCTTCATGGAAGAGCATGATCCGCTGACGGTGTTCTCGTCGATCGACCGGCAGGGTCGCTATGCTTATGGCAACCAGCCCGCGCTGGCGCGGTGGAACCTTGCGCGGTTCGGCGAGTGTCTGCTGCCCCTATTAGCCGACGATCAGAACGAGGCTGTGCCGGTGCTTCAGGCGCGGATCGAAGCTGCGCAGGAAATCTATGCCCAAGAGCGCCGCGCGGTGTTCGCCGCCAAGCTGGGCGTGCCGGATGCAGACGATGCGTTGATCGACGGGTTTCTGACCCTTCTCGAGGCGCACCGGGTCGATCACACCAACGCATTCCGCGCCCTGACGGACGATCCCGCCGCGCTGCGCGCCCAGTTGGGGAACAACGCGGCGTTCGATTCATGGCTGGCGCAACGCGATGCCCGCGCAACGCCCGAGGCGCTTGCGCGCATGGCCCACGCCAACCCGGTCTATATTCCGCGCAACCACGCCGTCGAAGACGCGCTGCGCACAGCGGCGCTGGGCGATACCGCGCGGTTCCGCCGGTTGCTGGATGTCGTTCGCCAGCCCTTCACCTTGCGCGCCGGGTTCGACGACTTGCGGCAACCCGGCACGGGTGAGTTTGTCACGTTCTGCGGGACCTGAGGCACCCGGGTCAGTCGATCAGCGCGTCGGCCCGCCGAGCGCGTTCGTGGTGGATGGGCAGTGTCTTGCCATACAGTTGCCGGGCGCGTTCCGGGGTGCCGACCATGCCGGGCTCTTCGACGTAGGAAAAGATCGCCACATAGCGCGGCGTCGATCCGCGTAGCGGGGCGACCCGGTGCAGGGAATAGCGGCCCTTGAACAATTGCAGGTCGCCGGGTTCCAGATTCAGCGAGATCACCTTGTCCGAGGTGCCGTCGAGCACCTTCGACACCTCGGCGAAGTTTTCGTCGTTCGCGGTCCGGATCATCGGTGCATATTCGAAGGCGCCGCCCTCGTCGGCGTTTTGCAGGGCCAGCGTCACGGTGTAATTGTTCGTATCGAAATGCCACGGGAACCCGTTGCCCTCGACAGCAGTGTTGACGATCACGTCCGCCAGCGGGTCGGCGTATCGGAAAAAGCGATCCTCGGGTGCTTGCAGGCAGTCGCGGATGAACGGGTCGAAACCGTCGGCATCGAACACGGTGCGCAGCGCGCCTTCAGGCAGGAAATTGTCGGCCGGCACAAAGGCGTTCGAGCGGTCAAAGAACTTTCGGCGCGGATCGTCGTCGGGCAGCGTCGGGTCCTCGGCCGTGAAATAGGCATTCGTGCGCGAATAGCTGCGATGGCCCCGGTCGGCCACGGCATGCGCCTCGGCCACGGCGGCGGCAACGCCTGCGGGGGTCAGGAACCCTTTGAGCACGGCGCAACCCCGCTGGTTCAAATCGGTGCGCACCTGCGCCATCACGGCATCGCGCTGTGCGCCCGGTGTCGAAATCGGATAGCGGTCAAGGTCGATCAGGTCTTTGGCATGGAGAGGCATGGCGGGTCCCGTTTCAAAGTGGCGTGGACCCATTTGACGGTGTCACGGCGCACCGATCTAGCGCGTATGCGACGCCAAAACTGTCGGCTTCATGCTTGCGCGCCCTGTGCCGGGCGGTGATGATCCTGGTAATGCGCGCGTGTCGACCCTTGCCTTGCGGTATCGTCCCTCGATGCCAGACAGGCGACGCATCGCTGGTTTCGTTGGCGTGACCGACCCGGGAGGGGCACTTGGAGCAGAAACGCGACACCCGGCCGAATGTCATCGTGATCCTTGCCGATGACATGGGCTTTGCCGATCTGGGCTGCACCGGGTCCGAGATCAGGACGCCGAACATCGACAGCCTTGCTAAGGACGGGATCCTGCTTTCGGCAATGTATAATTGCGCGCGCTGCTGCCCGACGCGTGCGTCGCTGTTGACCGGGCTTTATCCGCATAACGCGGGTATCGGGCACATGGGCGCCAATCTGGGCACGCCAGCCTATCAGGGGTTCCTGCGTCCCGACAGCGGAACCATTGCCGAGCATTTGCGGGCCAGTGGCTATCGAACGCTGATGTCGGGCAAGTGGCATGTCGCGGGCGATTTCGACGCGCGCAAGGTCGAAAGCTGGCGCGTCGGTGCTGCTGGGCATCCGACCCCACGGCAGCGCGGCTTCGACCGGTTTTTCGGGATCATGGATGGTGCCACGCATTTCTTTTCGCCGCATTACCTGCTGGAAGACGATCGCCGCGTCGAAACCATTCCCGATGATTTCTATTTCACGAATGCGATCACGGACAGAGCCATCACGATGATCGAGGAGTCGGTGGCCGACGAAACGCCCTTCTTCCTGTATCTGGCCCACACCGCGCCGCATTGGCCACTGCATGCCCATCCCGAGGATATCGCGCGTTATGACGGGGTTTATGCGCCCGGCTGGGATGCCATCCGCACCGCCCGGCACGAGACCATGAACGCGATGGGTCTGTTTCAGACGCCGTGGGAGATTTCACCACGCGACCCCGATGTGCATCCGTGGTCAGCCGAGAAGAACCGCGACTGGGAAGCCAGCAAGATGGCCACCTATGCCGCGATGGTCGATCAGATGGACCAGTCCATCGGCACCCTGATCGCCGCGCTGAAACGGATGGGGCAGTTCGACAACACGTTGATCCTGTTTCTGTCGGACAACGGCGGCTGTGCCGAGTTCATGGCCGAAGATGGCTGGGCCAAGTATTACCCAAACCGCACCCATGACGGCCGCACGATCACCATGGGCAACGTGGTGGGTGTTCGTCCGGGGGATGCCCAGACGTTCCAAAGCTATGACAGGCCTTGGGCCAATGTGTCGAACGCACCGTTCAGGCTGTACAAGCACTATGTCCACGAGGGCGGAATCTCGACCCCGCTGGTTGCGCATTGGCCCCGCGGTTTCGGGGCGCGCGGCGTGGCGCAAGCGCCTTGCCATGTTGTCGATATCTTGCCGACGATCCTCGAAGCGACGGGTGCGGCCTATCAGGGGGAACTGAACGGGCACGCGATCCAGCCAATGCAGGGCGAGTCCCTGATGGGTCTGTTCAGGGGGCAGGACTGGCAACGCGCGCAGCCTATCTTCTTCGAGCACGAGGGAAACGCGGCAATCAGGCTGGGCCAGTTCAAGCTGGTGCGCCTTCATGACCGGCCGTGGGAGTTGTACGATATCGAAGCCGACCGGACCGAACTGCATGACCTGGCCGGTCGCATGCCCACCCTCGAGAGAGATCTGCAGGCGCAATATCGGGCTTGGGCAGAGTCGGTCGGCGTGATGGATTGGAACGTCGCCTTGCCCCGCCTGCTGGCTGCATGGGGCCTCGGTTCGACCGAAGGCTAGGGCGTGGTTTACAGAACCTGCGCGATGGCCTTGGCCACCGCGGGAATGTTCTGCATCGTCAGACCCGCCATGTTCACACGCCCGCCTCCGACGATGTAGACGCCGAACTCGTCACGCAGACGGGCGATCTGCTCGGGCGTTCCGCCCAGCAGCGAGAACATGCCGCGCTGATCCGCCAGATAGCCGAAACGATCCGACTGGCAGGCCTCGCGCAGGGCGTCGGCCAAGGCACGGCGCAGGGTGTTCACCCGGTCGCGCATCTCGGCCAGTTCGGTCTGCCATTGGTCGCGCAGGCCCGTGTCGCTCAGGATCGTTGTCACGACCCGAGCGCCGTGATCGGGCGGAAAGCTGATGGACCCGCGGTTGATCACGGCAAGGGTTCCCTGCACCGTCGCGCGTTCGTCTTCGGGGCACAGGATCAGCGCGATCCCCGCACGCTCGCGATAGAGACCAAAGTTCTTCGCCGCCGAGGCCGCGATCACCACGCGCGGCAGTCGCGCAGCGAGCAGGCGCAGACCCGCTGCATCGGCATCCAGCCCCTCGCCAAAACCCTGATAGGCGATGTCGATGAACGGCACCAATCCGCGTTCGGCCAGGAAATCGGCCATCCTCGACCAGTCTTCGCCGGTCAGGTCGGCGCCGGTCGGGTTGTGGCAGCATCCGTGCAGCAGGACGATGTCGCCGGGTTGGGCCTTGTGAAGGTCTTCCCACAGGCCGGCGCGATCGATGCCGCCTGTTTCGGCGTCGTAATAGCGATAGCTTTGCCATTGCAGGCCGACATTCGTTGCCAATGCGTTGTGGTTCGGCCAAGTGGGGGCGGAAATCCAGATGGTTGCCCCGGGATTTGCCCGGTGGATCAGTTGCATCGCGACATGCACCGCGCCCGTGCCGCCGGTCGCGCCCGCAGCGGCGATCCGGCTGGCAGGAACCGTTCCCGCCAGCAGAAGATCCGCCATCGCCGCGTGATAGGCCGGATCCCCCACCAGTGCGGTATAGGTCTTGGTGTCCTGCGTTTCCACGAGGCGCCGTTCAGCCCCTTTGACGGCCCGCATCACCGGCGTGAGGCCGGAATCATCCTTGTAGACCCCGACCGACAGGTCGACTTTGGACGCGCGCGGATCCTCGCGATACATCTGCATCGTTTGCAGGATCGGGTCGGCGGCGGGGGCGGGCAGGGTGCTGAACATGGGGCGGCCTTACAAAAGCGGCTGGTGGAACGTCTGGTCGCGGACCAGCGTGCGGCTGTGGATTTCGGTTCTGACCGGCGAGAAACCCATGCGTTGATACTGCGCCAGCGCCCGGGGGTGATCCAGCGTGCAGGTGTTGACGGTCATCTTCCGGGTTCCGGGCTGTGCCCAGCCCGTCAGGATCGCAGTTTTCAGCAGCCAGGTGCCCAGCCCCGTGCCGACGGCCTCGGGGACAAGGCCGAAATAGGCGATTTCGCAGACCTCTTCCTCGGACCAGTCGAGCATGAAGAACCCCTGCGGCCACCCTCGCCCCATCAGCGTATACAGCGCGACATCCGGGTTCTGGATCCAGGCGTTCAGGTCGGCGGGGGGGATGGTGTGCTTGTCGGTCCAAGCGTGCTCGCGCCCGACGGCATCATAGAGCGCCAAGAACCACCACCATGGCGGCGTATCCGCATGCAGCAGGGCCAGATCGCGGTTGAACGGCAGGGGCGGCCAGCCGTAATCCGGGCGCCGCGCCATCTCCAGCCACGTCACGCGATATTCTACGGTGTCGCCGGCCTTGTGGTGGATCATCTCAACCCTTCTCGATCGCAAGGTCGGGATACATGCCCCATTCGCTCCACGAGCCATCATAAACTGCATGGTCGCGGTGGCCGACAATCTCCAGCGCGAGGCCGATGATCGCGGCCGTGACGCCCGACCCGCAGGTGGTGATGATCGGACGCGACAGGTCGACACCGCGCGCCTGCATGACCGCGCGCAGGGCATCGGCGTCTTTCATCGTGCCGTTCGCGTTCAGCAGCTCGGTGAAGGGCAGGTTCTTCGAATTCGGGATATGACCCGACCGCAAACCGGGGCGGGGTTCTTCGACCTCGCCCTTGAACCGTCCTTCGCTGCGCGCATCGACGATCTGCCAGTCGCCCAGCTTGGATGCCGATGCCACTTGGCTGACGTCCTTCACCAGATGGTTCTGGCGCTGCACGGTGATGTGGCGGTCGCGCATGACGGGGAGCATGTCTTCGGTTTCGCGGCCTTCGGCCTTCCACTTGGGCAGGCCGCCATCCAGCACCGCGACATCCATCTTGCCCATCAGGCGGAAGGTCCACCAGACGCGCGGCGCGGACATGATCCCGACCGTATCATAGACCACCACCTGATGCCCGTCGCCAATCCCCATCGCCCGCATCCGGCTGATGAATTTCTCGACCGGCGGCGCCATATGCGGC
The DNA here is from genome assembly GCA_041397065.1 of Paracoccaceae bacterium. GTDB lineage: Bacteria > Pseudomonadota > Alphaproteobacteria > Rhodobacterales > Rhodobacteraceae > Pararhodobacter. Next base: position 40,738 of record JAWKXG010000001.1, on the reverse strand, counting down.
AGCGCGGAACGATGATCGGCGATCTCGTCGATGTCGAAGAACCGCGCGCCGGGGATATGCTCGGCCTCGTATTCCGCGCGCGGATTGCGCCCCGTCGCAGGCATGTGCCACGACGCGTCGATGATCCGCAGATCGGGGTCGCTCATATGCGCGGCCAGCCAGTCGGTTGACACGAGCGTGCGGGGATCGTCGGTCGCCATGCGCTGATATTCCTTCCTGGTGCTTTTCCAACCGTTACCGTTTTCCGATTGGCAGCGGCAAGGCCTTTGACGCCCCAATCAGGCCTGACGCCCGTAGAAACCGCGCTGTTCTTCCGTCGTGAAGCGCACGCCGGGCCGGGGGTAATAGGAAAAGACGGCGATCACCCGTGGCGTTGCCCCTTGGACGGGGGTCACACAATGGGGCGTGTTGCGCCCGCGAAAGACGTTCAGCGTGCCCGCCGACAACCGCAAAGTTTGCATCTGCGGGTCCTCGCCACGCAAAAGCCGCGCAACGCCGTCGTAATTGGGGTCGGTGTCGCTGCGCAGGTCCGTGCGATATTGGAAATCCCCGCCGGATTCAGGGGCCTGCAGCAGGATGGTCGTGGTGAAGTCGCTGCGGTCGAAATGCCAGTTCAGGCGTTCGCCCTCGCGGTAATACATGACGTTGACCCGCGCGAGGGGGTCGAGCATCGGGAACAGGTTCGCTTCGCCCATCGCGGCGGACAGGAACATCACGAACGGCGCCCATTCATAGATCCACAACGGCACCGACGCGGGGATCTGGTCGGCGCAGACGGTATGGTTGACCGTTTCCACCTGACGCAACGCGGGATGATCGTCGGGCAATTCCGGGATCGAGGGCTTGAAATAGATGTTGTGCGACCGTTTGTGGGTGAAGCTCAGGGTCTCGGCCACCGGGTCGATCTGGTCCAGCGCGGTCTTCAGGGCTGCCGGGCGCACAAAACCGGGCAGGTTGAACATGCCATCCCGCGTCAGGTCGCCCCGGCAGCGGTCGACCAGCGCTTGCCATTCGGGGCTGCCCGGCCGGTCGAGGGGATAGGTGTCAAGGTCGAGAATATCGCGCATCGCAACGGGCTCCTGGGTGTTGATGTTGCCATAGTGGGCAAATAGGATTTTTGCAGAAGCCAAAAAATTCTTGTCCAGAGTTACAAAAGCTAAGGCACGGCATGAACCTTCCACCGCTGAATGCCCTGAGATCCTTCGAAGCCGCCGCGCGGCACGGCGGGTTTATCGGTGCCGCGCAGGAACTGGGTGTCACGCCGGCGGCTGTCAGCCACCAGGTGCGCCGTCTTGAGGATCATCTGGGGTATCGGCTGTTCTTGCGCCACAACAACCGCGTCACCTTGACCGACGCGGGTCAGGCGGTCTATGCCCGCGCGGCTTCGGCCTTGGGCGAGCTTGCGGATCTGGCCGATCACGGCAAGAACCGGGCCCGGCAGCGTCGATTGGTCATCTCGTGCCTGCCGTCGCTGGCCGAAACATGGCTTGCGCAGCGCCTTACGACAGATGGCGTGGCGATCGACCTCAGGGTCGAGCCCGATCCCGTGGCCTTTGCCCGCGATTCCATCGATCTGCGGATCACCTATGGGACGAACCCCTATCCCGACCTCGCGTCGGTAAGGCTGTTTCGCGATCAGGTCGTGCCGATGGCCTGCCCGGAAATGGCGGCGCATTGGCCTGACTTGCCCGACGACAGGCTAATCCATACCGACTGGGGCGCCGAATTCGCCTCATGCCCGACGTGGTCGCAATGGGTTGCCTCCCATCGCCCTGGTCGTCCTGTCCCCGTCCCCGGGACGGGCCATCGCGTCGGGTCTTCGCTGCTTGCGCTGTGTGCCGCTGCCGGTGGACTGGGGATCGCGCTGGGTCAACGCGCGTTGGCGGAAGGGTTGATCGCGCAAGGCCGATTGGTCGTGCTGTCCGACGAGGGGCTCGCGCTGGAACACGATTATGTCGCGATCCATCCCCATGCCAAGTCCCGAAAGACCGCGCTCCGGCGGGTGCTCGACCAGTTGGTCGTGGCGCGGGACATCCCCGCGCGATAGGGTGGGCGGCGCTGACGTTGGCGGATCCTTCGGCCATTTCGCACCTGTTTTTTGCTGGCCGGGGTGAGTATAGGGTTGAAAACACTGGCTACCCCGCTTGCCGCCCTGATCCTGCCAAGCTGCGACCGAAAATTCTTCATGCGACAGACTTTGACCGAAATCTATGACCAGCGCGTCCTCGAAGGGGCGATCAGGCCCGATGCGGCGCAGCGCGCGGTGTTGCCGCTGCTTGAAGAACGGCGCGCGGCGCTTGAAACGCCGGTCCGCAAGGGGTTGCTGGGCGGGTTGCTGAAACGCGCGCCCGAAGGACCCAAAGGCCTGTATCTGTGCGGTGGCGTCGGGCGTGGCAAATCCATGTTGATGGACCTTTTTGCGGGCGCGACCGAGATTGGCGCCAAGCGCCGCGTGCATTTCCATGCCTTCATGCAAGAAGTCCACGCCGGGATGCACGAAGCGCGCAAGAAGGGCGTCGACGATGCCTTGGCCCCCGTCGCACGCGCCGTTGCCGCCGATGTGCGTCTGCTGGCTTTCGACGAGATGCAGATCACCGACATCACCGATGCGATGATCGTCGGGCGTCTGTTCCAGATGCTGATGGATGCAGGGGTGACGATTGTAACCACCTCGAACCGTCCGCCCGAGGATTTGTACAAGAACGGTCTGAACCGAGCGCTGTTCCTGCCGTTCATCGACCTGTTGAATGCGCGGATGCAGGTCGTCCAGCTTGAGAGCGAGACCGATTATCGCCAGCATCGTCTGACCGGCGCGAAGGTCTATTTCCACCCGGCCGATGCTGTGGCGAAGGATGCGATGGACCGGCTGTGGGTGGAACTGACGGGCGGAGACGATGGTGCACCGCTGGTGCTGGACGTGCAGGGCCGCAAGGTCAGCGTGCCGCACCATCACAACGCCGTTGCCCGCGCGGGTTTGTGGGACCTGTGCGGCAAGCCGCTGGGCCCGGCCGATTATCTGGCCCTTGCGGCGCGTGTCCGGGTGCTGATGCTGGATGAAATCCCGCGGCTGTCGGCGACGAACTATAACGAGGCCAAGCGTTTCGTCACGCTGATCGATGCGCTGTACGAGGCCAAGGTGCGGTTGATCTGTTCGGCCGCCGACGAACCCGAACGCCTGTATTTCGAAGGGGCGGGTGCGTTCGAGTTCGAACGCACCGCCAGCCGCTTGCGCGAGATGCAGGATGCCGAGTGGGGCGGCGAACCCCTCGCGTAAACTAACCGTTCAGCAGGAACCCGCGTCCCTGCAATGCCTGCCGCAACATCTCGTCGAAGGGCGTATCCTTCCAGTCCGGCAAATGGTGCAGCAGCGCCGATGGGTCCAGCGTGTGCGGGTGGCTGTAAAGATAGCGCATTTCCTTCAGTTCGCGCGCCAGTTCCCAAAACGGGCCCAATGCCGTCATGATCCACCAAGGGAAGGCCGACAGCGTCAGGGGCTTGTTCAGCAGGCGGGCAGTGGCGTTCAGAAGCTCGCGACTGCTGAAAGTATGGCCCGGAAACGGGATGTCGCTGAAGGCGGGCAGGTCTTTGTGCTTGTCCATCAGTGCGACGCCTGCGCGGGCCATGTCAGGCAGCCATGCATGGGCGCGGCGGGCGTCGGGGTCGCCGAAACTGGTTACCCGACCTTTTGCCAGTGCCCTAAAATAGATGACGTCGAGCGACGATTCCTGCGGCGTCGGGCTCATGTAATCGCCGGCGCGCAAGATGACGGTTTGCACACCGTCGGCGGCGGCGGCGCGATAGCGCGCTTCGACTTCGGCGCGCACTCGGCCTTTCACGGTAATCGGACGGTGCGGCGTCTCGGCGCCCCACGGGCCCGGTTGATCGCCGAAGACATAGACATTGCCCGGAAACAGGACCGTTGCGCCGCTGCCGCGTGCGGCAGCCAGAACTTGCGTCGTAATGGCCGGCAGGGCCTGCGCCCAGTTGTGATAATTGGGCGGGTTGAGACCGTTGAGGATGACGTCGCAACCCTTGGCGCTGCTGGTCATGTCGGTGCCACGCACATAGCGCCGGGTCTGCCAGCCTGCGTTGACGAACGCGGTTTCGAAGGCGCTCCCCACGCGGCCACGGGCACCGAGGATGAGGGCGGTTTTCTGCATGATCGTTTCTCCTGTTGCGGACAGGAACACACTGATCTATTCGAAAAAGAATGGATATTGACGAAATTCGCATATCAGATATTCATGAATGAATGAGCAATCCGGTTGACTGGTCCTTGTTGAACGCCTTCCTCGCGGTCGCCGAGGAGGGGTCGCTGTCGGGCGCCGCGCGGCGTCTTGGGCAGAGCCAGCCGACGCTTGGCCGTCAGATCAGGCAACTGGAACAGTCCGTCGGCGTCACCCTTTTCCACCGCGTTCCTTCGGGGCTCGAGCCGACGGAACAGGCGCTGCCGATGATCGAGGCCGTGCGCGGCATGGCCGATAGCGCGGCGCGCGTGCAACTCTTGGCACAAGGGGGGCAGACCGTGATGCGCGGGACGGTGCGCGTCACGGCGTCACGTCTGGTGTCGCATCACCTTTTGCCGCCGATCCTTGCCACGTTGCGCCGAGCCGAGCCGGATATACAGATCGAACTTGTTCCCTCGGACACGTCCGAGAACCTGCTATACAATCAGGCGGATATTGCCCTGCGGATGTATCCGCCCGACCAACTGGACCTTGTCGCCCGGCATGTGGTGGACCTGCCGCTGGGCCTGTATGCGGCGCCGTCCTACCTGAATCGCGCGGGCCGCCCGACCGGAATAGACGACCTGATGCAGCACGATTTCGTCGGATATGACCGCGACGAAAGGATCATCCGCATGATGCGCGCCATGGGTCAGCATGTGACGCGCGGCTTCTTTCCGTTGCGCTGCGACGACCAGACTGTCCATTGGGAACTGGTCCGTGCCGGATGCGGCATCGGTGGGATGCAGCAGGCCATCGCCGAACACGACCCGCTTGTCGAACGGATCTTGCCGGACTTGCCGTTGCCCACGCTTCCACTCTGGCTGGCGGCACCCGAGGCGTTGCGGCGCAATCCGCGGATCCGGCGGGTGTGGGACTGCCTTCTGGCCGCGTTCGAAGCGATGCCTCAGGCTTCGGCAGTGCGTCCCAGCCGGGCGTAAAGCGCAAAGCGTGGCGCCTTGGCGGCGGTGGGCCGCTGTTGCAGACTGCGTGTCGTATGGTGCGGCATCGTGGCTCGCTGCAGGGCGATGAAACGGACCAGCCGGTTGGCCGAAGGTCCGTGCGAACGGTCGAGGATGTGCTTGCTCATCAAGGGCTCCTTTCGTCCTTAAGGGCACAAGCATAGCACGAAAATGCGCAGTTTGGCAGAGGGGCCGGGAAAAACACTGTTTCTGCGGCAGACGCCCCCTCCCAACCCAAGACCGCAGCGGTTCCATTCTTGACCCTCCGCGCGGCAGTCGCTAGGCCAAGCGCGACGCATTTCGCCCTGAAAGGTAGCCCCATGAGCAACCCCTCTCTCCTCATCCTCGCCGGTGACGGCATCGGCCCGGAAGTCATGGCCGAAGTGAAGAAGATCATCGGCTGGTTCGGTGATCGTCGTGGCATCGTGTTCGATGTCAGCGAAGACCTCGTGGGGGGCTGTGCCTATGACGTGCACGGCACGCCGCTGCATGATGACACGATGGCCAAGGCGCAGGCCGCCGACGCGGTGTTGCTGGGGGCTGTCGGCGGGCCGAAATACGACAAGCTGGATTTCAGCGTGAAGCCCGAGCGCGGTTTGCTGCGTCTGCGCAAGGAAATGGACCTTTATGCCAACCTGCGCCCGGCGCAGTGTTTCGACGCGCTGGCCGATTTCTCGTCCTTGAAAAAGGATGTCGTCGCCGGTCTGGATATCATGATCGTGCGCGAACTGACGTCGGGGGTCTACTTCGGCGAACCGCGAGGCATCTTCACCGAGGGCAACGAGCGCGTGGGCATCAACACCCAGCGCTATACCGAGAGCGAGATCGCCCGCGTGGCGCGTTCGGCTTTTGAACTGGCGCGCAAGCGTGGGAACAAGGTCTGCTCGATGGAGAAGGCCAATGTCATGGAATCCGGCATCCTGTGGCGCGATGTCGTTCAGGAAATCCACGACAAGGAATATCCGGATGTCGAGCTGTCGCACATGTATGCCGACGCGGGCGCGATGCAGCTGACCCGCTGGCCCAAGCAGTTCGACGTGATCGTCACCGACAACCTGTTCGGGGACCTGCTGTCGGACCTTGCCGCGATGCTGACCGGCTCGCTGGGCATGCTGCCCTCGGCCAGCCTTGGTGCGCCGATGGCCAATGGCCGCCCGAAGGCGCTGTACGAGCCGGTGCATGGCTCGGCGCCCGATATCGCGGGTCAGGGCAAGGCGAACCCGATCGCCTGCATCCTGTCGTTTGCCATGGCGCTGCGCTATTCCTTCGACATGGGTGCCGAGGCCGAGCGGCTGGAAGCGGCCGTCGCCAAGGTGCTTGCCGATGGTGTTCGCACGGCGGACCTGATGGGCCCCGAAGGCGGCAAGCCTGTCTCCACGAGCCAGATGGGCGATGCCGTGATCGCCGCGCTGGACGCATCGATCGCGTGATCCGGCGGACGCGCCGCCATGAGGCGGCGCGATTCCTGTTCCCTAGGTCGAGGGGGCGCTGCCCCCTCGGGCCCTGCGGGCCCTTCGCCCCCGGGATATTTTCAGAGCAAAGACGGGCAAGTCAGGGTCGTTCGATGGCGATGGCCGTGCCTTCGCCGCCGCCGATGCAGATCGCGGCGATGCCGCGCTTCAGGCCGCGGTTCTCGAGCGCATGAAGCAGCGTCACAAGAATACGCGCCCCTGAAGCGCCGATCGGGTGCCCCAGCGCACAGGCGCCCCCGTTGACGTTCATCTTTTCGCGCGGGATTCCCATTTCGTGCATGAAGGCCATGGGGACCACGGCGAAGGCCTCGTTCACCTCCCACAGATCGACCGAGTCGACAGACCAGCCAAGCCGGTCGAGCAGCTTGCGTGCAGCAGGGACGGGCGCTGTGGTGAACCAGCCCGGCGCCTGCGCATGGCTTGCATGTCCCCGGATCACGGCCCGGACCGGGGCCTTTGCCGATTGGGCGGCCTCTCGCGTGGCGAGCACGAGGGCCGCGGCGCCATCCGAGATCGACGAGGCATTCGCCGCCGTCACCGTGCCGTTCTTGCGAAAGGCGGGTTTCAGCGTGGGGATCTTTTCGGGGCGGGCATTGCCGGGTTGTTCGTCGGCGGTGACGGTCAGTTCGCCCTTGCGGGTTTGCACGGTGACCACCGCGATCTCGCCATCGAAGGCACCATCGGCCTGCGCGGCAAGGGCGTTGGTCAGCGAGCCGAGCGCGTATTCGTCCTGCGCCTCGCGCGTGAACTGGTAATGCTCGGCGCAATCCTCGGCGAAGGTGCCCATCAGGCGGCCCTTGTCATAGGCGTCTTCGAGCCCGTCGAGGAACATGTGGTCGATCACCTGTTGATGGCCGATCCGCGCCCCGCCGCGCAGCTTGGGCAAGAGATACGGGGCCTCGGTCATGCTTTCCATGCCGCCGGCGACCATGATCTGCGTCTGGCCCAATGCGAGCTGGTCGTGGGCCATCATCGCCGCCTTCATGCCTGAACCGCACATCTTGTTGAGGGTCGTGGCGGGGACGGACTCGGCCAATCCTGCGCGGAAACCGGCTTGACGGGCCGGGGCCTGGCCCTGACCCGCGGGCAGCACACAGCCCATGAGCAGTTCCTCGATGCTGTCTGGCGATATGCCCGCGCTTTCGATGGCGGCGGCAATCGCGGCGCCCCCCAGTTCGCTGGCCGGGACACCGCTGAATACGCCCTGGAAACCGCCCATCGCGGTGCGCGCGGCGCCGATGATCACAACTTCGGACATGGTTTTCCCCCGTCTGGCGTGAACCCTTTGGAAAGACTTAGCGCGTAGCGTCACCCTGGAACAGACCGCAAAAGGGAGAGTTGGGTGCAAATTGACGCAACGAAATACGAAGGTGCGCTGATCCTGAGGGTCGATGCCAGCCGCATCGATGCCGCCGTCGCGATCGAGTTCAAGGAATCCGTGCGACTGGCTGCCGAGGCTCCGGGAAACCCGCTGGTGCTGGATCTTTCGTCCGTTACCTTTTTGGACAGCAGCGGGCTGGGGGCCGTGGTCGCCATCATGAAGCTGCTGGCGCCCGAGCGGCGGCTGGAACTGGCTGGTCTGACACCGAACGTTGCCAAGGTCTTCCGCCTGACGCGGATGGACACGATGTTCACCATTCACGACGCCGCGCCGGGTGCCCTGCGGGCGGCCGGTTGACCGGGGATGGAGGGGGACATGGCCCTTGCTGCGGATCGATCCGCCCTTGTCGGCAAGGAATTCTCGCGGCGGTTCCGCGCCGATGACGAGGTTACGCGGCTGGTCCTTGGAGCCTTGTTGGCGGAATTCGCGGATGCCGGGATCGGTGCGGACGATTGCGCGAATGCCGAGTTGATCTTGGCCGAGGTTCTCAACAACGTGGCCGAGCATGCCTATGCGGGGCTTGGCGGGCCGGTTGAACTGAATGTGCGGATCGATACCGACGGGCTGGACTGTCTGGTGATCGACCGTGGCTGCGGCATGCCGACGGGCGATGCGCCGAATCCGGGTGCCCCGGTGCTGGACGCGGCGAATCTGCCCGAGGGGGGATTTGGCTGGCACATCATCCGGTGCCTGACATCAGACCTGCGCTATCGCCGCGACGGCAATCGCAACCGCCTGATGATGGTTATCCCGTGGGTCGAAGCTGGGTAATCAGTTCAACTCGACCTGGAGCGGGTAATAGCCGTCCTTGAAATCACCGAACAGTTCCGGAAGATCCGGATGTTCGACGGGTTCGCCCGTTTCGTCGGGGATCAGGTTCTGTTCCGACACATAGGCGACATAGAAACTGTCCTCGTTCTCGGCGAGAAGATGATAGAACGGCTGATCTTTCCGCGGGCGGCTTTCTTCCGGAATTGCATCATACCATTCCTGAGTGTTCGAAAAGCGCGCATCAACATCGAACACGACCCCGCGGAACGGGTGTTTGCGGTGGCGCACCACTTGGCCCAGGCCATATTTTGCATAGGTCTTGAACATGAGTCTTCCCCTCGAGGGCCGAAGATACCGCGACTCTCGCGCGGGCGTCCATATGCTCTGTGGCAAAAGCATGGAAACAGTCTGTGAATCGTGACCCAACAACGGCATGATGATGGCAAGAATGTGGCAAGCCCCCGCAATAACGCGCCCGTGACTGCCCCGGTGCATTCAACCGGCGCGAAACCCGTTTTCCCGCGGGTAAAATTGGGCTAAGGTGCTGCCAAGAAAAAAAGTCAGACAAGACCGAGGCAGTCCATGGGCAGAACAATCCGCATGATCGCGGTGCTATTTCTTGTTGCGTCCTGCGGTGGCGGGCGCGATATGACGCCGCCGCGCAATCTGGATGACGCCTGCTCGATCATCGATCAACGGCCCGACTATCTCAGGGCGATGCGCGATTCTGAACGCCGGTGGCATGTCCCGGTGCCCGTGCAGATGGCAATCATCTATGCCGAAAGCCGGTTCGACGGCGATGCGCGCACGCCGCACCGCTGGGCTGCGGGCGTGATCCCGATGGGTCGGCAGTCCTCGGCCTATGGATACAGCCAAGCGCTGGACGGCACATGGGAAGAATATCAGGACGATACGCGCAACCGGCGCGCCGAGCGTGACAACATCGAAGACGCGACCGACTTCATCGGTTGGTATGCCCGCAACGCATGGGATCGCAACGGGATCATGCCGCATGACGCCCGCAACCTGTATCTTGCCTATCACGAGGGGCACGCGGGTTTTGCCAGCGGTCGGCACAACTCGCAGCGCTGGCTTCTGGACTTGGCGGCATCGGTGCAGCAGCGGGCCGAGATGTATGACCAGCAATTGCGGGCCTGCGGCCTGCGCTGAACGTCAGCGTTGGACTGTGATCCCGCGGGCTTCGAGCTCGGCGTCGAGGTTGAAGAGCCGCGACGCCAGCCGCCCCCCGGTCTGCAACGTTCCCAGAATAACGGTCGTGTCCCTGCCCGTGTCGTCGGTGATGATCCACTGGCGCAATTCGGTCGGCTCGGCGCTGAAGACAAGCCGGATCGTGCCGTACTCAGGATGGTCGGGGTCTTGGGCGACGACGCTGGTGGTCGGGCCCTCCTCGTAATGGCCGACGACCATCCGTTCGCGCGTCAGGTCCACGGTTTCGTCAAGGATGATGCCCAAAGGCGTGCGGTCCAGCGGATAGCTGGACGGTTCGCTGTTCGATCGGGCATCGAAAATATTCACGCGCCCCGCCGCTGCCAACACCAGCGTTCGATCGGGTTCGGCATATTCGAACCGCACGCGCCCCGGCCGCTGGATCATCAGGCGGCCGGTCGACAGCGTGCCGTCCGAGTTCAACTGCGTGAAATCAGCCTGCGCCGTCCGAAAGCTGTTGAAATATCGGGATATCTCGGACAGCGAAATTGGATCGGCCCATGCAGGAAGGGCTAGGGTCGCCAAGGGCGCGAACAGGAAAAAACAAAGCGATCTGCGGTTCATGACCGACTGTCTACCCGTTCTTCTTTCGTCGTGCATCTGTCAATTGGATCACACGCTTACACGATCCGGCGACTTGGGCGAAAACCCGCCCCGGGGGTGCCGGGGCGGGCGAGGGGATTACTGCGCCTTGGTCGTGCGCAGATAGGGCAGCGCAACCTTCACGTCACCGAAGCGGGCCTTCGCGTCTTCGGTCGATACAGCGAGCGAGACGATGACATCGTCGCCCGGCAGCCAGTTGGCGGGTGTCGCAAAGGGCTTGCCGTCGGTCTGGCGAATGGCGTCCAGCGCGCGCAAGATCTCGTCGAAGTTGCGGCCAACCGACATCGGGTAGATCAGCATCAGGCGGATCTTCTTGTCCGGGCCGATGATGAAGGTGGTGCGGACCGTCGCGGTATCGTTGGCGGTGCGGCCATCGGGCAGATACGCCTCGGCGGGCAGCATGTCATACAGCTTGGCGACGTTCAGATCGGGGTCGGCGATGATCGGGAAGGTCATCGCAGTGCCGCCGTAGGTCTTGACGTCGGCCATCCACTGCTTGTGCTCGTCGACGCCATCGATCGAGATGCCCGCCAGTTTGCAGTTACGCTTGGCGAACTCGCCAGCCAGTCGGGCGGCGGCCGAAAACTCGGTCGTGCAGACCGGGGTGAAATCCTTGGGGTGGCTGAACAGCACGGTATAGCTGTCGCCGATGTAATCGTGCCAATTCAGGGTGCCGTCGGTGCTTTCGGCAGTGAAATCGGGGGCAATATCGTTGATGCGCAGGCTCATTTTCTGACTCCTCGGTGCGGTTTCGTGCGGTCGGACCTTGCCATAGTCCGTTGCCTCTCCGATGTATAGCGCGCCCCTTGCCCTTACACCCGGGGGGTGACAGTCTGTCGCAAACCAATGGGAGATCGAGATGCTGGACAAGCGCAAATTCTATATCAACGGCGCGTGGGTAGACCCGGTCGAGGGGCGCGACCTCGATGTGATCGACCCGTCGACCGAAGAAGCCTGCGCTGTGATTTCCTTGGGCGGCAAGGCGGATACCGATGCCGCCGTGGCCGCGGCCAAAGCGGCACTGCCGGCGTTCATGTATTCCGATCCGGCGGATCGTCTGGCCTTGGTCAAGCGGATCCTCGAGGTTTACAACGCCCGTAACGACGAGATGGGCGCCGCGATCAGCCTTGAGATGGGCGCGCCCATCGACATGGCGAAGACCTCGCAATCGGGTTCGGGCACCTGGCATATCGAGAATTTCATCCGCGCCTTCGAGGAAATCGAATTCGAGGCGCCCCTGAATGCGAAATCCCCCGAGGACCGCATCATCAAAGAGGCTATCGGCGTCTGCGCCATGATCACACCGTGGAACTGGCCGATGAACCAAGTGGCGCTGAAGGTGATTCCGGCGTTGCTGGCCGGTTGCACAATGGTGCTGAAGCCGTCCGAAATCGCGCCGCTGTCGTCGATGCTGTTCGCCGAAATCCTGCACGAGGCCGGGGTGCCGGCGGGCGTCTTCAACCTTGTGAACGGCGATGGCGTGGGCGTGGGCACGCAGCTTTCGGGGCACCCGGATGTGGATATGGTCAGCTTCACGGGCTCGACCCGAGCGGGGATCGCGATCTCGCAGAACGCGGCGCAGACGCTGAAGAAAGTGCATCTGGAACTGGGTGGCAAAGGGGCGAACATCATCTTCGCCGATGCCGACGAAAAAGCCGTGGTGCGCGGCGCGCGTCATTGCTTCAACAATACCGGCCAGTCGTGCAACGCGCCGACGCGGATGCTGGTTGAACGCTCGATCTACGACAAGGCCGTCGAAATCGCCGCCGAGACCGCAGCCAAGACCAAGGTCGCCAGCGCGCATGAGGCAGGCGGGCATATCGGCCCGGTCGTCAGCCAGCTTCAGTTCGACAAGATTCAGGCGCTGATCCAGAAGGGCATCGACGAAGGTGCGCGGCTGGTTGCCGGTGGCCTCGGTCGTCCTGACGGGTTGAACCGTGGGTATTTCGTGCGCCCTACAGTGTTTGCCGATGTGAACAACGACATGACCATCGCCCGCGAGGAGATCTTTGGCCCAGTGCTGTCGATCATCCCCTTCGACACCGAAGAAGACGCGCTGCGCATCGCCAATGACACACCCTACGGGCTGACGAACTATGTCCAGTCGCAAGACGGAGCCAAGCGCAACCGCTTTGCCCGCAAGCTGCGGTCGGGCATGGTGGAAATGAACGGCAAATCGCGCGGCCGTGGGTCGCCTTTTGGCGGGATGAAGGCCTCAGGGCAAGGGCGCGAGGGTGGCGTTTGGGGGATCGAGGACTTCCTCGAGGTCAAAGCCGTTTCGGGGTGGTCCAATGACTAAGGCGCTGGCCCTGCTGGCCCTGCTGGTCGCGGGGCCTGCCCTTGCATGGGAAGAACCTGCGCGCGGGACGGATCTGCGCGCAGACCTGATGGATGCGATTCGCCCGATGGCCGAATGGAACCTTGGCGCGCCGGTCGAATTCGTGGTGCACCAGTTGCGGGCGCAAGGCGATGTGGCCTTTGCCTCGGTCATCGCGCAGCGGCCGGGCGGCGGGACCATCGACATTCTGTCGACGCCGATCGTGCAACGCGGCGAACTGGACCCGGAGATCGCCGATGGTGCCACGATTCAGGCGCTGTATCAGCGGTCGGGGCGGATGTGGGTGCCGGTGCATTTCGCCATCGGCGCGACCGATGTCTGGTATTCGTGGGATGCCTTTTGCCCGGTCTGGGGCCCGGTGCTGACCGAATTTTGCGACAACAAGTGAGCGCTGCCATGGCCTATGTCTATGACACCAACAACATCTTCGCCCGCATCCTGCGCGGCGAAATCCCTTGCAACAAGGTGCTGGAGACCGAGCACTCGCTGGCGTTCCACGACATCAGCCCCGCCGCGCCGGTGCATGTCCTGGTGATCCCGAAGGGGCCCTATGTGACATTTGACCATTTCGCGCTCGAGGCCAGCGAGGCCGAGCGCGCCGATTTCGTCGCGGCGATCGGGCAGGTGTGCAAGCAGATGGGTATTCAGCCGGGCGAGGGCGGCACGGGCTACCGCGCCATCTCGAATGCCGGGCAAGACGGGGTGCAGGAGGTGCCGCATCTGCATGTGCATGTCATCTCGGGTCGGATGCTGGGCCGGATGGTGTCGCGCCCGCCCGAGTGATCGCGGCACGCAGGGGGGGGGGGGGGGGGGGGGGGGGGGGGGGGGGGGGGGGGCTGCCCCCTCTGCCCTGCGGGCATTCACCCCCGGGATATTTCCAGAGCAAAGATCAGCGCAGGACGACCTGAAGTTCCCCAGCGGGCAGTCCGAGAAGCGGACAGTCCAGGTTTCTCCGGGGCGAATGCCCAGTGCGCGCGTCAGCGTGCCGGTGCTGATGATCCAGCCGGGTTGCAAGACAGGGGCACTGGGAAGTCCCACGAGATGCCGCAGCACGCCCAGCGGTCCGGTCCCCAGCAGGTTGCGCGCATCGCCTTGTTCCATGCGCTGACCATCCCGGAAAACCTGAGCGCCCAGCGTTTCCAGCATCGGCCCCATGTCGGGTGTGAAGGCGACCTCGTGGCCAAGGACCAGCGCGCCGTGCATCCCCCCGGCTGCCACGGTGTCGACGGCCTTGCCACGCCAGCCGGGGTAGGGCGATCGGACGATCTCGAAGGCGGGGGCAATCCCTTCGATGCACGAGAGGAGTTCGGCATCGGTCATGCCGGGGCGCGGTGAGGCCCCCAGACGCAGGACGACCTCGGGCTCGATCAGGGGTTCGGCGAAGCCGGTCAGCGAAACCGTGTCCTGCGCCAATGTGGTATCGAAGACCGGCCCGTGAATCGGGGCGTCGATGCCGTATTCTTGCCAGATCAGCCGGTTGGTGAAGCCGACCTTGAGGCCGACGATCACCGCCCCCCGCGCACAGCGCCGGGCCGTCAGGACGTCTTGAAGGGCATAGGCCGCGGTCAACGAGAATTCGCGATCGTGCGCGCTGATCGGGTCGATCTGGTGTCCGTGATCCAGCGCATCCAGCAGTCGCGCGGCGAGGTCGATCATGCGAAATCCTCCATTTTGGCAGCCATATCCAGCATGCGGCAGGAAAAGCCCCATTCGTTGTCATACCATCCGAACACCCGCACCAGTCCGCCACCGGTGACGCGGGTTTCGGGCAAGGCCATGACGATGCTTTCGGGCCGTGCGCGCAGGTCGGACGAGACCAGAGGTTTGTGCGTGGTGCCGATCACGCCGCCCGCATGACGCAGGACCGCGTTGACGGCCTCTGGGGTAGTTGGACGCGCGGGGACCACGCACAGATCGACCGCCGAGACACTGGCCGTGGGGACGCGCACGGCGGCGCATTCGATCCTGCCCTCCATCGCGGGCAGCACCCGACCAAGAAGGCGCCCGGCCGAGGTCGTGGTGGGAACCATCGACAGGGCGGCGGCGCGGTTTCGGGCCGGGTCGTGGCTGCGCGGGGCGTCCACGGTCGGCTGGCTGCCGGTATAGCAATGGATCGTCGTCATCCAGCCGGCGGTGACACCGAACGCGTCATCCAGCGCGCGCACCAAGGGGGCAAGCGCGTTGGTCGTGCACGAGGCGTTCGACACCAGCCGCAGATCGGGCGTCAGCATGGCGTCGTTGGCACCCAGCACAACCGTGGCATCGGCTCCGTCCGATGGGCCCGAGATGAGCACGCGGCGCGCCCCCGCCCGGAGCCCGCGTTCGGCGACCTCGCGCGAGTCGGCCTTGCCGGTGCATTCCATCACCAGATCGACCCCCTGCAGGTCGAGGGCCGATAGGTCGGCCTGCCGGGTCAGCGGGAACCGCCGCCCGCCGACACGCAGGGCGTTGGTGTCAACGTCGACCTCGTGGCCCAGCGGACCAAAGACGCTGTCATATTCCAGCAGATAGGCGCAGGTCTCGGCGGGGGCGATGTCGTTGATGGCGACGATTTCGATCTGGGGCCAATGGCCCTGCAACCACGCACGCAGCACCGTTCGGCCGATCCGCCCGAAACCGTTGATCATCACCCGCATGGAAGTCCCCCCGTTGGCTTGGCCGCGACGCTAAGCGGGCGGCAGCGAAACCTCAATGCCCCTCGGGGAGGACGTAGCGCAGACCAATGCGGGCCATCAGCACCGCCAGCACGATGCGCAGCAGGTGGTGGATCGTCACGAACACCGTCGAGACGTGCAAGGACAGCGCGACGAGGGACATCTCGGTCACGCCGCCCGGTGCGAGGGCAAGGATGATCGCCGAAACAGGTTCGTCGACCGGCGTGGTCAGCACCATCGCGGCGAGGGTTGCCAGCCCGAGGACGGTCACGACATTCAGCAGCGCAAGCCGCGCCGCCGACCAGACCTGCCCGCGGTTGAACCCCGCAAGGCGCAGGCCAAGGGTCGTGCCCATAATCCATTGAACCACGGGCACCAGCCATGCCGGCGGGGCGGTATCTGTCAGGCCAAGGGCATGCACCAGCGCGCTGAGCAACAGCGGCCCCGACAGGACCGCCGCGGGAAAGCCCAACGACTTGGCGATGAACCAGCCCGCGGCGCCGATGGCCACCAGCACCAGCACATCCCACAGCCCCAAGTCGGCCCGGGCGTTGCCGCCCAAGGACAGGCCCGAGGCGCTGCCGACGGCGTGTCCTTCGAGGATCGAGAAAACGATGGGGATGATGACGATGCACAGGATCAGCCGCAGCAATTGCAGCATGATCAGCATCCGCATCTCGGCGCCGTGCTGCTCGCCCATTTCCATCGCCTCGATGAAGCCGCCGGGCATTCCGGCGAAATAGGCGGTTTGCGGCGAAAGGCCGCCAATCCGGCGATAGATCTGGTAACCGATCCCATGGGCCAACGGGACGAACACGAACAGCAGTGCGATCGTCGGCCACCAGATCAGCAACTGCGCCACGAAATCGGCGGGGAAGTTGGCCCCGATCGCAAGGCCGATCACCGGGATGAAGAACTGGCGCCATTTCTGCGGGACCGCCAGCGCGTGCCCCCGGATTTTCAGCCCCGCACCGCTGGCAAAGGTGACGGCCAGCATCGACCCCATCAGCATGCCCAGCGGCAGCCCGGCCCGATAGCCGGCAAAGCCGCCAATCGCCCCGATGACCAGCGTCCCCAGGATGACCAGCGGCGGCAGGCCATGCGTCGCGCGGTTCAGCCAGCCGGCCATGATGTCACATCTGCCCGCCTGCGATTTCGACCGTCTGGCCGTTGATGCTGCCTGAGGCGGGGTTGCACAGCCACTCGGCGGCGACGGCGACCTCGTCGGCGGTGATCAGGCGCTTGTGACGGTTGGTCTTGACCATCATCTGCCGCGCCTGTTCCGGGTCGATGCCCGCGCGCGCCGCGATCGAGGCGGTGTTGCGCGTGACGATGTCTGTATCGACATAACCCGGGCAGAGCGCATTGAAGGTCAGGCCCGACCCCATGTATTCCTCGCTCAGACCGCGCATCAGGCCGATCATCCCGTGTTTCGACGCGGTATAGGCGGGCGCCCCCTTCAGGCCGCGCAGACCGGCAATCGAGGCGACAAAGATCACCCGACCCCAGTTTTCGGCCAGCATGCCGCCCAGACACTCGCGCACCGTCAGATAGGCGCCATCAAGGTTGATCGCCATCATGTTCCGCCAGAAGGCCAGATCCATCTTGGCCATCGACTTGCCTTCGGCGATCCCGGCATTGGCGACGCAGATCGTGACCGGGCCACGGGCGGCGATTGCGGCGGCGCAGCCTTGCACCACGCTGGATTCGTCGGCGACATCCATCACCAGCGGGTGCAGGCCCGGGGTCTGGGCGGCGGCGGCGTGCAGCACGTCGGCACGGCGCCCGGTGATCGTCACCTGTGCGCCCTGTGCGGCCAGCATCTGCGCGATTCCCAGCCCGATCCCGGTTCCGCCGCCGGTAACCAGCGCGTGACGGCCTTGGTGATGTTTGGTCATGGTGCACTCCCTCTTTTTTGCACAGGTTAAGCAAACGGACGGGGGATGCAAGCCTCAGCCGCGGACCATATCGGCAGGATAAGTCCCCAGAATCTTGAGCGACGAGGTGAAATAGCGCAGTTCGTCCAGAGCCAGTTTCACGTTGGGGTCCTCGGGATGGCCTTCGATGTCGGAATAGAACTGCGTTGCGGTAAAGGAACCCCCGACCATATAGCTTTCCAGCTTGGTCATGTTGACGCCATTGGTCGCGAAACCGCCCATCGCTTTATACAAGGCGGCGGGGATGTTGCGCACCTCGAACACGAAGGTCGTGATCATCTTGCCGTCGCCCCGGCGCGAAAGGTCGGGCGTGGGCGACAGGATCAGGAAACGCGTCGTGTTGTGGCCGTGGTCTTCGATGTCGCGGGCCAAGACGTCCAGCCCATAGATCTGCGCCGCCATTTCCGAGGCGAGGACCCCCTCGCCCGGTTGACGGGACTGCGCCAGTTCCGCCGCTGCGCCGGCACTGTCAGCCGCGGCATGTGCGGCGATTCCGTGGCGTGTCAGGAACGCGCGTGCCTGCGGCAGCAACACCAGATGTGCGCGGACATGGCGCACTTGGTCCAGTGTCGTTCCGGGAAGCGACATCAATGCGATACGCACGCGGATGAACCCCTCGTCAACGATATGCAGGCCCGACTCGGGCAGCAGGCGGTGGCTGTCGGCAACGCGGCCGTAGGTCGAATTCTCGACCGGAAGCATGGCAAGATCGGCGCGGCCTTCGCGGACGGCATCGATGACTTCTTCGAAGGTGCGGCAGGGAAGGGCCTCCATCCCGGGGCGATACTTCGCGCAGGCTTCGTGCGAATAGGCCCCCGGTTCGCCCTGAAATGCGATGCGATTGGTCATCTTTACCCTCTTTTCCCGGCTTCCCAGCGTTCTTGTGAATTCCACGCGGTAACTATAGCTTGAACTCGCCAAGGGGAAGCGGGTAGAAGGACGCGACTTCTGCTCAGGCACGGGACACGACATGTTCGATACGATGGTTATCACCAAAGCGGTTGCGGGGCTTTGCGCCGCGCTTCTGTTCCTCCTTGTCGGCAAATGGGTTGCCGAGACGATCTATATGCCGGCGCACACCGAAGAGCACGTGGCCATCTACCCGGTGCATGGTGGTGACGAAGGGCATGGGGCCGCCGAGGAAGCGCCTGCCGAGGCGATCGACGTCATGGCCCTGTATGCCAACGCCGATGCGGCCGCCGGTGAAGGCCTTTGGCGCAACTGCCGGTCTTGCCATGCCCTCGATGGTCGCGACGGAACTGGCCCGCATCTGAATGGTGTCGTTGGCCGTGGGATCGACGCTGTGGATGGTTTCAACTATTCGGGCGCGTTGTTGGCCATGGGCGATACCTGGACGGTCGAAGCGTTGTTTGCCTTCCTTGAAAACCCCCGTTCGATGGCCCCGGGCACCCGCATGAGCTACAGCGGGATGCGTTCGCCGACCGATCGCGTCAACCTGATCAAGTATCTGGAAAGCACGCAGTAATTTCTGCGCTTTTCGATGCACCCGAAGGCCGCTGCACCCGTGTGGCGGCCTTTTCCTTTGTTTCGACCCTCGCTCACGCAATCGCCACTTGAACCTGCGGGGGGGCTGGATTTAGCTGTGAACAGCAGATTTTTCTGCCCATGCCTGAAAACCGGAGGAAAAACGTGCCGCGTCCCGCCCAAGCCCTCGCCCTGACCAAAGACCGGATTGCCGCGCATGTCGCACCCCTCAGCGGCCTGGTGCTGGGATCGGCCTTGTTGCTGGCGGCGATTGGACTGGCCAGCCCCGCGCGCGGTCAAACCGAGACCGTCAGCATGATCGCCACGCATGGGTATTCGTTCTATGGCGACCTCAGCTATGCCGCCGATTTCGATCACTATCGCTATGTGAATCCCGATGCGCCGGTGGGCGGCGAGATTTCGATCATGGCGGCGGGCACCTTCGATTCGATGAACCCGTTCTCGCGGCGCGGTCGGCCGGGGGGGTATTCGTCGACAATGTACGAGAGCCTTCTGGAAACGGACGGCGCTTTTCGAGAATCGGCGCCGGCGGACACCTTTGACGAATCCTATTGCCTGCTGTGCGAAAGCCTCGAGTATCCCGAATCGAAGGATTGGGTGATCTTTCACCTCCGTCCCGAAGCGCGGTTTTCTGACGGAACGCCGGTGACGGCGGATGACGTCGTGTTCACGCATAACCTGTTTCTGGAACAGGGCCTTCCCAGCTATGCCGAAGCTGTCCGGCAGCGTGTCATCAACGCCGAGGTCATCGACGAACACACCGTGCGTTTTGATTTCGCGCCGGGGATCTCGCGGCGTTCGCTGATCGATCAGGTTGGCAGCACCCCGGTATTCCCGCGTCACTGGTTCGAGGAAACGGGCGCGCGGTTGGATGAATCGCGGCTGGAGACGGCGCCGGGTTCGGGGCCGTATGTCCTCGATTCCTATGAGATCAACCGGCACATCATCTATCGCCGCAATCCTGATTACTGGGGTTGGCACCTGCCGAATTCGCGCGGTCGCTACAATTACGAAACCGTGCGGATCGAGTATTTCGGTGACGATGCGGCCGCGTTCGAGGCGTTCAAGACAGGAGTCTATACTTTCCGGCCCGAAACCAGCACCCGTCAATGGTCGGTCGGCTATGACTTCCCGGCGGTAACCAATGGCTATGTCCGCCTTGAGGAAGTGCCCGTCGGCACCCCGCCAACACCCACCGGGTTCGTGTTCAATCTGGGCCGGCCCCACCTGCAGGACCGCGCCGTCCGCGAAGCCGTGTCGCTGGCTTACAACTTCGAATGGACGAACCAGCAGCTTCAGTATGGCCTCATGAGCCAGCGCTATTCCTTCACCCAAGGCTCGCGGCTCGAGGCGCATGGGGTGCCCGAGGGCGACGAACTGGCGCTGTTGCAGTCGCTGGGTGACATCGTTCCGCCCGAGATGCTGACCGAACCGGCGGTGATGCCGCATGAATCCTCGGTCGATCAGTTGCAGGACCGCCGCAACCTGCGTCGCGCCAACCGCCTGCTGGAATCCGCGGGCTGGGTTGTTGGTAACGACGGGCTTCGCCGCAATGCCGCAGGCGAACAACTGACCATCGAATTCCCCTATCCGTCGTCGGTGTCGTCGACGCTGGAATCGATCATCGAGACGTTTACCCAGAACCTTCAGGCGATGGGAATCAACGCTGTGTCGCAAAAGGTCGATCCGGCCCAATACACCGAACGCCGGACGAACCGCGACTATGACATGATCTTCGACCAGTATGCCGAGTTCCTCGATACCGGGACAGGCCTGCATCAGCGTTATGGGTCGGAAACCGCCGAATTCAGCCTGTTCAACCCCGCCGGTCTCGCCAGCCCGATAGTGGATGCCATCATCGACGCCTCTCTGATGTCGGACACGCCCGAGGCCCGCGATACGGCCCTGCGGGCGCTTGATCGTGCGTTGCGGTGGGAACGGTTCATCGTCCCCGTGTGGTTCAGCCCGGTTGAGCGCTTTGCCTATTGGGACATCTACCGACATCCCGACGAGTTCCCGCGCTTCGGGTCCGGGGCTTTGGACTGGTGGTGGGTCGATCAGGCGCGGCTGGACGAATTGCGCGCTGCCGGCGCCCTCAGGTAACACGGATGAGCGCCTATATCCTTCGCAGGCTTCTGCTGGTCATTCCCACGTTGATCGGTGTCATGCTGATCAACTTTACCCTCGTGCAATTCGTGCCGGGGGGCCCGGTCGAGCAGGTGATTGCGTCGATGCAGGGGCAGGGCGATGTGACCCGGGGCTTTACCGGTGGCGGCGAGGATGCCGCCGCGCCGGGTGCGGGCGACGAGCGCTATATCGGGGCGCGTGGCCTGCCGCCTGAGTTCATCGCTCAGCTCGAGCGCGAGTTCGGGTTCGACAAGCCCCCGGTCGAACGGTTCCTGAACATGATGTGGAACTATGCCCGCTTTGATTTCGGAACCAGCTATTTCCGGTCGATTTCCGTCATAGACCTTGTGATCGAAAAGATGCCGGTGTCGATTTCGCTGGGGCTGTGGTCGACGCTGATCGCCTATGTCGTGTCGATCCCGCTGGGCATCCGAAAAGCGGTGCGCGACGGGACGCCGTTCGACACATGGACCTCGGGTGCGATCATCGTCGGCTATGCAATCCCGGGCTTTCTGTTTGCGATCCTGCTTCTGGTTCTGTTCGCGGGCGGGTCCTACTGGCAGATCTTTCCGGCGCGGGGCCTGACATCCGAGGCCGAGGTCTGGAACACGTTGTCCCCGTTGGGCAAGGTTCTGGATTACTTCCACCATATCGCCCTGCCGACCATCGCGCTGACGATCTCGAGCTTCGCGACGCTGACGCTGCTGACCAAGAACAGCTTTTTGGACGAGTTGCGCAAGCAATACGTCATGACCGCCCGCGCCAAGGGGCTGGTCGAACGCCGCGTCCTGTATGGCCATGTGTTCCGCAACGCCATGCTTATCGTCATCGCGGGCTTTCCGTCGGTGTTCATCGGCGCGTTCTTCGGTGGCTCGCTGATCATCGAAACCGTCTTCTCGCTCGACGGTCTCGGCCGCCTGTTCTTCGAGGCTGCCGTGGCCCGCGATTACCCGGTGATCTTCGGCACGCTGTTCATCTTTACGCTGCTGGGGTTGATCGTCGGCATCGTGTCCGACCTGATGTATGTCTGGATCGACCCGCGCATCGATTTCGAAACGCGGGAGACCTGAGATGGCCCTCTCGCCCCTGAACCAGCGCCGATGGCGCAATTTCAAGGCCAACCGCCGCGCGTTCTGGTCGCTGATCGCCTTCAGCCTGTTGTATTTCGTCTCGCTGTTTGCGGAATTTCTGGCCAATGACGTGCCGATCGTCGTGAACTATCGTGGCGAATACCACGCACCGATCTTCCGCTTTTACCCCGAGACGGCCTATGGCGGCGAGTTCCGCACGCAGGCCGATTACCGCACGGACGAGGTTCGTTGCCTGATCGAAACCGGCGGGTTCGAGCTGTGTCTGGACGATCCGGACGCCGCATTGGAGGAAGCCCGCACCCAGGGCACCGTCGAGGGCGAGCCCATCGTGCCCGGCTGGGCGATCTGGCCGCCGATCCCGTTCTCTTTTGACACGATCAACAACCTTGGCGGGCCGGCCCCGTCGGCACCCGATGCCACGCATTGGCTGGGAACCGACGACACCGCCCGCGACGTGCTGGCGCGGGTGATCTATGGGTTCCGGTTGTCGGTCACCTTCGCGCTGGTGGTGGTTGCCATGGCCTCGGTCATCGGGATCGCGGCGGGGGCGGTGCAAGGGTTCTTCGGGGGCCTGACAGACCTTGTTTTCCAGCGATTGATCGAGCTGTGGGGCTCGGTCCCGTCGCTCTATGTGATCATCATCGTGTCGGCCTTCATCCCGATGAATTTCTGGCTGCTGGTGTTTCTGATGGTCCTGTTCTCGTGGACGGCGCTGGTGGGGGTCGTGCGGGCGGAATTCCTGCGCGCGCGCAACTTCGAATATGTCCGCGCGGCACGGGCGCTGGGTGTGTCGAACGCGCGGATCATGTTCCGTCACGTTCTGCCAAACGCCATGGTCGCCACCGTGACCCTGCTGCCCTTCATCGTGACAGGGGCGATCGGTGCCTTGGCGACCCTCGATTTCCTCGGGTTCGGGATGCCATCGTCGGCGCCGTCTCTGGGTGAACTGACCTTGCAGGCCAAGAAGCACCTGCAAGCGACATGGCTCGGCTTCTCGGCCTTCTTTACCTTCGCGATCATGCTCAGCCTTCTGGTGTTCATCTTCGAGGGGGTGCGCGATGCCTTCGACCCCAGAAAGACCTTCCGATGAGCCTGCTGCGTGTTGAAAACCTGACCGTCGGTTTCCGGCAGGGTGGCGCGCTGTCGCAGGCTGTCCGGGGCGTGTCTTTTCACGTCGAGGCCGGCGAGACCGTGGCGCTGGTCGGCGAATCCGGGTCGGGAAAATCGGTCACAGCCCTGTCGACCGTCGGTTTGTTGCCCGACGCGGCCGAGGTCGCCGGGTCGATCCGGTTCGACGGTGCCGAAATGGTCGCCGCGCGCGAGGCCGAACTGCGCCGGGTGCGTGGCAATGACATCAGCTTTATCTTTCAAGAGCCGATGACGTCGCTCAACCCGTTGCAGACGGTCGAGAAACAGATCACCGAAGCGTTGGAACTGCATCAGGGCCTGTTCGGGGCGGCGGCGCGCGCGCGGGTTCTGGACCTGTTGCAGAAGGTGGGGATCCGCGATGCCGAAAGCCGGCTGACCGCCTATCCGCACCAGTTGTCCGGGGGCCAGCGGCAGCGCGTGATGATCGCCATGGCGCTGGCGAACGGGCCAAAGCTGCTGATCGCGGACGAGCCGACAACCGCGTTGGACGTGACCATTCAGGCGCAGATCCTCGACCTGCTGGCCGATCTCAAGCGGTCGGAAGGCATGGCGATGCTGTTCATCACGCATGATCTGAATATCGTGCGTCGCGTCGCCGACAGGGTTTGCGTCATGCAAAACGGCGAGATCGTCGAACAGGGGCCAACCGCCGACGTTTTCGGAAATCCGCAGCATCCCTATACGCGCAAGCTGCTAGCGGCCGAACCTTCGGGTCAGCCCGACCCCGTGTCGCCCGATGCCCCCGAAGTGCTGCGCACCGAGGGGCTGCGCGTGTGGTTCCCGATCAACAGCGGGTTCCTGCGCAAGACGGTCGGGCATATCAAGGCGGTGAACTCGGCCAGCCTGTCCTTGCGCGCCGGCGAGACTTTGGGCGTGGTGGGTGAATCCGGCTCGGGCAAGACGACCCTCGCGCTGGCCATCTTGCGGTTGATCGGCTCGCACGGGCCGATCGTTTTTCTGGGCGAGGATATCGCCGGCCTCAATTCCAAGGCCATGCGGCCCTTGCGGCGGCAGATGCAGATCGTGTTTCAAGATCCGTTCGGCAGCCTGAGTCCGCGGATGACCATTGCCGAGATCATCGCCGAGGGGCTGGGCGTTCACCGATTGCCCGGCGACGACTCTCCGCGCGAGCGCGTGGCTGCGATCATGGCCGAGGTCGGGTTGGACCCCGCCACGATGGACCGCTATCCGCACGAGTTTTCGGGCGGGCAGCGGCAACGGATCGCGATTGCGCGCGCGATGATCTTGCGGCCCAAGCTGGTCGTTCTGGACGAGCCGACCTCGGCGCTGGACATGACGGTGCAGGTGCAGATCGTCTCTTTGTTGCGGGAATTGCAGCGCAAATACGGTCTGGCCTATCTGTTCATCAGCCACGACTTGCGGGTGGTGCGGGCGATGTCGCACCAGATTCTGGTGCTTCGGCAAGGCGAGATCCTCGAGTCCGGCCCGGCGCATCAAATCTTTGAATCGCCGAAGCATGAATACACGCATGCGCTTTTGGCCGCAGCCTTCGGCGCGCGGGGAGGGGTGGCTTGAAGATCCTCTTCGTGCACCAGAATTTCCCGGGCCAGTTCCTGCATCTTGCACCGGCCCTCGCGGAACGCGGTCACGAAGTTGTCGCCCTGACGGACGAGGGCAACAGCCGAAAATCCACGATCACGACCTATCGCTATCGCAAGCCCGATCCCCGGCCCGACCCGGCGGTGGCCAAACTGGGCGCCACCTATTGCGAGATGACGAACCGCGCCTATCGCGCCGCCCGTGCCGCGATGGTGCTGCGCGACAAGCATGGGTTTCGCCCGGATGTCATCTTTGGCCATGGTGGTTGGGGCGAAACCTTGTTCCTGCGCGAGGTCTGGCCCGAGGCGCGCATGGTTCTGTATGCCGAACTGTATTATGCGCCGCAGGGGCTGGATGTCGGCTTCGACCCTGAGTTCGGCCGTGTGAACGACGAGCGCGCGTTCTCGGTCGTTGCGCGTCAGGGTCATCAGGCGCTTATGATGACACAGGCCGACGCCGCGCTGTCGCCGACCGAATTTCAGGCCGATACCTTCCCGCCCGGGTTCCGCGACAAGATCACCATCATCCATGACGGGATCGACACCGATCGCCTTGTGCCCAATGCGGCGGCGCAGGTTACCCTGCCGTCGGGGGCGACCTTTCGGGCGGGTGACGAGGTTCTGAGCTTCATCAACCGCAATCTGGAACCGTATCGCGGGTATCATTCCTTCATGCGGGCGCTTCCGGCGGTGATGCGCGCGAGGCCGCAGGCGCATGTTGTCATCGTTGGCGGGAACGACGTGAGCTATGGCGCCCGCGCGCCCGACGGCAAGACGTGGAAGGACATCTTTCTTGATGAAGTGCGCGACCGGATCGATCCGGCGCGCGTCCATTTCACCGGCAAGATTCCGTATTCCACCTTTGTATCGCTCATGCAGGTGACACGGGTGCATTGCTATCTGACCGTGCCCTTCGTTCTGTCGTGGTCGATGCTCGAAGCGATGAGCGCCGGCGCGCTGGTGGTGGGGTCGCGCACCGCGCCGGTTGAGGAACTCATAACCGACGGGGTGAACGGCAGACTGGTCGACTTCTTCGATACGACCGAGATCGCGGGGACGCTGGTCGATTCTCTCGCGCGGCCCGAGGACTTCACCGCGCTTCGCCATGCCGCCCGGACGCATATCGTCGAAAACTATGACCTCAGGCGGATCTGCTTGCCGCGATTGATCGACTTTGTCGAAGGGATCGATGCCTAGCGCACCACGAGGTCCGCGTGCAGCGCGCCGGCGGCGTTGATCGTGTTCAAGATGTCGATCATGTCGCGCGGCCCGACGCCCAGCGCATTCAGCCCGGCGACGACCTCGGCCAGCGTGGTGCCCCCTTGCACTTCGGCCAGACCGGTTCCGGGGTCGCGGGTGATCGAGGCATCGGTGCGAGGGACGATGACGGTTTCACCGGGGGCAAAGGGGTTGGGCTGGATCGCGAGCGGCATTTCCTCGACCCGCAAGGTCAGGCCGCCTTGCGCCACCGCAACCCGGCTGATCCGCACGTCGTCTCCCATGACAATCGTGCCGCTGCGCTGATCGACGACGACGCGGGCCCGCGTTCCGGGCAAGACGGTGATGTTCTCGATCCGGCTCAGGGCATGGGCGGCGCTGGCTTCGCGCGTCGCGGCGATATCGACCACGACGGTTCCGGCATCCTGCATGGCCGCAACGGCCCGCCCGAAGCGCGCGTTGACGGCCTGTTCAATGCGCAGCGCGGTGGTGAAATCGGCTTGTCGCAGTGCAAGGCGGACTTGTGCCAGCGAAGCCAGCGCAAAATCGACCTCGCGTTCGACGCGGGCACCGCCGGGGATGCTGCCCGACGTGGGCACGCCCTCGACCACCTCGGCGGCATCGCCGCGCGCGGCGACCCCCCCGGCGATCACGGCCCCCTGGGCCACGGCATAAATCTCGCCGTCGGCGCCGTTGAGGGGTGTCATGATAAGGGTGCCGCCGAACAGACTGGACGCGTCGCCGATTGCTGAAACCGTCACGTCGATCCGCGACCCGGTGCGGGCGAAGGCGGGCAAGGTCGCCGTTACAAGAACGGCGGCGACGTTGCGGGGGCGGAACTGCTCGCCCGTGATATTGACCCCCAGCCGTTCGAGGATGCTGCCCATGATGTCCTCGGTGAAGGGCGCATTGCGGATGCCGTCGCCGGTTCCGTCCAGCCCGACGACAAGCCCATAGCCCACCAGATCGTTCCCGCGAACACCGTCGAAATCGACCAGATCCTTGAGGCGGACCTGCCCCCCGGCCGGTGCGACGCCGGCCGCGATCATCACCAGCAGCACCACGATACGGGCGATCATCGCAAATACTCCGTCAGGGAAAGGGATGCCGTGCGCGCCGTGACGGCATAGATCATTTCGAGTTGAACCTGCGTCGCCTGCAGATGGGCGGCGGCGTCATACGGATCGACCCCGACAAGAGCTTGCCGCGCCAGCTCCAGCCCATCACGTTCCGCCTGCACCTGTGTCTGCCGTGTCGCAATCCGGTTCTGCACGGTGCCGA
This sequence comes from Paracoccaceae bacterium, assembly GCA_041397065.1. Classification (GTDB taxonomy): domain Bacteria; phylum Pseudomonadota; class Alphaproteobacteria; order Rhodobacterales; family Rhodobacteraceae; genus Pararhodobacter. Next base: position 13,236 of record JAWKXG010000001.1, on the reverse strand, counting down.
TGTCCGATTCAACACGTGCCATACCGGCGGTGTTGCCGGACAGTGTCTCGGCAGCGAGGCGGAGGAGCTGGCCCTGTTCCGTCGCAGGAAGGCTTGCATCCGCTGCCATGGCGCCCATGATCGCCCCCGCCATGGCGGTGCGCAAAGCCGGGTCAAGAAGCGTCGGCAAAGCCCCCGCGCGTTGACCGTCGTCGCCGATCAAAGCGCCATCGCCAGGGTCCGCGCCCTGCCACAAGATGGTTTCGAACATTTCGCCCGGCCCTGTCATTGCCAACAAGACGCGGTCCGCAATCTCGCGCGCCGAGCCTGCGCCGGCGACGACCGTGGCCAGCGCCGACAGGATCGCGTCGGCCTGAGGGATCGGCGACCGGTCGCTGGCCGCCCCTGAGAATAACGCCTGCCCGTCGTGGCGCTGCCGCAATGTCGCGACGATGTCGTTCAGCACCGACTCGGCGCTCTGCGCGGCGGTCGTCGCAACCTGTGTTCCCGGCCCGGCCAAAGAGGCGGCCAGCAGATCGGCGCCAAGCCCCTGCGAGAGGGCGGAAACGTGAGCGATGGCCGCCTGTGCGCGGTCAACATGCGTGGCCAGTTGCGCGATCGCGCTGCGCTGCGCCAGCAATCGGCTGTCTTGCGCTTCAAGGCGGGTAAGCCTGTCAAGATCGCCACGCAGATGCCGCGCGGGCTTTGCCGCCCGCCCTGTCGTAACCTCTTGCCCGAGACGGGAAAGATCGGTGCGGACCTTCACGCCATGACGATTCAGGGTCATCGGCAGAGCAAGTGATCCAAGGGAAAGCCAGGTCATAGGTCAGATCTCCATCAGGCGACGCAGCATCGCGTCGGCGGTTTCGATGACGCGGGCATTGGCGGCATAAGCCTGTTCGATGAGAATCAGGCGTTGCATCTCGGCGTCTGTATCCACGCCTTGGGCAGCGGCCTGTTCCGATAGTTCGGCACGGCGAGCGGTCGCAGCCACAGCCCCCGTTTCCGCCCGGTCACGGGCCGTCGACACCAGTGTCAGGAAGTCTGCCATGTGCCCCGTCGCGTCGCGCTGCGGGGTTCCCGGGCTGGCCGTCGTCGGCCTTTCGAGCGCTGCGATCAGACGGTTGATTTGGGCCGCGTCGCCAACCGCCCCCGGTGCCCCGGCCGCCAGCCCGTCGCGCAGGCGCCACGCGTTGCCCGGGGCGAGCGCGGTGTTCACGCTCAATCGCCCGGCAAGGCCGATTGCCCCGCCCGGCATGCCGCCCGCATCGGTCAGCAACCCGGGTTGACCGGGCGGCAGACCGGGATCGGTTGCGGGGTCGGCAAATCGTGTCACCAGATCTTGCGCCAGCGCATCGAGGGCGGCTTGAGCCTGCGGGGCAAACGTATCGCGAATGGCAAGCTGTGCCCCAAGGCGCCCGCCTGACAGCGCCGCCGACGAGACCGGTCTTCCATTGACGGTGAAACCCGAAAGGCCTGTCGACTGGGCGTCGATGATCGGCGCTTGGGAAAACCCCAGCTCGGCAGGCTGGAGATCGAGCAAGAGCTGCCCCCCCTCGGTGAATAACACGACCCGGCCGTCAGCCCGGGAATAGTCGCGCAGCGGGACAATTTCCGAGAGCGTGGTCAACAAGGCCTGTCGCTCGTCCTCAAGGCCCAGCGTCGATTGCCCGCCCGCGCGTAGGCGAATGACCTCGGTGTTGATCGAATCAAGGCGCAGCAGCCCGGCGTTGAGGGTTTCGATGTCGGTCGCGATCGTCGATTCCGCGTCCATGCGCTGTTGTTGCAGGGCGTTTTCGACGTCGCCGAACCGTTCCACCAGCGTTTCTGCCGATTGCACCGCCGCTTCCAGCCGTGCGGTCAGATCGGGCCTTTCGCTGGCGGCGAAGAGAGCGGCCTCAAACCCCGAAAGCGCTGCTGACAGCCCTTCTCCGGGAAGGCCGATCGAACCCTCGATCGTTTGCCAGAAGGCATGGGCTGTGTCGGCGGCTTCGGCACGGGCGCCCGCCTCGCGGTTGAGGCCCAGAAGCGCAGTGTCCACCTGACGTGTCACGGCGGCCACACGCACGCCCGACCCGCCGCGCGCCGAGGCCGCGAGCCCGATCTCGCGCGGGGCGTATCCTTCCGTCATCGCGTTCGCGATATTCGACGAGGCAACCTGCACCGCGCGGGCCGATGCGAAAAGCCCCGAGGTTGCGTTGGCAAAGGCACTGGTCAGGCTCATGCTGGCCTCCGATCAATCAACGTTTGATGTTGGTGGTTTCCTGCAGCATCTCGTCCACGGTCTGGATGACCTTGGCGTTCGATGAATAGGCCCGCTGGGTCTGGATCATGTTGGTCAGTTCCGCGGCGACATCGGTGGCCGATTCCTCGCGTGCGAAGCCGACGATCTCGCCTGTCGGGCCGTCCCCGGCGTTCCACAGGAACATCGCACCCGAATCGGGCGAGACGCGGAAGGTCTGGTTGTCCAGCGCGGTCAGCCCGTTGGGGTTCGGCACGTCGACCAGCGGGATTTGCGCGATGGTTCGGATGAGGCCCGAGTCGTAATACGCCTTAACGAAGCCGTTCGGGTCGACCTGCACGCCAACCAGCGATTGCACGGGCGATCCGTTCCTGTCGATCGCGACCGAGATGAAGCTGTCGGCCATCTGGGTGATGCTGTCGTCGCTGCCCGGCGCGCCAAGGTTCAGTGCGATGTCTTGCCCGCCGACCGTGACCGTCATCTCTCCCGTGGCGGGGTCATACGCGCCGCCCGCCGCGCCCGGGGGTTGGCTGATGGTGGCGATGCGGCCCCCGGTTGGGGCCGTGTCGCTGAAGGTGACGGTGTATTCGCCCACGGTCGTTCCGCTGGCCGTATCGGTGATCGTTGCCGTCCATTCGTTTGAGGCGCCGGCCACCGGAACGGTGGGTTCGAAACGCACGGCAAGCGTTTCGATCGTGCCGAGGGGGCTATAGTATTCCAGTGCCACGTCGTGAGGATCGCCCACCGACCCGGCGCGTGTTGCCGTGGCCGGCAGGTTGACGCGCACCGAAATATGCGAGGTTGGATCCGAGGCGAACTGGTTGTTGTTGGTGCTGATCGGTTGCAGGCCCCCCAGCGTATCGCGCGCATAAGTGCCGATGGTGCCGTCGGTTTCGGCGGGCCAACCCAGCAGCATCTGGCCGGACGGATTGCGAAGATAGCCATCTTCATCGGGGCGGAAAGATCCCGTGGTCATCAGCATCAGCGGATAGTTGGTTTCGCCGCTGCGCACCGCGGTGGCTGATGTCACGGGCAGAAAACCGCGCCCGCTGACGGCCAGATCGGTGGCGTTCGAGCTGTTGGTCAGCGATCCGCGTTCGTCGACAAGGCGCACCGTGCTGGCGCGCACGCCGCCCGCGATATACGGGCCGTAATGCGACCCAGACATGACCATCGAATGGAACGACGCGACCACCCGCTTGTATCCGATGGTGCCGGTATTCGCGATGTTGTCCGAGATCGCTGAGAGGCGCGTCGAATTGGCGTTGAGCCCCGAGATCCCGGCGCTGAACGATGAGTAGAGCGTGGACATCCTGTCCCCCCTTCGTGAGATGGTGCGTGGTTGCTGCACCTGACACTGCACGAGGGGGGTTAATGCGCCGCTAATGGCGATTGGGCTGTCAGACGTCGCGGCGAAGCAGGATAAGTTCGAGGCGATTGTTGCGCGGGGCCATAGGGTTTTCATGCGCATGTTCGCGGTCGGCATGGCCGGTCAGACGGCGGACCCGCGCCGGGTCGAAACCCGAATCGCCCAGCAACATGCGCATCGAATCGGCCCTTGCGGCGGACAGCGTCCAGCGCGGGTCGATGGCCTGCACCAGCGTATAGCTTCGCGTGTGCGCCTCGATCGCGAGGTCGTTGGTGACCAGCGCGAAAGTCTCGGCCAAGACATCGGCCAGGAGCCGCAAGATTGGCGTTGCATCGGCGGTCTCGGCGTCGAACAGGGGTTCTTCGGGCAGATCGAAGAGTTCGATCAGCAACCCTTCGTCGGTCTGACGGGTCAGGACATGGCGCAGCGCGCGGTCCAGAACCGGGCTTTCGCCCCCAAGGCCCTGCAATGTCGTTTCGACGACATCGAACGAGGCCGTTTCTGCCGCCGCACCGGTGCCGTCCTCGGCTGCTGACGGGTCAGGCGTTGCCGGACCGATCTCGTCGCGGGTGTCGAGGTCGGTGCCCCCGAACATACCGTCCCCGCCCGAGGAAATCCGATGTACCGGGATTGACGGATTGAAGTAATCCGCAAGCCCGCGGCGTTGCGATTCCGTCGTCGCGCCCAAGAGCCACATCATCAGGAAGAAGGCCATCATTGCCGTAACGAAGTCGGCATAGGCGACTTTCCAAGCGCCGCCATGATGGCCGCCGCCTGCAATGATCTTCTTCCGTTTGATTATGATTGGCGCGGCATTCGTCTGCCGGCTCATTCCACCACCTACCTTTCACCCCATCCTCGGGATAGCAGGCAGGTGTGAATCCCCCGTTAATCGGTGGGGTTCAGCGGGCGTCGGCCCTGTGCGCCCAGTTCCCAGACCTTGCCGTCTTCGAAGGCCGCCGCAGTCAGATGGCGACCGAACGCCGCGCCGCTGTCCAGATTGACGCGGTTGCCATAGTGGGTCGCGGTTTCAATGGGGGTGTGCCCATGGACAATCAGTGCGCCGTGGTCGCGCGGATCGTCATGGAATTCCTGCCGGATCCACAGCAGATCCTGTTCCGCCTGCCGGTCCAGCGGAATGCCGGGACGAATCCCGGCATGGGCAAAGAAGACCCCGGCCTCGTGATGGCTGTTGACGAGGCCACGCAGAAAAGCGGCATGGTGGGCAGGAACGGCGGCGCGCAAGTTGGCCGCCAATTCGGTCTGACGGATCCGGTCGGGCACGGGCACGCCATAGGACGCAGCCGTCTCGATCCCGCCCAACGCAGGCGCGAACCAATGCTGGCCGACCATCAGGTGCGGGTCGAAAAACGGACCGTCCGGGTCGATGAACCGTTCGAACAGGCGGTCATGGTTGCCTTTGAGGAAAACCCATTCCCGCCCCGCCGCCTGACCCCGGGCAAGGACGTCGATCACCCCGGCAGAATCAGGGCCGCGGTCGACGTAATCGCCCATAAAAACGATCCGTGCGTTCGGACCGCCATCGGTCTCGATCCGCGAGAGGGCTTCAAGGAGTTTTTCCAGATGTCCGTGAATGTCGCCGATTGCGTATAGGGTCATGATCAGGCCTTCCGTCTGTCGCGGCGCACCCTAGCCGCGGCATGGGGGGGCCGCAACGGGACACAGGGCGCGTGCGCACGGTGGTGCGACGCGCCCTGCGGATTGTCGGAGAGGGGCGATCAGGCGCCTTCGAAGTGCATCGGGCGAACCTGCTGGAACATGCCGGTCGCCTCGAGCGTGTCGACGACTTTCTGGTCGATCGCCTGATCCAGATACAGCAGGGCAATCGCGTCCTGCCCGACGCCCGAGCGCCCAAGCGTGAAGTTTGCGATGTTCACGCCGTTCTTGCCCATGGTCATCCCCAGCAGGCCGATGATGCCCGGCACGTCCTCGTTGGTGGTGTACAGCATGTGCTCGCCGATCTCGGCATCGATGTTGATGCCCTTGATCTGGATGAAGCGCGGTTTACCGTCGCTGAAGACGGTCCCGGCGATCGAGCGTTCGCGCTTGTCGGTGACCACGGTCAGCTTGATATAACCGTCGAATGCCCCCGATTTGTCTTGCTGCGTGGTCGACACCTGGATCCCGCGTTCCTTCGCGACGATGGGCGCCGACACCATGTTCACGTCCGGGTTCGCGGCCTTGAGGATCCCGGCGATCACCGCACAGTCCAGCGCCTTGAGGTTCATCTTCGATGCCGTGCCGTCATAGAGCACGTTGATGGCGCGCACCGGCTCGTCGGTCAGTTGCCCGGCGAAGTTGCCCAGATGCCCCGCCAGCTTGATCCACGGCCCCATGACCGCGGCTTCCTCGGCGGTGACCGACGGCATGTTCAGCGCGTTCTGCACGGCGCCGGTCAGCAGATAGTCGGACAGTTGCTCGGCGACTTGCAGGGCGACGTTCTCTTGCGCTTCGGTGGTGCTGGCACCCAGATGCGGGGTGCAGACCACGTTGGGCATGTTGAACAGCGGGCTTTCGGTTGCGGGTTCGACAGCGAACACGTCCAGCGCAGCACCGGCGACATGACCCGATTTCAGGGCGTCCGCCAGCGCATCCTCGTCGATCAGGCCGCCGCGGGCGCAGTTGATGATACGCACGCCCTTCTTCGTCTTGGCGAGGCTCTCGCGCGAGAGGATGTTGCGGGTCTTGTCGGTCAGCGGCACGTGCAGGGTGATGAAATCGGCGCGGGCCAGCAGTTCGTCCAATTCGACCTTCTGCACCCCGATCTGCTTTGCGCGTTCGTCCGACAAGAAGGGATCATAGGCGATGACCTTCATCTTCAGGCCCAGGGCACGGTCGCAGACGATGCCGCCGATGTTACCCGCGCCGATCACGCCCAGCGTCTTGTTGAACAATTCGACGCCCATGAAGCGGTTCTTTTCCCACTTGCCGGCGTGCGTGCTCGCGCTGGCCTCGGGCAATTGGCGCGCGACGGCGAACATCATCGCGATGGCATGTTCAGCCGTGGTGACCGAGTTGCCGAAAGGCGTGTTCATGACGATCACGCCTTTTTTCGAGGCGGCCGGGATGTCCACGTTGTCGACACCGATCCCGGCGCGGCCGATGACCTTGAGATTGGTCGCAGCGGCAAGGATCTTTTCGGTCACCTTGGTGGCCGAGCGAATGGCGAGACCGTCGTAATGGCCGATGATCTCGGCCAGCTTTTCCTTGTCCTTGCCGACGTCGGGCAGATAGTCGACCTCGACGCCACGGGCGCGGAAGATGTCGACAGCGGTTTCCGAGAGTTTGTCAGAGACGAGAACGCGCGGTTTGGTCTGGGGGGCCATGATGGGGCTCCTTGAATAGGGGGGCGGTTAAGGTGCGCAATGAATGCGCACCCTACGGTATGGGGTCGGGTGCGCACTCACTGCGCACCGTCAGGGGGATCAGGCGGCTTGCGGCAGCGCGGCGATCTCGGCCTCGAAGGCCCATTCGATCCACGGCATCAGCGCGGCGACATCGGCGGTTTCGACCGTCGAACCACACCAGATGCGCAGCCCGGCAGGTGCGTCGCGATAGGCGCCGATGTCCAGCGCCACGCCTTCCTTCTCCAACCGCTTGGCGACGGCCTTGGCGAAGGCGGCGCCATCGGTGATCCGGGCGTCCACGAACTTGAGGCAAACCGAGGTGGTCGAGGCATTCGCCGGGTTCACGGCCAGATTTTCCAGCCACGGCTTTTGCGCGGTGAAATCCCAGACAGCCTGCGCATTCGCATTGGCCCGTGCGATCAGGCCTTGCAGCCCGCCCACCGTCTGCGCCCATTTCAGCGCGACCAGATAATCCTCGACCGCCAGCATCGACGGGGTGTTGATGGTCTCGCCCTTGAAGATGCCTTCAATCAGCTTGCCGCCCTTGGTCATGCGGAAGATCTTGGGCATCGGCCATGCGGGGGTATAGGTTTCCAGCCGCTCGACCGCGCGCGGGCTGAGGATCAGCACGCCATGCGCGCCCTCGCCGCCAGCACTTTCAGCCAGCTGAAGGTCACCACATCCAGCTTGTCCCACGGCAGGTCCATTGCGAATGCGGCCGAGGTTGCGTCGCAAATCGTCAGGCCCGCGCGGTTGGCCGGGATCGCATCGCCATTCGCTACGCGCACGCCCGAGGTGGTGCCATTCCACGTGAAGACCACGTCCTTGTCGAAATCGACCTGAGCGAAATCGACGATCTGGCCATAGGGCGCCTTGCGCACCGTGGCGTCCAGCTTGAGCTGCTTGACGGCGTCGGTCACCCAGCCTTCGCCGAAGGATTCCCACGCCAGCATGTCAACAGGGCGGGCACCCAGCAGCGACCACATCGCCATTTCAACGGCGCCCGTGTCCGAGCCCGGCACGATACCGATGCGATAGTCGGCGGGGACGCCCAGAACCTCGCGGGTCAGGTCAATCGCCTCGGCCAGCTTGTTCTTGCCGACGGTGGCGCGATGCGAGCGGCCCAGCGGCGCGTCGGCAAGCATGTCCAGCGAATAATGGGGAATCTTGGCGCAAGGGCCCGAAGAGAAACGCGGATTTGCCGGCCGCGTGGCCGGGGTCGTCGTCTTGGTCATGGTATCCTTCCAGATAAACGCCCCTCGTTGGGGAGGGGTGTCCCGCAGCAAGCGATAGCCGCGCCGCAGCACTGGCACAAGCGGCATTTTTGGCCTATTGCGGCGTTTAAGGGCGCAAAACCGACGCCTAGCGACTACGATCGGAAACACGACATGTATATTGCGACGCTATTGTGCATCCGGCGCGCCCGGTGTTGGAGCAAACCTTGGTCGAAACCCTGCGCAATGCATGGGGTGGGGGGATGCGCGCTGGCTGAACCCCGCGATTGCGGCTGAATTCGCCCTGCCGGGCCTTCCCGCGAATCGCTGGGACGTTTGGACGGACCTTCAGGCGATGCAGATCGACCTGTGCGTGCAACCCGCCGAGGCGGCGCAAGCGGATGCTGCTGGCCGATATGGATTCGACGATGATCCAGCAAGAATGCATCGACGAGTTGGCCGATATGGCCGGGGTCGGTGCCCGCGTCGCCGATATTACCGCGCGGGCCATGAATGGCGAGCTGGATTTCGAGGCCGCGCTGAACGAACGCGTGGGCTTGCTGAAGGGCCTGCCCGTGAGCGTCATCGATCAGGTGCTGGCCGAGCGCATCACCTATATGCCCGGCGGCAAAGGTCTTGATTGCGACGATGAAGGCGCGGGGCGGGCACGCGGCGCTGGTGTCAGGTGGTTCACGGCCTTTACTGCCAAAGTCGGCGCGGCGCTGGGCTTTGACGAGAACCGCGCGAACGTTGCTGGAAGATGGCGGGGTTTCTGACCGGCAAGGTCGGCCTGCCGATCTTGGGGAAACAGGCCAAGGTTGATGCGTTGAACGAGATCACGGCGCGGTTGGGGCTGAGCCCCGCCGATGTCATCGCCGTGGGTGATGGTGCGAATGATCTGGGGATGCTGCACCTTGCGGGTGCGGGGTGGCGCTACGCAAGCCCTCGGTCGCGGCGCAGTGCGATCGCGCGTGAATCATGGCGACCTGACGGCGCTGTTGTATTTGCAGGGTTACACGGCCCGCGATTTCGCGGCAGTGTGAGAGCGCGGAAGCGGGGGTTTCACACCCCCGCACCCCCGTGGAGTATTTGAGACAAGATGAAGGGGCAGGGCATGGCGCAGGACGCGATTTTCATCGGGGGCGGCGGCGACGGATACGGCGAGGCACAGCAGTTGCTGTTGAAATACGGCAACCGTCACGGGTTGATCGCGGGGGCGACGGGGACCGGCAAGACCATCACGATGCAGGTCATGGCCGAGGCCTTCAGCCAAGCGGGGGTGCCCGTGTTCCTGACGGATATCAAGGGCGATGTCAGCGGCATGGCCGCCGCCGGAACCCCGCGCGATGCCTTTGCCCGCCGTGCCGAAACGATCGGACTGGCCGAGATCGGATATGCCGCGATGCCGGTAACCTTCTGGGACCTGTTCGGTGAATTTGGCCACCCCGTGCGCACCACGGTCGCCGAGATGGGCCCTCTGCTGCTGAGCCGCATTCTGGAACTGACCGAAGCGCAAGAGGGGATGATCAACATCGCCTTTCGTATCGCCGATGAGCAAGGTTGGCCATCCTCGATCTGGATGACCTGCGCGCGATGCTGCAATTCCTGGGCGAGAACCAGCGCGAACTGTCGCTGCAATACGGCAACATCACCACGGCGTCGATTGGCGCCATTCAGCGGCAGCTGCTGGTGCTGGAAAACCAGGGCGGCGGCCAATTCTTCGGGGAGCCGGCGCTGGAGATTGCCGACATCCTGCGCACGACGACGGACGGTCGCGGCCGCGTCAACATCCTGCACGCTGAAAAGCTGATGAACACCCCCCGGCTGTATGCGACCTTCATGCTGTGGCTCTTGTCCGAGCTGTTCGAGGAGCTGCCCGAGGTGGGCGATGCCGACAAGCCCAAGCTGGTGTTCTTTTTCGACGAGGCGCATCTGTTGTTCAACGGCGCCCCGCGCGCGCTGATCGAGAAGGTCGAGCAGGTGGCGCGGTTGATCCGGTCGAAGGGGGTGGGTGTCTATTTCGTCACGCAGAACCCCGACGATGTGCCCGAAACGATCCTGTCGCAGCTGGGCAACCGGGTGCAGCACGCGCTGAGGGCGTTCACTGCGCGCGACAAGCAGGCGCTGAAGAAGGCCGCCGAGACCTATCGCGAGAATCCGCGCTTCGATACCGAGGTTGCGATTCGAGAAGTGGGCGTGGGCGAGGCCGTGACCTCGTTCCTCGAGGCCAAGGGCGTGCCCGGTGTGGTCGAGCGCACGCTGATCCGCCCGCCCGCGTCGCAGATGGGGCCTGTGGATCCGACCGTGCGGCGGCAGACCATCGCGACGTCGCCGGTCGCGGGGAAATACGACCGCGCCATCGATCGCGATTCGGCGCACGAGATTCTGGAACGCCGCGCGCAGCAGGCCGCCCGCGAGGCCGAGCGGTTCGAGGAAGCACCCGAAGAAACCGCGGCGACCGAGCGCTATTCGCGGGCGCGCCGCTATCAGCCGCCCGGACGGATCCGCGAGACGGCCGAGGACAAGCCGTCCCGCCAGCGCAGCACGTCTTCGCGCAGCCGGTCGTCCTCGTCTCGGGGGGATACGGCGGTCGAGGCCTTCACCAAGTCGATGGCACGGTCCATCGGCACGCGGGCAGGCAGCGCGCTTGTGCGTGGCGTTCTGGGAACGTTGTTCCGGGGGCGGTGAGTCGGCTGTAGGGGGTCGGTGCGCGGGGAATGCGCACCCTTTGGCGATTGGACTGGTGCGCGCTCAGGCCCTTTCGGCATAGGCCTTGAAATTGTCGAGGATCGCCTGCCAGCCTTGGCGCTGCATTTCGACAGGGTTCTGGGTTTCGGCGTCGAAGATCGTCGTGATTTGCACGCCATTGGCGCCCGCCTCAAAACTGGTGCGGATCTTGCGCCCGTCTTCCATGGTCGAGACCAGCAGCGTGCCGGGCTCGATGGCGTCGTAGGTCGTCTTGAGATCAAAGCCGAAGCTGCCGTCCTTCGCCTCCATCCGCGCGCAATAGAGCCCGCCGACGCGCAGGTCGTTGGTTGCGCGGGGGCAGCACCAGTCATCAGAGGCGAAGTTCCAGCCCGTGATGTGCTGCGGGTCTGTCCAGCATTGCCAGACCGTGTCGGGCGCGGCGTGAACGAGGGCCGAGATCGTTACTTCGACTGTGGACATGAATACCCCCGTCCGTTGGTTTGCCCTTCCTGTCGCGCGGGATCGCCCCGATCTGGGTTAACCCTGCGGCGTCATGGCCTTGCGTTGGCGCGCGCGTTCAAGGCCCAGACGCCGTTCGCGCCAGATGATCAACACACCCGCGAAGACGACGATGCTGGCGCCGGTCAGCATGGTTCCGGTCGGGACCTCGTCAAAGACCCAGTAGCCGATCGCCAGCGCCAGCAACATCGAGGCATAGTCGAAAGGCGCGACAAGCGAGGCGTCGGCTTCGCGGTAGCTCGAGGTCAGGAAGATCTGGCCGACACCGCCCAACAGCCCCATCAGCACAAGGATCGCCGCCTCGCGCAGGGTCGGAACCGACCAGCCGAACGGCAGCGTGACCAAGGCCAGGACCGACGCCGTCACCGAGAACCAGAACACGATCGCGGATGTGGCCTCGGTCCGGATCAGGCGGCGCACCGTCACCTGCGCCAACGCCGCGCAGATCGCTCCGGTCAACGCCAGCACGGCGCCCAAAGTCTGCATCGCGTCCAGAGAATCATCGATCGACAGGCGGGGGGATAGAACGATCAGCACCCCGGCAAGACCGATCACCACTGTCGTCATGCGAAAGGCCCGCACCTCTTCGCCCAGAAACATTGCCGCGAAGATCACCACGAGGAGGGGCGCGGCATAACCGATGGCGGTCACTTCGGGCAGCGGCAGGAAAGCCAGCGCCGCAAAGCCCATGAACATGGCCGAGGTTCCCACGAATCCGCGCCAGAAATGGCCCAGCGGGTTCTGCGCCCGCAGGCCGGTGCGCAACTCGCCGCGGGCGGCCAGCCAGACGAGGATCACGGGGATCGCAAAGAGGGACCGAAAGAACACGGCCTGCCCCGGAGGGATCGTGCCCGATACGCCTTTTACAAGCGCGGACATCGTCACGAAGGCCAGAACCGATACGAGTTTGTAGGCAATGCCACGAATGGGGCGCATGGGTCGGCCTTTCCTGCTCGTGTGAAATATCGCAGGAGTCGGGGCGGGGCTCAAGAGACTGCGAAATCGCGAAAATCCCTCTGGACACCGACCGCGCCCTCGCCTAAGACACGCGCACCCGAAGGCCTAGCCTTCTCCCGTGCCCGGGTAGCTCAGGGGTAGAGCAGTGGATTGAAAATCCTCGTGTCGGTGGTTCGATTCCGCCCCCGGGCACCATTTTTACCAAATAAAATCAATCGACTATCTGTATCCGGCGGTTAACCTCAGTCGTGAAAGAAGCCTGTGGGTATCATTTGGGTAGCGGGCTGTTCCCGAAGCTTCAAAGACTAGCAATCGTCAAGACTCCTCACACCTAGTGCTGCAGGGCGTCCATGAAGCCGGGAGTAATCTTCAAGAAGATTGGTTGGATTACTGGACACCCTACGAGCCTTTTTGCCGACGATGAACAGAACACCCTTGGTGACGTCGCGTTACCGCATCAGATACAGCCTTGAGATAGCCGTGAACGTGTTGAACGATGCGGCGGCCATCTGGACCAGCTCTTGGTCCTGCGCTTCTTGCATAGTCACACTCAATCCGAGTCACTATCCTTCTTGAACAACTCTTCCAGAGCCTCAAGGTCATCTTCACCAACGTCTGTGAAAAGCGATACAGCCATCGCGTTTGATACCTTAGCTCGTACAGCATCCCAGTCGTCGGAAGGGTCATGTATGATGTACTTCGCGATGCCTTCGTATTGCTGATGCACTTCTATGCGCGCTGACGTGGATAGCTCTCGGCCAACAGCAAAATGATAAGGGGTCGGAAAGCCGAAACGAACGAGTTGTGGTAGGAAGCCCGGCATCGGCGCAAGGTCCGTGCCAGTGGCAAGTTCAATTTCTGTGCTCTGCCCCCTGAAAACTGGACCGTTTGAATCTGGAG